>CANCXY010000160.1 GCA_947381875.1 uncultured Clostridia bacterium | reverse complement strand
ACAAGCCCGCCCTGATACCGGCAAGCGCCGTGCCCTATGAGCCGCCGCGCTGGACGCTTGCGCCGTATTTCCAGCGCGGCAAGGGCACGCTGATTCAGGGCGACAACGGCGCAGGGAAAACGGCGTTCATGTGCGCGATCGCCGCGCACGTCTCGACGGGCGCCCCGGTGCTGGATATGCCGGTTGAAGCGCCGGGCAACGTTATCATCCTGTCCGTTGAGGATGACCTCGCCGTGCTGCGCGGGCGCATCGAGGCCGACGGCGGCGATCTGAACCGGTGCCATTTCGTCACCAATGCGGCGGGGCTGACGTTCGCAAGCCCGGAAATTGAAGCCATGATCCGGCAGGTGGGCGCGAAGCTGATCATCTTCGACCCGTTCCAGGCGTTCCTTGGCGCGGGCGTCGACATGTTCCGCCCCAACGAGACGCGGCCCCAGCTGTCGAAGCTGTTCGACATCTGCGAACGGGAAGACTGCGCATGCGCCATCATAGCCCACACAGTGAAGAGCGCCGGGGATAAATCGCCGGTAAACCGTTCGCTGGGCAGCGTCGACATCCCGGCGTCCATGCGCAGCATCCTGCATCTGATCCGCAACCCGGACAATGAAGAGGAGTGCGTGATGCTGCACGTCAAATGCTCCAACGCGCCCAGAGGGAAAAGCCTTGTGTACACCATCGGCAGCCGCGGCGGCGTGCAGTGGAAGGGCTTCAGCGACCTTACCGCCGACGATCTGACCGCTATGGTGAAGCGCAAAGAGAAGGGCGTGCCATACGAACGTGAGCCGCTGGTGCAGGTGCTGAACCAGTTAATTACAGACAGGCCGGGCGGCGGATTCTGGAGTTATGAGGATGTAAAGAGCATTGGCGCAAAGCTGCTGGGCTTCCCGCCGTTCTACTCCACAGCAGACTTAAAGACGAAGCTGACCGGCCCGCTGCTGCGCGAGCTCCAGCAGAACGACGGGCTGATTGTGACGGTGGGGCATAAGAATAACGGGTATCGCGGTATACGCCTTGAACGGTATGAGGTACCCAAGGAATATCAAGGAAAGATGGACGATTGAACAAATCCCCATAAGCCCTCGCGCGCACGCGCGCGTATACAAAAAATAACGTCCCTTTTGACCCTAAACGTCCCTTATCGTCCCTTGCCGTCCCTTAGTGTCCAGCCAAACAGGGACGCTAAGGGACGAACTGGACAGTTATATTGTGCAAGGCGAAAACGTCCCTGTTGTGGAGATGTTCGCCAGAAAGGAGCCGAAAGTGCAAATTGTAACATGCCCCGTAGACGGGAAACCCTGCGACCCGGAATGCCCGGACCGCTTCCACGACACGCCAGACGGCGGGTGCTTCCTGACCGTTGCCATGGAGCACGCAGACGCCGTGCTGCTGCTGGAAGGCAACAGCTTGACCCCCATAAAGGAGGATGAACCGTGAGCTACTACCGCACCTGCCCGCTTTGCGGCGCAAGCCTCGACCCCGGCGAGCGCTGCACTTGCCAGCAATACGAGCGTATGGATGCGTACAGCATCGAAGAATATGAACCGGCATGGCCCCGCGCGGCCATGTTGGCCTACAGGGAGGAACAACAATGGCAAGAAGAAGGTTTGCAAAGCTGAAAGTGGCCATGTATGAGGCCGAAGTCACACAGGCCGATATTGCAAAAAGAATCGGGGCGGGCATTACATACGTTTCCCGCCGCATGAATGGCCGCGAACCGTTTAATACCGATGATATCCGGCAGATCGGCGAGATGCTCCATCTCGACCGCGCCCAGTGGCTTGATTATTTCATGGATGCGTAGACAGAAAACCCGCTTTGGATGTTGGAGCAACCAAAGCGGGAAGTAACAGAAAGGGAGGATTTGCAGCTATGGTTTTCGGCTTCCTGCTGGGGGCCGTGTTCACCGCCGCGGGCTTCCTCGCGGACACGAAGGGAGGCGAGCGGAAATGAGCAAAACAGATTTTTGTAACCGGCTCTGCGCGCTGGCCAGCGGGGTTTGCGCAATTATTGCGATATATGAAAAGCTGGATGAACTCGAAGGCGATAAAAGCGCTGTCAAAGGGCTGGCCTACATTGTGAACCATCTGTACAACGATATCGAAACGTTACGGACAGAGCTTGAACCGGGAATAGCGATGGAACGCCTGCCGGTACATCCCGCCCCATCAGGCGGCGCATGCCGTGTGCGGATGCGCCACATGGACCGATAACACAAAGCGGGTGCCTTGCCAGCCTGCGTACTCCCTACACAACGCAACGCCGCCCCGGTGTCAATCCGCCGGGGCGGCGCGCCCACCCAAAGGCAGGCCATCCCATACGGCTATTATACCACATCAGGGAGGGCGGCACAATGCAAACCGAGGAAACAAACGAGGCGCTGGCCGGGCGTGCCAGAGCGGGCGATCGCGGCGCGCTGGCGGCGCTGTATGAGCAAAACCGCGGGCTGCTGGCAATCCTGCTGCGCAGGCTCACGGCAAGTCCCGGCAGCCGCGCGCGCATGGCAGCGGCGGGCGTGGGCTTTGAGGATCTGGAACAGGAAAGTTATTTTGCCGTGGAGCGCGCCGCGGCCCTGTACGATCCAAAGCGGGGCGCGTCGTTCGCGTCCTTCCTGCCGTATGCGGTAAAGACCATGTTTTTCCGCTGTATCGGCCTTCGCACGCAGCGCCAGCGGCGCGACCCGCTTTGCAATGCGGACAGCCTCGACCGCCCCCTCTCCGCCGACGATCCCGACGGCCTGACCCGCGCCGACGCCATCCCGGACGATTCCGCTTTAATGCCGTTCGCGGATGCGGAAACCCGCCTGTTCGCGCAGCAGCTGCACCATGCCCTTGACGAATGCCTTGCAACCATCCCGCCGCATGAGGCGGCCACCATCCGGGCGCGGTATTATGACAGCCGCACACTGCGCGATATAGCCGCCGAGCGGGGCGTGTCCGTTGCCTGTGTCGGGCAGCTGGAACGCAGCGGCCTGCGTCATCTGCGCAGCCCCGGGAACCGTCACAGGCTGAAAATGTACCGTGAAGAGATTATCAGCCGCCATACATACCGGGGCACGGGCTTCAGCGCGTGGAAAGAGTATGGCAGCGCCCAGGAACGCGCCGTTGAGGATCTGGAGCACGAGGGCCTGCTGTGGGGAGAGGAAAACAGGGAAGGGAGGGAAACGGACTGTGAACGCAAAGCAGAAACGGTTCTGTGATGAATATCTGGTTGACGGCAACGCGACGCAGGCAGCAGTCAGGGCGGGGTATTCGCCGAAGACTTCGTATAGCCACGGACAGCGGATGTTGAAAAATGTTGAAGTCAAAAACTATATTGATGCTCAGCTTGAACAGCTCCACACGGAAAAGACTGCCGATGCGAAGGAAGTGGTTGAATATCTGACAAGCGTCATGCGCGGCGAATGTACCGGGGAGGACGGCTCCCCTGCATCCATACGCGACCGCCTCAAGGCCGCCGAGCTGCTGGGCAGGCGGTACGGCATCTTCACGGAGAAGGTCAGTTTGGACGTGCAGCCGGTTACGCTCATTAACGACCTGCCGGACAATCCGCCCGGCGGGGAGGCCGCGGGGCCGTGAAGCCGGACAGGCGCGGCTCTGACCGCCTTGCAGCCGCTTTGCGGGCGTCGGCAGGAAATGAGCCGCCCCAAAGCGGAGAGAGCCTCACACGGGCACACAGACCGTTTACAGGGCATGAAAAAGCTGGAGCCGGGGCAAACGCCCCGGCCCTTTGTGCATCACTGCTTTTCTGGAGGCTTTTTTGGCTTGAACCGCTCCTCGCCGCTTTCCACGTACTTGATCAGGTTGATAATTTCCTCTGCCGACCATCCCGCACTTTGCAGCGCCTCAATCAGCCTGTAATTTTCCTGCATGTTCACCCCTGCGCACCCCCTTCCCTGTCCCGCGCCATCGTTTCATCTATGGCACGGTTGATAAAGCCGTTTACGCTTTCGCCCTGCTCCTCTGCGTGGGATTTGATACTTTGCTGTTTTCCCTTTGGAACGGTTAGGTTTATCCTATCATACGCTTTGGCAATCCACTTGTTGGTTGCTTTTTGCTGTGCTTTTGATACTGCCACATGAGCGCCCCCTTAAATGGATATTCTGTTATCAAACTTCCTTTTTCACTATCCCTATTATATCACAGCAGAATATATTGCGCAAGTATATACAATGCACAGATATACTTGCGCAAGTTTGTGCATGTTGTCTATTGATATACTTGCGCAAATATAGTATAATAGAATCACAGCAAGAGGAACGGCGGCAACGCCAGCATACACGGTTGAGCAGCTGAAAGTGGGCAATAGCACCGTGAACGCGCTGGAGTTCTTGCAAATATGGAAAGGATGAGAAAAGCCAATGGAGAAAACAAGCGCCCTTGCGCCGTGCCCATTTTGCGGCAGCGAGGGGAAACTGATTGTACTTACTCAAAACTACGGGGCGAACGGTGCGTTCATCCGCTGCGAGCGCTGCAAAGCGCGGGGGCCGCTTGGGCGCACATGGGAGACACACTTTAACGGTGAAAGGCTGTACACTCCCACAACCCCACAGAGCATAGAAACCGGCAAGCGCGACGCTATCCGCGGGTGTAACGCCTGTACGGCACTGGCAGGCGCACAATGAGAAAGGATGGATACAGTATGACCGAGAAAATGATTGAGAACCGCATCAGGAAGCTGCAAGAGATTGAAGCCCGGCAAAAGGAACTGGAAGCGTCCGCCGAGGCCATCCGGGCGGAGCTGAAAGCGGATCTGGAAGAAAAGGGCGTGGACGAGCTGAAGACCAGAAACTTCATTGTCCGCTGGAAAGAGATCGTCAGCAGCCGTTTAGATGGAAAAGCCCTGAAAGCCGCTTTGCCGGACGTGTACGGCCAGTTCTGCAAGGCCAGCAGGACCCGCCGCTTCACCGTTGTATGAGAAAGGCCCCTTGCATCACCGCCGACCAAAGCCGGATGCAAAGAGCCGCAACCACCGCCAGGGCGGGGCATATGTCTATTATATGCCCTGTCTGGCGGTTTGTCAAATCCTCCTCCCCGCTTTGCAGGGGGGCATATCCCCCTCCCACCCCCTCGCTGCGAGCTTCACGCCGTCACTACGAATATTTTCTCGCGGCTAATCGCCCCGCTTTGCGTTCCTCATGCAAAGCGGGGCGGATTTTATTATAATTTACCACACTTTTTCTAAAGAGTACTGATAAACAAGTGAATTTGCGAGATAAACAGAACACATATTATAACACACTTTGGTTTTTTACAGGAAAAAAACAGTTGTTTTGGAAACATAAACATATAGCTGAAAATATAGACTTTATGCGGTATTACACCGCCTGTTAACGCTAAGGAAATAATATTAAGATTGTTCAAATCCAGCTGGCCCAACCAGATTATCGCTACACTTAGACGCCCTGCGGTTAAACCCGCAGGGCGTCTGTGTTTATGGGCATGTTGAGGGGTAAAAAAGAGCTGTCATCCCATGAATGTAAATTGCCTATCTTGTACCTGAACCGGAGAATCCCGCATTTTGCGCAATGCTAAGAGCGAATATAAAGGAGATTGGATATGTGTGAACAGCTAACGCCACAGAGCCAGGACTTTAATAAAATAATTGATATCATTGAAAATGCCAGAACTCGTGCGATAAAGATGCAAAAAACACTTATACGCATTCTCGGTATATACTTCCTGTAAGAACCTGTATATAATGATTTTGCAGCCTGCTCACAGCCTCTAAAGAAAGGAGGAAAGCAGAACTTGAAATATGAAGATGGAAAGGATATATTTCCCCCTGCACTGCTGCGCCAGATACAAAAATACATCTCTGGAAAATGTGTCTATATCCCATCCGCCGGCAAAAAGAGGGGATGGGGAGAAACATCGGGCTATAAGCAATATCTGTCGGACCGCAACCGCGCAATCCGCGAAAAGTTTCGCGCGGGAGCCAGTGTGGATACGTTGGCGGAGGAATATCATCTTTCGCTCGATACCATCAAGAAAATTGTCTACTCAAAAAAGGAGGACATATCCATGCTGTACAGTTGTACGCTGGCTTCGGCCAAAAGCTATGCCAAACAGGGAAAATTGGAAGAATGGATCCATCTGTACCTGCAATCTGACGGCCATAATAAAGATTTTTCCGACGGCCTGAAACTGTTTGACAGGTACTATCTCGGTCCGCTGCGCATGCCGCTATCCCTTTTCGAGCGCTGCTGCGGCCCGGAAGAAAACATGAAATGGCGCGTTGATAAAAACTGGTTTGAATACCATGTATCACAATTACAGGAAGTGATTCAAAAGGAAAAAGATATGCCGCCGCTGATCGTACATTACCTGATAGACGAAAATCACCCGGATGGGGCCTTTGAATTGAATGACGGCAACCATCGTTTAGAAGCCTATTCCCGACTTGGCATACAGGAGTATGAGGTCGTCGTCTGGATAACAGAAAAGAACGAGTACGATTCGTTTGTATCGAGGTATGCAAAGTATATCACATCCGTTTAAGGAACCTTAGAAAGAAAGCCGCCGCACCGGGAGAAAGCCCGATGCGGCGACTTATTTTGCTTATGATCCGAAAAACGCTATAAAAGATTCAACACTGGTTCCGGCGGCATCTGCGAGGGGTGGTACATCTGGCTGATATGATCTTCCACTGCAAAGAAGCTGTCCAGCAGCAGAGGGCTGAATACGCCGCACTGGCCGCCCAAAATCATGGAAAGCACCGTGGAATGGGAAAACGCCTCTTTATATACACGCTTGCAGCTCAACGCGTCATACACGTCCGCCAGCGATACCACCTGCGCCCACGGCGTGATCTGGTCGCCGATTAGCCCGTCCGGGTAGCCCCGGCCATCCCACCGCTCGTGATGATGCAGCGCGATATCATACGCATACTCAAAAATAGGCGTGTCCCGAAGCTGCGGTACGCTCTCCAAAAGGTGCGCGCCCTTTACCGTGTGCAGCTTCATTGCGTCATATTCCTCAGGTGTGAATTTTCCGGGCTTTGCAAGGATCGCGTCGGGGATCATAATCTTGCCGATATCGTGCAGGATAGAAGCCTGCGTGATATGGTCGATATCCTCTGCGGAAAGCCCCTTGCCCAGCGACGAATTTTCCAGCACAAACCGTGTGATGGAGGAAATGCGCTGTACATGCCCGCCCGTTTCCTGGCTGCGGAACTCAATGGCCGTCGCCAGCGCCTCGATCATGCCCTGATTGAGATGTTGTATCTGCTCCGTCTGTTTCTGCAAACGAACCTGCTGGGCCTGCACCACGGTATTCAACTCGCGACGCGCGCGGAACAGCTCAATCACCGATTCCACACGCCGGCGCACAATATATGACTGCACCGGTTTGACAATCACATCCATCACGCCCAGGTCATACGCCTGTTTGACAAGCGCCTCGTCCTGTTCGGCAGTAATCAGGAACACCGGCGTTTTCTTCAACAAATCCATACCGCGCAGATGTTCCAGCACCTGCACGCCGTTCATGCCCGGCATCACCACATCCAAAAGGACCGCCACAAAACGGTTACGGTTTGTCAAAATCTCCGCGAGGCCGTGGCAGCCGTCCTCCGCCTCGCAGATCTGGTACTTATTGGAAAAAATTTTGCCTAAAATTTTCCGGTTAATCGCGTCGTCGTCGATAATCAAAATCGAATCAGGCGTACCTGCGGGCGGCAGGTTATCTTTTTGAATGATATTCGTATTGGTAGGGGTTCCCATAAAGCAGATCCTTTTCGATCAATCAAAAGGCTTTGCCCAGGCCGCTTTTTGTAAATCATTTCTAAAACTGGGTATTTGTTTGGGTTTCCAATGGGGCTGTGCCCCTTTGGCGGAGTCCAGAGGCAGAGCCTCTGGGCAGGTTT
>CANCXY010000159.1 GCA_947381875.1 uncultured Clostridia bacterium | reverse complement strand
CCCGGCGGGAGTCCAGAGGGCAGCGCCCTCTGGGCAGGTCCGGGCGGCAGCCCGGCGGCGCAATCAATCGCGCACGGGGAACTTGCCTTCTTCGGCAATGCGTTTGTTCAGCTCGGCGGCATACAGCTCGGAGTCTACGGGGTTGTCGACCTCTTTGCCCAGCCAGCTGGAGAGCTGGCTGGCGTTCGCCAGGTTCACGCCGTTGATGCCGTCCGCGCCCGGAGCCAGCAGCGGGGTGCCTTCGATGACATGCTGCGCGAAATTCTCCATGACGGTTGTGTGCTGGTAGCCCCAGCCGTCCTGATTCTCAAACTCCTCTACATCGAACAGGCCGCCGCCCGCCGAATTGCCGCGCGTGAGCATCGCCAGCTCCATCATGGAGACGGTCTTATTCATCTCATCCTCGGTCTTTTTCAGGCGGTATACGGTCGCTTTCAGGCTGTTCTCCACAACAATCTTGCCGCCGTCCAGGTCGATTTCCAAACGGTCGGTGCCAATGGGGTCATGCGTGCAGGTGATGAAGCTGCCCGTTGCACCGTTGGGGAATGTGACCTGCATGGTTACGTCGTTTTCCACGTTGATGTCGCGGTGCGCACCGTTGATGTTCTTGGAATAGACTTTCGTCGGGATGCCGCAGATCCACTGCCACAGGTCGAGCTGGTGCGGGGCCTGGTTGACAAGCACACCGCCGCCTTCGCCGCCCCATGTGGCGCGCCATTCGCTCTGCTGATAGTAGCTGTCCGGCCGCCACCAGCTGTTGATGATCCACTGGCTGCGGCGCATCTCGCCCATCTCGCCGGAAGCCACAATCTCTTTAATCTTCTGGTACAGTTTATTCGTGCGCTGGTTGAACATGATGCCGAACGTGACATCCGGGTGCGCGGCGGCGCAGGCGTTCATGGCGGCTACGTCCTTGGCGCGCACACCGGCGGGCTTTTCCACCAATACGTTCATGCCATGCTCCAGGCAGTAGATGGCGATCTCATGGTGCAGATAATGCGGCACAGTCGTGATAACGGCGTCGACATTGCCAGAGGCGACCATTTCCTTCCAGTCGCTGTAGAAGGGGATCTCAGGATATTTCTCCCGGCACATTTTTTCTTTTTCGGGGTCGTTGTCGCAGAGCGCGCCAAGGGCACAATGCGGGGGGCATTTCGGCGCGGGCATGCCGGGGAAACCGCCCGTTTCTGTGAGGAAGCCCGCGTAAGCGCCGCCCTGTGCGCCGATACCAATCAACCCAAATCTTACCTTTTCCATAATGCTCTCTCTCCTTTTCATTCCTTTTTATACAGCGGCCCAGCCAATCACAAAGATCATGTCCACTTTTCTTTTCCCCGCCGCGGCGGGAAACAGGAATGTCCAACGCGAAGTGGCTTTTGTACGTTCTCTACCCGCCGGGCGGCGACATACACCCTCCCCCAGCGGTCTGGACACTCCCCGGGAAACAGAAAAACACACATGCTGTATTACTGGCAGGCCGCTATAGACAGCTTAGATTGCGTCCAGTATCTCTTTCAGCGCGTTGTACTGCATCGTGTACCCCTGCGCGCCGTTTGCGGCCTTGTTCTCCTTGATGACCTCGCCCGCCGCTTTGGTTTCGAGCGAAGCCAGCGACGCGAACAGCACAAGGTGCGGTTCCAGCGTCAGGAAGCCCTCGTACCCTTCATCACGGATGGCGCGGGCGAGCAGCTTCGCGATCTTGCCGTCGCCGGTGCCCGCCACCACGTTTTCGCCGCTGCCGTACTTCGCGTCTTTGATATGGATATAGCGGATATAGGGGCGCAGGAGTTCCCAGCACTGTTCCGGGTCTTCGCCGCACTGTACAAAGTTCGCAAAGTCGAACGCAGAGCAGAACTGTTCGCTGCCCAGCGTGTCCATCAAAGTTTTGCAGCGCGCGCCGGTATCGCCGTAAATGTCCTTTTCGTTCTCGTGCATCAGCACCACGTCATAGGGCGCGGCAATCTCCAGGAAACGGCGCAGCTTCGCGATAACGGTGTCCGTATACTTTTCCGGTTCCTCACCCTCCGGGATATAGAAGCTGAACATACGGATAAAGCGGCATTTCAGCACCGCCGCCGTCTCACACAGGCGTTTGAGCGCCTCGCACTGCGCGGCAAAGCCTTCCTCATCGTTCACGCCCACCTTGCCGATGGGAGAACCTAAGGAAGAAACGCCGACGCCCGCCGCTTCCAAACGCGGCAGGAGCAGCGTGCGCGCCTCCTCAGGCGTGTAGTCCGCCACACCCTTGCCGTCGGCGGAGCGCAACGATATGTAGTGCATGCCAAGTGATGTGACCGTCTTGAGCTGTTCGTCTAACGCGGGGTCGATCTCATCCGCGAACCCGGATATGCGGATGTTTTCCATCATCCTGTCTATCCTCCTTCTTTGGGGGCACCTATGCCGCAGGGATGCCGCGTGTTTCCCCTCCCGCAAGGCAGGGAAACACGCAAAAACGCGTTCCTTTGGCCGCTCCCTCTCTTTGTGCGGTTGGTCGTTCTGCATGATTTCCGAAGAAATCGGGGCCTGTTTTTGGCTACCATGTTCAGTATAGCATGAAAAAAAGGCATTGCGGATTGTTATTATTGCTTGACACATTGCAAAAATTGTCTTAAACTATAAGAACAATCTCTGAACAGAAAGGCGGGCGCGCATGATGGGCCAGTTCCACAAATTTACAGTGCGCCAGAAGATGCTCTCGAACACATATGAGATATTTCACTACCGTGATTCGTACCTCAACCATGTCGCGCTGCACCACCACGATTTTTACGAGGTGTACCTGTTCCTGAACGGGAACGTGAATTACACCATTGAAAGCCGGAATTACCATCTGGTCCCAGGGGACATCCTGCTCATCAGCCCTCTGGAGCTGCACCAGCCGCGCATCACGCAGGAAAAGCACCCCTACGAGCGCATTGTGCTGTGGATCAACAAGGGGTTCATCGAGCAGTTCAGCACGCCCAGCACCTCGCTCACGCACTGTTTCGACTCTGCCGTGCCGGGGCACACAAACCTGCTGCGCCTTGCGCCCACGCCGCGCCAGCACATCGCGGATATGATGGACAAGCTTGTCACCGAGAGCAATACGGACAACTACGGGTCGGACTTAGCCGCTCTGGGCTGCCTGGTGCAGTTCCTGGTGGAGCTGAACCGCCAGGCGCTCCGCTGCGAACAGCGCCACGAGCTGACAGACAAATCCGGTCCAATCGTGACGAACGTACTGAATTTCATCAACGACCACTACAACGAGGAGCTTTCCCTCGACCTGCTGGCCTCGCGCTTCTTTGTGAACAAATACCATCTCTCGCACGAGTTCAACCGTCTGGTAGGCACAAGCATTTACCGCTATGTGATCCAGAAACGGCTGGTGATCGCCAAGCAGATGCTGGCCGACGGCCTGCCGCCAACAGACGTGTATCAGCACTGCGGGTTCGGCGACTATTCCAATTTCTACCGCGCGTTCAAAGGGGAATACGGGATAAGCCCCAAAGAGTTTTCCTGCATGTCGCAGCCGGGGAATTCGTAGGCGCGAGCCGCAGCGCCGCAAAGCAAAACAAAAGGGCCTTTCCCTCGTCTCACGCCCTTTGCGCCGCCAGATATTCCTCCGGCTTTCTATCGTCCACTGTTTCAACAATCCCACGTTCATCCAGCATATATACAGCGTCAAACTTTTTGCATTTGCCCTCTTTGTTCACAAGCCTGCCGTACTCGTCAAACAGATACCACCTGCCCGGTATTTTCTTCAACGCGTCATCTGGGTCGGAACTTCCGGGGAGCTTCTGTAAATTTGTTACAAGATAAGGTACACTCCGTCCACGCACCTGCACAGTGCTTTGATAACTTAGCACCCGTTTCCTGCCGCTTCCAGAAAGGGAAATCCAACCGGTATAGAAAAGGCCGTCCCCACTGTAGTATGCGGTGCCAATCAGCCCGCTGCCGTCCTCGTTCACCATCGTGCGGTACGCGTTCGTAAGCAGCTTGTGGTTCCGGTCCAGGCAGTAATCCTGCGTCACGCCATTCACGGTGACAGAGATATCCTGATATCCGTCCACGAACCGGCCACTGTTTTCTTCATAGAGGTTACTGCTCTTATTTTGGCTTTTGCTGCGCTTGCATCCATTTACGTTGATCTTATTTGTAATGAGCTGGCTTGTCTTCAAATCAATCACATAATGCCCCACAACGCCGAAGATGCTCCGCGCCGTATAAATGGGCGTATCTTCTCCCTCATACAAATCGCCTTCCCGGATAATCTCTCCGTCGAAGTCCATCAGATAATATTCGCCGCCCTCACTCATGCTGGTACATACCACATAGGGCGCGCCAAAATAACGGTTCCATATGAATTGTATCCTGTCCGGCAGGTTTTTGGGATAGACCAAAAGATAACCACCGGGCGGTGCTACTATGCCATTGATGACAACTATCACGAGAAAGGCGAGGATTGTAAAAGCAACGAATACAATTCCTTTTACCAGTCCGCTCTTTGTTTTCAAGGAGCTGAATAGCCGCTCTAAACATCTTTCGGCTGAAAAACCTACGATAATACTTACTACAGGATGTAAAAAAAGGAAACAGTAGGTGAAAATAAAGACCCAAATTGACATGGAAACACCACTCCCTCCCAACTGCACGCTCCATTTTGCGCTGTGCCGCACCGCTGCAATAGCACAAAATCCTCCTATTTGTTTATTCGTCTTATTTGTGAAAAATTTTACAATTTTCGACAATGAAAAAAAACAGTTGCCGGCTCTTTTCGGACGTTTCAGATGCGGAAGAAGATGCAAACGCTGTGGGAGCAAGGGAGCAGTCTTTGCATTGTGCGTGATACGCTGACCAGGCCACAGGCTGAATAAAAACGGCCACGGCCTCCGGGATTCCGGGGGCTGTGGCTTTTTTGTGCCGAAACTTTACGCCTTAAATGCTAAAAATCGCAAGGTGTGCGAGCCGCCCACATTTTGTCCAGCGCCTGATAAAACAGGAACCGCATCGGCAGGCAAAAGCGCCCGCCCCCTACACCTTCCGCATTTCCCGCCTGTATTCCTGCGGCTTTTTCCCCACCACATCCTGAAACGCGCTGGAAAAATGGCTGCTGGAGCAGTAGCGCAGCCGCGCGGCAATACTGTGGACCGGCTCGTCCGTGGCTGTCAGCAGCACCTTCGAGCGCTCTATGCGGGTAAACTTGATGTATGCGCTGATAGATACCCCCATCTCCCGCTTGAATTTGCGTGACAGGTGGAACGCCGAATACCCCGGCTGGCTGTATGCTGTCAAATTGGGCGCGACAACCATCTGGGAGCGGTGGAACAGCCTGGACGAGACAGGCAAAAGCGCCGAGAACGGCATGAACAGCCTGAATCACTACGCCTACGGCTCGATCGCCCAGTGGCTCTATGCCGCCGACGCTTTTGGCGTGCCGTGCCTACGCTAGCATGATACATGGCGTGTGGAGGATTTTGAAAAACAGGGGATGCGGGGATGAGAAATGTACAAGGGTTTAAGAAAGACGCGTTGGAAATATTCGCATAAAGAGAAAACAGGCATGGACAAACGCGGGATATTCAGGTAAAATGAAAAATGGAATCATGAAGTGTTGCCCCTTCCAGCACCGCTCGGATGGAACAGGATAGCACATCATAGAGGAATGGTGACACGCGTATGGATCATACGGAGCAGATATCCTTGAAAACCCATAAAAAGATACACCCCGGCGATCTCGTCGCGGTGGCGCTGATGCCCCTGACCGCGGGCACCGCGCTGCGGGAGGACGGGAAAGACATCGTCTTGCGCGAGGACATCCCGCAGGGGCACAAGTTCGCGCTGACGGATATCCCGGCGGGCGCGCCCGTCATCAAGTACGGCGCGGCCATCGGTACCGCCGCGCGGGATATCCCTGTCGGAGCGTGGGTACATACGCATAATCTGAAAACATCCCTCGGCGATATGCTAAACTATGCCTACACGCCCGCGCGCCCGCGTGTGGAACCGGTACAGGAGCGGTCTTTTGAAGGGTATGTGCGCCCGGATGGCTCAGTGAGTGTACGCAATGAAATCTGGATCATCCCGACAGTGGGGTGCGTGAACAGCATTGCGCAGGCAATCGAACGGCGGGCGCAGGCGCTGTGTACGGGCAGCGTTGAAAGCATCGCGGCGTTCCCGCACCCCTACGGCTGCTCGCAGATGGGGGACGATCAGGAGAACACCAGGAAGATCCTCGCGGGCCTTGTGAACCATCCGAACGCGGGCGGTGTACTGGTGCTGGGGCTTGGGTGCGAGAACAGCAATATCGACGTGCTGAAACCATATATAGGCGAGATCGACCCGCGCCGCGTAAAGTTCCTTGTATGCCAGGAATCAGACGACGAGATCGCCGACGGCCTCGCGCTGGTGGAAGAATTGGCGCGGTACGCAGGCGGGTTCCACCGGCAGCCTGTCAGCGCCGCGAAGCTGATAGTCGGTATGAAGTGCGGCGGTTCGGACGGGCTGTCCGGCATCACCGCCAATCCAACTGTGGGGGCGTTTTCCGATTGGCTCGTCTCCCAGGGCGGGACGACAATCTTAACAGAAGTACCGGAGATGTTCGGCGCGGAAACCTTCCTGATGAACCGCTGCGCCAATGAACACGTCTTTGCTGACACCGTGGCGCTCGTCAACGATTTCAAGCGGTATTTCCAGCGCCACGGACAGACGATCTACGAAAACCCCTCCCCCGGCAACAAGAAAGGCGGCATTTCTACGCTGGAAGATAAGTCGCTGGGCTGTATCCAGAAATCCGGCAGCGCCCCGGTGTCGGGCGTACTGGCCTACGGCGAACGGGTAAAAACGCGCGGGTTGAACCTGCTCAGCGCGCCGGGGAACGATTTAGTCGCCTCTACGGCGCTGGCGGCGGCGGGCGCGCATATCGTACTGTTTACTACGGGACGCGGAACACCGTTCGCGTCGCCTGTTCCCACGGTCAAGGTGTCAAGCAACACGGCGCTTGCGCAAAAGAAAAGCGGCTGGATCGATTTCGACTGCGGGCCGTTGGCGGAGGACACTGAAATGGAAGAACTGCACGCGGCGTTCTGTAAGTATGTGCTGGATGTCGCCTCCGGCAGGCGCGTCAAATCTGAATTGTCCGGGTTCCATGATATGGCAATCTTCAAACAGGGCGTGACGCTGTAGGCGGACGCGGCCCGCCGGCTATGCCGCAAAACAAACAGGAAACGAGGGATATTATATTTGAAAACGTTATCGTACCAGACCTTACAGGAAACAGGGTATGGCGGTTATCTGCTGAAAGACGCGCCGGAGCGGGTGATCCAGTTTGGCGACGGCAATTTCCTGCGCGCTTTCGTGGACGATTTTATCGACCGCATGAACGAGGCGGCGGGGTTCAACGCAAAAGTCGTTATGGTACAGCCGCGCGCCCCACACGCCGCTTCGGCACAGCGCAAACAGGCGCTCAACGAGCAGGAAGGGTTGTACACGCTGTATCTGCGCGGCTTTGAAAACGGGGAAAAGGTGAATACAAAGCGCGTAATCTCCTGTATCAGCCGATGCCTGAACGCCTATACGGACTATGAAGCGGTCATGGCTTGTGCCGATAACCCCGATCTGCGTTTTATCGTCAGCAACACCACCGAGGCGGGTATTATCTTTGACCCCGCCTGCCGGTTGGAGGATGCGCCGCCTGCCACTTACCCCGCGAAGCTGACAGCCTTTCTATACCGCCGCTTCCAGAAATTCGGCGCGCAGGAAGGGAAAGGATTCATCATCCTGCCGTGTGAGCTGATCGACGACAATGGCGCGGCGCTTGCGCACTGTGTAATGGAATATGCCCGCCTGTGGGGGTTGGGCGCGGCGAGATCGGAAGAGCGTCGTGTAGGCAAAGAGTGTTGCGAGACGTGGGGGGGTGGGGGGGGGGGGGGGGGGGGGGGGGGG
>CANCXY010000158.1 GCA_947381875.1 uncultured Clostridia bacterium | reverse complement strand
TTTGAAAAGGGTGGACGGAAACTTTAATAGCGCCCATACATGCGTATGGGCGCAGGCATATGGAATGTTTCGGTTTTCCCTGCCTCAGATGGGGCGGAAGCCGTTGCCGATCGTCTCGCTGGAGTTTACGATGGTAATGAACGCGGACGGGTCGGTGCGGCGGATGAAGTTGCGCAGAGCCACGGCCTCGCGGCGGGTGAGTACGGTCGTAATGACTTCTTCGCCTTTGCCGGTGAACGCGCCGTGTGCGTCATGTACCGTCGCGCTGCGGTGCAGGGTGTTGAGGATGAAATCAATAATCTCCTTCTGCTTGGGCGATACGATGGTGAAGATCTTGCGCACGTTGATGCTCTCTGTTACGCCGTCGACAAGGAAGGATTTGGCAAGCAGGCCCAGTACGCAGTACATGCCGGTGCGCACGCCGTACAGCCCGCCCGCAAACAGCGCGATGACCAGGTCGGAACAGATCATCGCCTTGCCGATCTCCAAACTGGTGTATTTGGCAAGGATCATCGCCGTGATGTCCGTGCCGCCGCTGGATGCACCAATGTTAAAGAGGATGGCGCTGCCCACGGCGGGCAGGATCACCGCGAAGCACAGTTCCAGCATCGTGTCGTCGGTGAATGGCGTTTCCATCGGGTAGACGCGCTCCAACAGCCAGATGAAGAATGAGAGGACAAAGGAAGAATACATCGTCGCGCCAATCACCGCGCGGCCTAAGAAGATCAGGCCCAGCACCACTAAGATACCGTTGATGATAAACATGAAAGTGCCGATGTCCATATGCGGCAGTATCGTAGAGGCAATGATGGAAATGCCTGAGGTGCCGCCCATCGCGAATTTGTTGGGCGATTTGAAAAAGTGGATACCCGCCGCCGAAATGACAAGCCCTAAGTTGAGCATGCCGAACCATTTTAGGTTTTCCGGCGTCATGAATTTTTTTGCTGTTTTCATATTGGCTTTCTCCCATTCTGTGTTATACTGATAAGGTGGAGCCGCGCCGCGCGTGTGCGTCCGGCGCGTACATATGCGACACCTAATTATAACGCACAGGGCTGTATGGTACAAGCCTTTCCGGCGTACAGCTTTAACCAATTTTTCAAGCCTTTTTTTGGTGAAAAAGATAAAGGATTTTTTTGCATGACATTCAGCGAGTTAGATTTGACAGCCCCCATCCTGCGCGCCGCGCGGGAGGCGGGCTATACCGAGCCTTCGCCCATCCAGCGCGCGGCCATCCCGCCCGTTCTGGCCGGGCGCGACGTACTGGGCTGCGCGCAGACGGGCACCGGCAAAACGGCGGCGTTCGCCATGCCCATCCTCCAACGGCTGGCTGCCGCGCCCCCGCCGCGCGGCAAGCGCCCCATCCGCGCGCTGGTCCTCACCCCCACGCGGGAGCTTGCGTTGCAGATCGACGAGAGCTTCGCCGCCTATGGCCGCTACCTGCCCCTGCGCTGCCGCGTGATCTTTGGCGGCGTCGGGCAGGCCCCGCAGGTGGAGGCGCTGCGCGCGGGCGTCGATATCCTCACGGCTACGCCGGGCCGCCTCAACGATCTGATCGGTCAGGGGCATATCGACTTGGGGAAACTGGAAATTTTCGTGTTGGATGAAGCCGACCGCATGTTGGATATGGGCTTTGTGCATGATGTGGAGCGTGTAATCCGCCATCTTCCGGCAAAGCGGCAGACGCTGCTGTTTTCCGCGACAATGCCCGCCGAGATTGAGCGCCTCGCGGCCAGCCTGCTGAAAGCGCCGCAGAAGGTCATGGTCGCACCGCCCGCCACCACGGTGGAGGCGGTGGAGCAGAGCGTCTGCCTGATTGACAAGGGCAATAAGCGCCACCTGCTGGCCGAGCTTTTGCGGTCGTCCGATGTGACAAGCGCGCTGGTGTTCACCCGCACCAAGCACGGGGCGGACCGCGTAGTGCGCGAGCTGTCGCGGGTGGGCATTGGCGCGATGGCAATCCACGGCAACAAGAGCCAGAACGCCCGGCAGGACGCGCTTGCAAAATTCAAGGATGGCCGCGTCCGCGTGCTGGTAGCGACGGATATTGCCGCGCGCGGCATTGACGTACAGGGCATTTCCCATGTGTTCAATTACGACCTGCCGAACATCCCTGAGACCTATGTACACCGCATTGGCCGCACAGCGCGCGCCGGGCGCGCGGGCGTCGCCGTCAGCTTTTGCGACGCCGGGGAGCGCGAATACCTCGCGGATATTGAAAAACTGACGCGCACCCATATTCCCCGCATGGAGCATGCGTGGCCGATGCAGCAGCCTGTAGAGCCCCCCGCGCCGCCCCAGCCACGCGCGCGTGGAAAAAAAGGGAGTGCTCAACCCGTGCCGCCCCAGTCGCATGCGCACGAAAAAACAGGGAGCGCCCAACCCGCGCCGCTGATTTCCGAGCATTCCCCCGCCCAGCGGGCGGAGGAATACACAAAAAAAACGGCGGGCCGCACCACACCGCCGAAGGAGGAAACAAGAGTGGAACAGGCAACCGACGCCCGGCGCGCCGCAGCGGAAAGCGCCGCACAGAACGAGACGAAGCACCGCCGCAATGGAAAGCGGCGCGGCAAACTGGCGGGAAGCACCGTGCAGGCGGCGGTCGCGGCGGTGGAGGCAGCGGAGACAGCCGGGGAACCCCGCCCCGCACAGCCCCAGAACAGAGCGCCGCAGCCCAAAGCCCCCAAAACGCCCGCCGCACAGGGCGGCGCACCCAAACAGTCGCGTCCCGCGCGCCAGGAACGCGCCAAGCAGCGCGCGCCCGAAAAAAAGGGCGCGGAACCGGCCAGGTCCGCGCCGGAAGCGGCTCGCCGCACCCGCGCCCCGGAAAAAGCCCCCGCCCCCGCGCCGAAAAACGCGAAGCAGCCCAAACCCGACTGCCCGAAAAAGCAGGCGAACCGCCCCGCCGCGCCCAAACCCCCGCAGACCGAGCGCGACGACAGCATCCAACTGATTGCCCGCCGCGCCCCCGCGCAGAAATACGCGAGCTTTGAAGAATATATGAAAGCGCACGGCCAGGGAGACACATAAAAAACACCGCCCCTATACAAACACATGGGGGCGGCGTTTTCCGGCTGCGCTGCGGCGTCGTTGCCGCTTCTGCCAAGGGGTGCGCGGCAATGAAATTGCCGCGCGGGATGGGATTCCAAAGGGGGCTTGCCCCCTTTGGCGGAGTCCAGAGGCAGCGCCTCTGGCAGGATTCCAAAGGGCAGCGCCCTTTGGGCAACCCGCCACAAGGCGCTTGACAAATGCGGAAAAAGGGGTACAATAGAGCAAAAGCGCGGCACATAAGGCCGCGCAAAGGAAAAGGGTGTGGAAAAGATGGAAAAATGGAAAGCGTTTCTCAAACGGAAGAACATCGTCATTTCTGCCAGGCGCTATGGTATCGACGCGCTGGGCGCAATGGCACAGGGCCTGTTCTGTTCGCTGCTGATCGGCACCATCGTGAAGACGTTGGGCGAACAGGCGGGCCTTGCTTTTTTGGTGGACGTGGGGAACTATGCAAGCGCGATGAGCGGCGCGGCGATGGCTATCGCAATCGGCTTTGCGCTGCAAGCGCCGCCGCTGGTGCTGTTTTCGCTGGCAACCGTCGGTTATGCGGCCAACGCGCTGGGCAGTACAAGCCTCATTCCCGATCAGGCGGGCGCGGGCGGGCCGCTCGCGGTACTCTTTATCGCCATCATCGCCGCTGAATGCGGCAAGGCTGTGAGCAAAGAAACCAAAGTGGATATCCTTATCACGCCGCTTGTCACCATCCTGGTGGGCGTCGGGCTTTCCGCCTGGTGGGCGCCCGCGATCGGCACCGCCGCCACGGCGATTGGCAACGTCATCATGTGGGCTACCGACTTACAGCCGCTGCTGATGGGGATCGTCGTCTCGGTGCTGGTGGGCATGGCGCTCACGCTCCCCATTTCCTCGGCGGCAATCTGCGCGGCTTTCGGCCTCACCGGACTGGCGGGCGGCGCGGCCGTGGCAGGCTGCTGCGCCAATATGGTCGGCTTCGCGGTGCTGTCCTTTCGGGAAAACCGCTGGGGCGGGCTTGTCAGCCAGGGGTTGGGTACTTCTATGCTGCAAATGGGCAATATCGTAAAAAATCCGCGCGTCTGGCTGCCCGCCATCCTCACTTCCGCCATTATCGGACCGCTTGCGACATGCGTATTTAAGTTGCAGATGAACGGCGCGCCCGTCTCCTCTGGGATGGGCACCTGCGGCCTAGTGGGGCAGATCGGCGTTTGGACGGGCTGGCTGGCCCCCAGTGAACGCGCGCTCGCCAACGGCGCGGCGGCCATCACGCCGGGCGTCTGGGACTGGCTGGGGCTGATCCTCATTTCCTTTGTACTGCCCGCCGTGCTGTGCTGGGCGTTCGGGCAGTTCTTCCGAAAGATCGGGTGGATCAAGGAAGGGGATTTGACGCTGGCAGATTGACATACATACAAACACAGGACGGCCCCGGTCTGGCCGTCCTGCGTTTTGTATGGGGGCGTGCTGTCGGAAAGCGCCCAGAGGCTCTGCCTCTGGACTCCGCCAAGGGGGGCAAGCCCCCTTTGGAAACCCATCGCCTGCATGCTGTGTGTAGGCGCGTCGCCGCCAGCAGGCGATAAGGGTGTGTCCAATGCGGGGAAATACACGGCAATAGATCCGCGATGTGGACACTCCCGGCGATAACTCCCTTTTGCATTTTTGAAAACTTTGTGGTATACTGTAAAAGTACTGTTGCAAAGCCGTGCAGAAGGGGGCTTTTTTATGCGTGTGGTGGGAAAAATAATGCTTTGGGTGGTGCTGGTGCTTTTGCTGATCGGCGGCATCGTCGGCGGGGTGGTGGCGTGGTCGTATCACAATACGGACGCCGAGGCGTTCACCGCTCCCGCTGTGATGGCGGGGGATACGGCGCTGGGCATCAATGGGTACCAGTGGAATGAACCGGTCATGGGCGGCCTCCTCTATAAAGACGCACAGGAGAACGCCACCTTGCAAATGCAGGATCTGGGCACCTGGGACGCCGATTCCATGAATATCCAGATTGCTACCGGCGACCCTTCGCACCTTGTCGTCAAGGATGAGGCGGGCGCGGTTGTTTTAGATGCCAATAATCAGCGGGAGGCGACGGTGCGGTTCCCCGCGAATGGGCAGTATACCTTAGAAGTGCGCGTCACGGTGCCCGAAACGCGCGCCTCCGACGCGCCATCGGATCCCGCGCATGGGTACGGCGTATTCCGCTATGCCGCGCGTGTGAATGTCGCGGTTCCGCCGGAGATCAAGATTTCTGAAACCAAAGTGGAGCAGGGCGCGGTGATTACCGTGCTTGTAAAGGGCTTTTTAGACGGGCTGGAACCGCAGATCGAGACCGACCTCTCCCTTACACAGTTCTGCGATATTCCAGGCGGGAAGGCCGCGTTTATCGGTGTACACTATAACCGCGAACCGGGCGAGTATCCGTTGCATGTGAGCTGCGGCAGCGCCGTTGTGGATGAGACGATCCAGGTCGTACACCGCGATTTCCCCAAACAGTATATGACGATTTCCTCCTCTGTGGCGAACGCCACCATGAACAGTGCCGCCGCCAATGAGGAATGGCGCAACATCATTTATCCCATCTATGAGGCCGCCGACCCCACCATCTATTGGGAGGGTACGTTCGTGCGCCCGTGCGAGGCGACGGCCAAAAACAGTGAATACGGCCTGTTCCGCTACACCAACGGCGCGACTACGCCGGTCCGCCACGCGGGCATTGACTACGACTGCGACCGGGGCGACGAGGTGTGGTCCCCGGCGCGCGGGAAGGTGGTTTACGCAGGCTTTTTGCAGATGACCGGCAACACCGTCGTGGTGGAACATGGCGGCGGGCTGAAAAGCTATTTCTTCCACATGGATTCCCTCTCCTGTGAGCAGGGCCAGATCGTGGAACAGGGGCAGCTTGTCGGGCTTGTCGGCTCCACCGGCTATTCCACCGGGCCGCACCTGCACTATGAAGCGCGCATCGGCAACCAGAGTGTAGACCCGGAACAACTATTCAACGGCACGAGCGGGCTGTATTTCGCGCGATAAGCCCGCCGCCACGGAGATATTTTCATGGAACCAAATACAAAAGACCCTCATATCGAAAATCCCGCGCTGCCGCCGGAGGAAGACGCCCCGTTTTTTACGCCGGAAGAATTCGCCGAGATGCAGCAGCGCGCCAAAAAGTCGCACTCCGCTTCGCTCACCTCGCAGCTCACATCCCAGTTTGCCACGCTGACAATCGAGTTCGTGGCGCGCTTGCAGCGCGCGCAGAACGAGGCCGCCCTGCCCTCGCAGAGCGGCGCTGTCAGCATGCGCGCGGCGTATAACGCCATCGGGCAGCTCTTGTATATCATGGGCACGCAGGCGCAGTATACCTGCATCCGCCTGGCGCGCGGCGCAAGGGATCTGTGCAAGCTAACGGTGCGCGGGTCCGCGGCGCTGGTGCGTTTCGTGTGCGGGCCGCTTTGGGCGCTGCTGTGCAGCATCGGCGAGGACCTCTCCGCGCCATTCCGCTATATCGTCGTGAGCGTGCGCAGCATGAAAGAAACGGCGCGCGCCGAGGGCGCGGCGGGTGGCAACGCACGCAAAGCGGGTTGGGAGTTTTTGAAAAGCAGCCTGCATACATACCGGCGGCTGATTTTCAGCGCGCTAAGTTATCTGTTGCCCGTCGGCGCGTTCTTTGTGTTCTTCTTCACCGTCAACGAAGTGCTTGGCGCGAATTTCTCCCTGGGTGTCACCTATCAGGACGACCTGTTCGTATTCATCGAAAGCGAGGGCGTGTGGGACGAGGCCGAGCGCATGGTGCGGGAGCGCGTGCAGGCGTCGGCGGGGGCGCAGTTGGAGTGGGAATCACACCCGGAATTTGAACTGCGTATCGTCGACCCGGCGGCGCGCACCGGCGTCAGCGAGTTAGCGGATAAAATTATCTCCTCCTCCACCGACCAGATTATGCGCGCCGTGGGCATCCGCATCAACGGAGAACTGGTGAGCGTCGTACAGGACGGCCAGGCCGTGCAGCAGCTCTTAGATGAGACGCTGGCCGCCTATAACGACGGCACGCATGAAAGCGTCGGATACGTCCACACCATCGAACAGATACCCGGCGTATATTTTACAAATTCCGTGCAGGATACAACAATGGCATTGGAGGCGCTGCAAATTGGCAACGCGCTGGATGTGCAGGTCACAGATTTGATCCAATACGAGGAGAGTGTGCCCTTTACTACGGAGGAACAGGAAACGGACACGCTGAATAAAGGCGTGCGCTTTGTCTCGCAGAAGGGCCGGGACGGTTCCCAGAGCGTGGTCGCGCGGCAGACGCGCGTAAACGGGGAACTGCTTTCGACCATGCCCCTCCGCACAACGCCCATCGAGGAAATGCAGCCGGAGATTATCTCCGTAGGCACGCGCGAGCGAACAGGCATGCGCTATGAAGCCCAGACAGCGCCGGGCGGCGCGGTAGTTGGCAGCGGCTCTATGGTGTTCCCGGTGCCGCAGTTGACGTATATCACAACGCGCTTCGGCGGCCACCGGGGCATAGACCTGTGCGCGCCCTATGGTTCACCGATTGTTGCGGCGGACAGCGGCGTCGTGATTGAGACAGGTTCGCACTACAGTTTCGGCAACTACATTGTCATTGACCACGGCAACGGTTTCTATACGCGCTACGCCCACTGTTCCCAGCTCCTTGTGACGGCGGGCACCGGCGTTACCGCCGGGCAGACGATCGCCCTGATCGGCAGCACCGGGAACTCCTCAGGCAACCACTGCCACTTTGAGCTTTCCTACGGCGGCCTTGCCAGGTCAAACCTGATCGACCCCGCGCCGTATATCGGGGCGTGATGCGCATGGGGGCGCCGGGCGCTGCCCGGACCCACCAAAGGGCGCTGCCCTTTGGAATCCTGCCAGAGGCGCTGCCTCTGGACTCCGCC
>CANCXY010000157.1 GCA_947381875.1 uncultured Clostridia bacterium | reverse complement strand
AGATGTCCGTGCGTGACTGGAGTTCAGACGTGTGCTCTTCCGATCTCCGGAAACAGGATGACGAATATCGAGGTTCGCACCCGGAATATTTACGAAAACCTGAGCAATTCGGAAAAGAAAGTGGCAGATTTTTTTCTCGCGAACATCAACGAGGTGTTCACCACGCCCATCGACGAGTTGGCGCGCCAGGCGGGCGTGAGCAAAGTGGCGTGGGTGCGCTTTTGCAAATCCATCGGCTTTGACGGGCTGAAGGATATGAAGCGGAGCCTGTACAACGAGCTTTCGGGCGCGATTGCCGAGAGCGGCAAGCCAGAGGAGGCCGCCTCTTTCACGGATATCCGCGAGGCAAATGACACTGTACACCTCATCCAGACTGTAAAGCGGAACAGCATCCGCGCCATTGTCGATACGGAGAAGCTGCTTGCCCCCGCTGCTGTTGAAACGGCGGCGCGCACCATCTTAGCGGCGCGCTCTATCTGCATCTTCGGCGTAGGGGCCTCGGCGATCGTAGGAGAGGACCTTTACAACAAATTCCTGCGCATCGACCGCAACGTCTGTTTCAACCGCGACCTGCACATTCAGCTCACCTACGCCGCCAATATGACGCCGCAGGACGCCGCCGTGCTGATTTCCATGTCCGGCAGCACGCGGGAGGTGCTGGAAATGCTGACACTGGCCCGGCAGAACGGCACCCCCACCATCGCGCTGACAAAGTTCGACAAAAGCCCGCTGGCCCAGTTCGCCGACACCGTTCTCTACCTCTCCTCGCCCGAAATCCTCCCGCGCAGCGGCGCAATGAGCAGCCGCATCGCGCAGATGATGGCAGTCGACGTACTGTTCAGCGCCGTAGCCAACTTAGACTACGAAAACGCGGCAAAAAAGTTAGAGCGCAGCCGCGAGGGCTGCCGCCCCCACCTCATGGGCACCTTTTCCGCCGCGCACCTGCACCCCTGAACACCGAAGCGAAAAGCTGCTTTTGTGTGTTCCCCTCCCTGCGGGCGGGAACACACGGTGGACCTGGAAACGCGCAGAAAAATCAAACAGGGCTGCGTGCCAATGAAATTGCCGCGCGTGATGGGTTTCCAAAGGGGGCTTGCCCCCTTTGGCGGAGTCCAGAGGCAGCGCCTCTGGCAGGTCCGGGCAGCGCCCGGCAGGATTCCAAAGGGCGGCGCCCTTTGGGCAGGTTTGGGCGGCAGCCCAACGAAAACGCCTCTGAAATTTGTTTCAGAGGCGCTTTTGTTTGTGTTACAGCGCCTGGCGCGCGGCGGCGTCCGCCCGCGCACCGTCGGGCTGGGAGAGGACGGCGTCGGCCACATGGCCCTGCACGCGGCTCAGCAGCGCACGCGCCTCCTCCGCGTCCACGCTGCACAGCAGCATGACAATGGCCGTTTTGGAGGAAAAACCGGCGGCGTTCAGGGCGTCAAGCGCCTGCTGCTCGTCCGCGCCGGTGGCCGCGCGCACAATGGATACGGCCCGCGCCTCCAACTTCTGGTTTGTCGCGCATACGTCTACCATCAGGTTGCTGTACACCTTCCCCATGCGGATCATGGAGGCGGTCGTAAGCATGTTCAGTACCATCTTCTGCGCGGTGCCGCTTTTGAGGCGCGTGGAGCCTGTCACGACTTCCGGCCCCGGCTGGGGCGCGATGCCGATGTCCGCCTCCGTGTCGATGGCGGAACCGGGGCAGCATGTCAGGCCAATGACCGGCGCACCCAGGGAACGGGCATAGGCCATCGCCCCCAGTACATAGGGCGTGCGCCCGCTGGCGGCAATGCCCACCAGGACATCCTTCGCGGTGAAACCTATCGCGTGCAAATCGGCCTCGCCCGCCGCCGCGTCATCTTCCGCACCCTCGGCGGCGTTCGTCAGCGCGTCCGGGCCGCCCGCGATTACGCCGCGCACAAGGCCCGGCTCTACGCCGAACGTCGGCGGGCACTCGGAAGCATCCAGCACGCCCAGGCGGCCCGAAGTGCCGCAGCCGCAGTAGATGAGGCGGCCGCCGCCGGTGAGCTGGCGGCAAATCATATCGACCGCCGCCGCAATCTTGGGCAGTACGCGTTCTACGGCGGGCGCGATCTTTTTGTCCTCCGCGTTCATCAGGCGGACGATCTCAAGCGAATCGGCCTGGTCAATATACAATGTATCGGGGTTGCGCTGTTCTGTAGCGATCGTTTTCAGTTGTACCACGGGTACAAACCCTCCTTAGCCCTTGACGCCGCCGATTGTCAGCCCCTTGACAAAGAACTTTTGCAGGAATGGGTACAGGGTGATGATCGGCACCGTGGACGTGATAATAACTGCGGATTTGATGGAAATGGCGACCGTCGTCTTTTCCGCCGAGCCGTTGCCTGTGCCGATAGCCATTGTGCCATTCACAATATTGCGCAGGAACAGCATGACGGGGTACTGGCTGCCGTTCAGGTAAATCAGGCTGTTGAACCAGTCGTTCCAGAAAAACACGGCATAGTACAAGCCGATGGTGGCTATGGCCGCCGTCGAAAGCGGAATCACGATGCGGCGCAGGATACCGAAATACCCTAAGCCGTCGATCAGCGCGGCTTCCTCGATCTCTGCCGGGATGCTCTTGAAAAAGTTGATGAGGATGATGAGATTGAACGAGTTGATCGAGAAGGGGATGAGCATGGCTGCGCGCGTGCCGACAATGCCCAGGCTGGAATAAATCAGATAGGTGGGAATCAGGCCGCCGGAGAAGAACATGGTAAGCACGACCATTTTTGTAAAGAACTTATTGCCCCACAGGAACGGTTTGGAGAGCGGGTAGGCCATCAGGCTTGTCATCACAAGCGCAATGGCGGTGCCGCCGAAAGCGTACAGGAACGTGTTGCCGTAGGCGCGGAAAAAGTTCGGGTAAGTAAAGATCGTCTTATAGGAATCCAGCGTGAAATCCTTGGGCCACAGGAACACTTCATTGTTTACAAGCGGCTTCATGCCTGAGAAGGACACCGCGATCATATACAGGAAGGGGATGAGGCAGACCAGCAGCACAAAAATCATCACAATATATACGATCGTATCAAAGATTATATTTTCCGCTGTATGATACCGTTTTTGCATATGCTCCCCTCCCTTAATAGATACTCTCGCCTGTCAGCTTTTTGCTGAGGGCGTTGGATGAGGTGACGAGAATCAGCCCCACAAGGCCGCTGAACAGGCCGATCGCCGTCGCGTAGGAATAGTTCTGGTTGGCAAGGCCCACGCGATAGACAAGCGTATCCAGGATATCGCTGACGCTGGAGTTCGCGGGCGAGTACATCAACAGCACTTTCTCAAATCCGAGGCTGAGCAGATGGCCGACGTTCATGATCAGCATGACCATGACGGTGGGCAGGATGCTTGGGATCGTCACATACCAGATCTGCTGCAAACGGGAAGCGCCGTCCATCTCCGCCGCCTCAAACAAATCGGGGCTGATGGATGTGATGGCCGCCAGATAGATAATGGCCGTCCAGCCGGTAAACTGCCAGGTCTCCGACAAAATGTAAATGGGGCGGAACCACGCCGCCTGGTTCATAAAGTAGATCGGCTCCCCGCCGCAGGCGACAATCAGCCGGTTGACGATGCCGGAACTTGGCGAGAGCAGCTCATTCAGGATCGTGATGACAACCACGGTGGAGATAAAGCGCGGCATATACGAGATGGTCTGCACGACCTTCTTGAATTTGGGCGCGCGCACCTCGTTCAGCAATATCGCGAAAATAACGGGGATGGGGAAATTGATGATGAGGTTCATCGTCGAGGTCACGATCGTATTGCGCAGCGCGCTCCAGAACGCGGGGTCCTTGAGGAAGCGTTCCCAATAGCGCAGGGTCCATTCCGTGCCAAACGGCCCCATGCCGGGGCGGTAGCGGCGGAACGCCAAGATGCTGCCGGCCATTGGCAGGTACTTGAAGATGATATAGTAGATCACCGGGAGTACCATCATTGCGTACAGCACCCAGTAGCGCTGCAAATGGTTCTTCCTGGATACGCTCCGCGCCGCTTTTTCCTGCGCGGTCAATACGGTTTTTTTCGCCATAGCCACATTCCTCCCTGTATCTTGATTTCAGCCCATCCGCCCCTTTTCACCCTTTCCCGCGCACGGCGAGGGCAGGCGCAAAAGACATCGCGACAGGCACACACACCGATGGATACACAGAGGGCGGGGCCAAACGAGATCGACCCCGCCCTTTGGGCTGTGTATTCATTTATAGAGGAAAACAGAGGAGAGTTATTTCGCCAGGTTGTCGTTGTACATCTGGCAGAACTCGTCGATCTGCAGGTTCTTCATGGAAGCGATATAATCGTTCCAGTCGTCGTCGGAGTTCGGGTCTCTTACCTTGCCTTCTGTCTCGGTGCCGTTGACACCACCGTAAACGAACGAATCCATCCACGCCCAGATGGCGTCGGCCAGCGGCGTCTGGAGGCTGTTGGCTTCCTCAGAGGTGAAGTCATCGAACAGCGGCGTTGGGGGAATCGGCTGGATCACGTTGCCATTCTCCATACCGGCCACTTCCTGCTGGATGCGCGCATAGTTCTCGTCGTACTTTGTCAGCTCACGATCGAGTACCCACACCTGCTGTACGGGGTCCGCGCCGCAGCCATACTTGACCTGCATGTATTTGTAAATGCCGTCCGGGGCATTCAGGATATCGTCGGTATAAACAACCTTGTCGCCGTCCATCGTGTAGGTCTCGCCCTCCACGCCCAGGCACCAGATCTTCGAGCATTCCTCGGAATAGAACATCTCGTCGACCGCACGCACAATCTGTTCAAAATCATCGCGCTTCGCGGTGGCTGCCGGGAACATGATGCCCGCGCCTGTGCGGGACTTCGGCTGATGGTGCGCGCCTGCCGGGCCTGCCAGTGACGGATACATCTGCAGCTTGAAGCCTTCGATATTGCTGGCCGCTTCCACGCCGCCAATCTGGTCGTAGTACGCATAAGTCGCCATCGCCGCGCCTGTTGCCATCTTGTTGGACCATACGTCGCCGTCGATTGTGCCGCCGGTGCCGATATCCGGGTCCACAAGGCCTTCGTCGGCCAGCTTGCGCATGAAGATGAGGAACTCACGGGCCTGGTCGCTGATCGCGCCGGTGAAATATTCGCCCTTCTCGTAGTCATAGCTCAGCGCGCCGGTGCCGGAAGAAGAACTCTTGCCGAAGCTGACGCCAAAGCTGGGCATCGTCATACGGTAGGTAACATAGGGGGCCACCAGGTGGGTGAGCGGGTAAGAATCGGGGTTATCCTCTTTGTAGGCTTTCAGGATATTGTACAGGTCATCAAACGTCTTGGGCGCTTCAAAGCCCTTGGATTCGAGGTAATCCTCGCGCATGATGAGGCCGCCGTCGAAGAACGGGATGTCGGTCAGCGAGGGCAGATAATACAGCTTGCCGTCCGCCAGTTTCAGCATGTCGATATCCGACTGCATATCGAATTCCTCAACGCGGGCGTTGAAGTTGGGCGTCCAGTCGGGGTAATCGCTGATGGGCACGACCGCGCCGTTCAGCGCCAGGGAGGCGTTCTCGCCCTTGGTCGTCTGGTACAGAATCACGTCCGGGCAGTTCTCCTGGGTGTTCAGCGCCAGGGAGACCTTGGTGCCCAGCTCAGCGGAAGGGATGGCCTCAACGGTCAGGTCGATGCCGACAATCTCGGCTGTCTTCTGCGCGGCAAGCCAGTCATCCTTCCACGGCAGCGTGGGGTTATCGGCATAATACATCGAAACTTTTATTTTGCCGTTGGAAGCGGGTTCACTGGCGCTGGAGCTGTCCTGCGCCGCCGACGAAGAATCGCCGCCCGTACTCTGGGACTGCGACTGCTGGGAACTGCTGCTGGAACCGCCGCCGCACGCCGCGAGGGTGGCAACCATCGCTACAGCCACCAGCATAGCCAAAAGCCTTGTGATCGTCTTTTTCATGGTACTCCTCCTTTATTTCCGTCCCTCCAAAATTTGGGGGAACTTGGTGAAACTGCTCGGAAAATAAGTTTTGGCTGCGTTTTTGTTTCCCGAACCATTGTTTCATGTCGTATATGATATGATATTTTGAACGATTTGTCAAGATGAAATGCGCAGAAAATTGTACAAGATTTACGGTAATATTTCTCCCTTTCGCCTTTTTTCGGAAAAAAAGCCGCCGCGCGGGGGAAAAACCGCGCGGCGGCCCCATTGCCAGCCGTGGAAATTTTGCGGAAAAGCGGCGGAATCATCAGGAACGGCTCACGCCCAGCCTGTTGCAGAGGGACACCAGTTTTACGGAGTCGTTGGTGCTGAAATCGCCCTCCAAAAAGCGTTTGCCGTCGAAGGTGTACTCGTCTTTTGCATTGCTCACAATCTTGAACGTTTCGGTTCGGGGCCGGTAGTCCTCCGGTCTGGTAAGGTTATCACCCAGATATTTCAGGGAGATATTGGCCCCGTCGCAGGTATAGGTGCCGTTGGAAATGGCGAGGCCGGTCTCTATCCTGTACCAGCCAACCTGCCCGGTAAGGGGGCTGTAGGAACCGCGCTGATAGGCGCGCGGCGTCAGCGTAAAGGAACCTTCCGGGGTAAAGCTGTAGGTGTTGGTCCAGATAATGTCGCCGTCCCGCCAGGCCGTCGTCCACTCGCCTGAGAGGGGCTTGACCGTTTCGGACGGCGCGACGGCGGCGGGGTTTTTCGCGCGCTGGCGCAGCACCTGGCCGCCGGCGTTCGTGTAGTATTCGTTGCCGTCCTTGCCGTCGTACCAGCCCTCTTTCTGCACCAGTACGCCGTTGTCGTCAAAGAAGTACATGCCGGCGGGCATCATATAGCGCGCGTCGCCGGGGTGGTCGGGGTGCTGGCAGGCGGGCAGGTTCTGTGCGCGCCACACAATAAGATAGAGGTCGTTCAGCTCGTTGGGCCGCGCGATGCGCGTCTGGTAGCGCAGCCCGCCTGTGGGCGTTTTCAGCCAGCCCTGGAAGGTGATGCCGTCCTTATCATAATAGGTCTGCCCGGCGTAGCCCTCGCGCACGCGCAGGTAGTCGGTCATGACGTAGCAGGTGCGCGGGTCGTTTATGTTGCGGTAGGGGTTTAAGTAATAGAGATTGCCGTTCAGCAGCACGTCGCCTTCAGCGCTCACCCGGACGGCGGCGGAGGCGTCCGTTTCCCGTGCGCCGGTTTGCAGGATGCCATTGCGGTCGAACACATAGCGGGCGTCGCCGCTCACGTTGGCGCGCTCGATGAAATAGGAGCCGATCGCGCGGGAACCGTTTGGCCGGATATAGACGAAGCCGAAAGAGCCGTTGCTCCCGGTAGAAACAACGTCCCAGTTTTCCCGATTCAGCACTTCCCGCGAGGGTGCGTCTGGTGAGGGGGGCACATAGACGGGCTTATCGGGGCCGGAGGGGTTGTCGGGGTTATCCGGGTTGTCCGGGTTATCGGGGTTGTCGGGATTATCGGGGTTATCCGGGTCATCGGGGTCAGTCGCTTCGCGCCACTGGGCGTAGACGGTGGTATCCCCTGTGAAATCGTGGCGGCTGTCGATCCCGTCCCCGCCTGTCGGCTGTAAAAACCAGCCGAGGAATATGTATCCATCCCTTTTAGCGGGCGGAAGCAGGCTGAGGCGGCCAAGCATATCGGTCTGCGCGCTCTCGGCGCTGCATGTGCCGCCCTGGCAGTCCAGCGTGATGGTGTAGGGCGGGCCGCCGTCCTCCCCTGCGGCGAAAACGGGCGCGGATATCACAAGCGCAAGCATCAGCGCGCAAAGGAACGCCAGCGCCCAGGACAGTTTGTTTTTCATGGTGTCGTCTCCCTCGTGTCACAGGCTTTTGATGCGAGGGCGTCCGGAGCAGGGAAAATACGCAGAAATATCCATGCGGCCGTGTCGCGCCCCTGAATCGTTTGGGCAAGCCTTTTTTATTATCATATACTTTTCTTTTGTTTCGCGCAAGAGGGGGATGGGGGATTTCACACTTTTTGGGATATTTTCCCTCTTTTCGCCCGCTCCCCGCCCAAGAGTGCCCAAACCGTAGAGA
>CANCXY010000156.1 GCA_947381875.1 uncultured Clostridia bacterium | reverse complement strand
CCGCCTTTTTTGCACAAAAAATCCGCCTGCTTACCGGGCTGCCGCCCGGACCTGCCCAGAGGCTCTGCCTCTGGACTTCGCCAAAGGGGGCAAGCCCCCTTTGGAATCCCATCCTGCGCGACAATTTCATTGCCGCGCCTTATCCCTTTTTCGGTGCAAAATACAGCGGCGCGGCCATTCCCGTGCCGCGCCGCTGAAAACTGACGGATGAGCCGCCTTAGCAGTACATATTGTTTGCCTGCATATATTCGGAAAGCTGTTTGCCGTGTTCCTGTTCCTGCTGCTGGATGCCCGCGAGTACCTGGCGCGCGTTCTCGTCGCTGAACTCGAACACAGCCGTGTTGTAAACGCTGGATACATATTTCTCTGTGCCCAGCAGGTCGCTTAAAAGGTATGCGTCCTGCTGCTTGCCCGCGCGGCTGGCGGTCGATTTCAGGTCCTTGGGCTTTTTGGCGTTCTGCGCGCCGCCCTGCTTTTTCCCCTGCTGGCCCTGCTGCTGGGGGATGGTGCCGTCTAACATCTGCGTCAGCGTGTTATAATGGTGCTGTTCAGCCGTCTTGATCGTGTCAAAGATGCCTTTCAGCTTCTCGTCGCACGCCTCCTGCGCGGCTTTGCCGTATTTGTCGATGCACACGCTCTCCTCGTTTTGAAGGTCTTTCAGAAAGCTCTGTTCCTTTTTGGTCCACATCATTTCTATTCGCTCCTTTTCGCGCGGGGCGGCTCGCCGCCCTTTCGCCTTTTGGTGGTAGTATTTCATGCGGCGCGGAAAGTATGCGTAAAATCCGGGGTCCATGTCGAAATCTTCAAAAAATAATGTTATAATTTTTCCGAAACGTGTAACCTGCCCGCCCTGAACAGTGCTTACCAGGGTGAAAGGCCCTTCAATTTGGAAAGGATGGAGATGGAAATTCTGGAAGATGCCGACATCATTGAGCTGTATTTGACGCGGGACGAAGCGGCGGTCAAGCTGACTGCCGAAAAATTCGGCAAGCGCCTGCGCGCCTTGTCTTTTGGTATCGTCCACGACCGGCAGACAGCCGAGGAATGCGAAAACGACACCTATTGGGAAGCGTGGAACAGCATCCCGCCGCATGAGCCAAGGGGTTATCTGTACGCTTTCCTTGCGCGGATCACCCGGCACAAGTCTTTGAACCGCTGCCGCGACCGCGACAGGCTGAAACGCAGTGCGCTGCTCTGTGAGCTGAGCGCGGAAATGGAAGAATGCATCCCGCACCCGGACGATATCGCCTGCCGCATGGATGATATGGCGCTAAGCGAAGCAATCAATGGCTTTTTAGGCGCGCTCATTGAAGAAAAAAGAAATATTTTTCTGCGCCGGTATTGGTATCTGGATTCCATTTCCGACATTTCCAAGCGCTTTTCCCGTTCGGAAAGCAGCGTAAAAACAATACTTTCCCGAAGCCGGAACCAGCTTCGGGAATATCTGAAAAAGGAAGGTTACACCCTATGAGAGGAAATGATTTTTTGGATAAGATGGGGCTTGTCACCCCCACCTATGTAGAAGCTGCGGACGCGCGGCCAAAGCGTCAGAAAGCCAGCCTGAAAATGTGGTGCGCTATGGCGGCCTGCCTGTGCCTTGTCTTTGGCCTTGCCGTGCCCGCGATGGCGGCTTCTGTCCCCGTGCTGTATGATGCGCTGTACGCCGTCTCCCCCGCCGTGGCGCAGTTTTTCAAGCCGGTGCAGCTATCCTGTGAGGATAACGGTATCCGTATGGAAGTGGCGGCGGCATATATCCACGAGGATACCGCTGAAATCTATGTTTCCATGCAGGATTTAGAGGGGTCGCGGATAGATGAAACGGTCGACCTGTTTGACAGCTACTATATCCGTACCCCCTTCGACTGCGAGGGACATTGCGAATTATCCGGCTATGACCCGGACACGCGGACAGGCACATTCTTGATCACCTTGAAACAGATGCACGCGCAGAATATTAGCGGCGAGAAACTTACTCTTTCCATCCGGGAATTTTTGAGCAATAAGAAAACGTATGAAAGCATTATCGAGGGTGTGAGCCTGAAAAACATTGAACAGAACGCCGCAGCACAGACCGTTGAACTGCGGGGCGGCAGCGGCAGAGAATGGCCGTCAAGCGTACTGAAACCAGCCGGTACAATTTGTTCCCCCATCGACGGCGCGGCTGTAACAGGCATTGGCTACGTTGACGGAACCCTTCATGTACAAGTGTATTATGAGGATATCCACAAAACCGATAATCACGGCTTTCTTTCTCTGGTACACAATGAAACGGGCGAAAAGATTGACTGCGACGCCTCCCTCGCATTCTGGGACAATCAGAAAAAAGGCAGCTACGAAGATTATATCTTTACCGGCATCCCCGCCGACGCACTTGGCGGCTATTCGCTCTATGGGGAGTTCATCACTTCTTCGGGTTCTGTGAAAGGGAACTGGAACGTTACTTTCCCATTGGAAAATACGGAAAACAAATAAATTTATGGATTTCCCCGCCCGAAGGGCGGGGAAATCCCGCTTTTATTCTTACTCCGTGCGCCAGAAAGCCGCGCTGTAGGGCGCAAGCTCGCTGCCGCCGCCGAAATCGTGCATCTCGCCTGTGATGAGATCCCAAGCGCGGCCCGCGCGGGCGTCGAAGTGGGCAACATAAGGCGCGCTGTCGGCGTTGACGGCCACAAGCACCCGTTCCCCGTCCGCCTCGCGCTCAAAGATAATCTGGCGGTTTGTCAGCACGACATTGCGGTATCCGCCATAGCACAGCGCGCGGCTTTTCCTGCGCGCCGCCGCAAGATGGGCAATGTAGTCCGTCAATTCATTTTCGCACGGTTTTTCTATACTGGGACGAAGCGCCGCGTCGCCCTGCTTTTTGTCGCCCTCTATCCCCCATTCGCTGCCGTAGTACACGCACGGCACGCCGGGCATACCAAACAGGATGCCATAGAGCGGGCGCAGGTGGTTTTTCTCCGCGAGGATGGTCGCGATACGGGAAACGTCGTGGTTATCGGCGAAGGAGAGCAGCGGCAGGCCCTTATAGATTGTCCACTGCTCCGGGCCGAACTGGCGGGCGAGGCTGTGGCCGATTTCAAACATATTCATGGAATTGAAGCTGGAATACAGGCCCTTATAACATTCATAGTTGGTGGCGCTGTGCAGCATGCCGCCGTTCACAAGACGGGTGTAGTCCCCGTGCAGCATCTCGCCGATGAGCGCGAAGTCGGGTTTCAGGCCGTCCGTGAACGCGCGCAGGCGGCGCACAAAATCCATATCCAGGCAATAGGCTACGTCCAGGCGCAGGCCGTCAATATCAAACGCCTCCACCCATCCGCGAATGCAGGAAAACAGATAGTCTACCACGGCGGGGTTGCGCAGGTTCAGCTTTACAAGCTCGTAATGCCCCTCCCAACCCTCGTACCAGAAGCCGTCGTTATAGGGGGAATTGCCGTCAAAGGAAATATTGAACCAGTCTTTATAGGGGCTGTCCCAGCGCTTTTCCTGCACATCCCGGAACGCCCAGAAGCCGCGCCCCACATGATTGAATACTCCGTCTATCACCACACGGATATCCGCTTTGTGCAGGGCGGTACTCACGCGGGCAAAATCCTCATTGGTGCCCAGGCGGCAATCCAGCTTCGTATAGTCACGCGTATCGTACCCGTGCGCGTCGGATTCAAACAGCGGCGAAAAATACACCGCGCTGACGCCGAGCTTTTGCAGGTGCGGCACCCAGTCCAACACGCGCAGGATACGGCTGGCAGGCACGCCGTCGTTTTGCGCAGGCGCGCCGCACATCCCCAGCGGGTAGATTTGATAGAACACCGACTCCTTGAGCCACATGATACATTCCTCCCTCTTTCCGCCATATAGGCGGAAACTCTGTTTTCTCTATTTTACCACATTTTCCGGTGTTTGTCTTGTTTTTGTATGCCATAAAAATATTTGGGAGTTCCCCCGCCCGCAGGGCGGGGGAATTCCCGGAAACGTCTTCAGGTATAGTATTGCGCCTGCGCGTTCCAGAGAGCGGCGTATTTGCCTTCTTCCTCCAACAGGCTTTCGTGCGTCCCCTGCTGGACGATCTTCCCCGCGTCAAAAACGGCAATGGCGTCACAAAAGCGGCAGCTTGACAGGCGGTGGCTGATATAGATGGCCGTACGGTCCTCAATCAACGTATCGAACCCAGCGTATACCTCGGCCTCGGCGATGGGGTCAAGCGCCGCCGTGGGTTCATCCAGTATGATGAACGCCGCGTTTTTGTACAGTGCCCGCGCGATGGCAATCTTCTGCGCCTCGCCGCCCGATATGTTCACGCCGCCCTCCTCAAAATCGTGGTACAGATATGTGCCCAATCCTTTGGGCTGCTTTGCCAGCCAATCACCAAGCCTGGCCTTTTGCAGACAGTCTGTAGCGGCAGGCTCATCCACCTCGATACCCGCCGCCACATTCTGGCCCACAGGCAGGCCGAGAAGCTGGAAGTCCTGGAATACAACGGAGAAAATATCCTTGTACTGGTCGTAGTCGTATTTGCGGATGTCGATGCCATTCAGAAGGATTTGCCCCTCGGTGGGGTCGTACAGGCGGCACAGCAGTTTGATGAACGTGGTCTTGCCGCTGCCGTTCTCCCCTACCACAGCCAAACGCTGTCCGATGCGGAATTTGAAATTGACGTTTTTCAAAGCCCACGCCTCCGAGCCGGGATAGCGGAAGCTGACGTTTCGGAACTCCACCTCATAGTTGCGGTCGCGGCGCTTTTCCACGCTCAGGCTGCCCTGGTACATCTCGTTGGGCATATCTAAAAACGCCAGCGCCTTTTCCAGATACGGTTCATTCACGCTCAATTCTGCCGCCGCCGTCATCATCTGCGCGAGGCCGCCCGCGAAATTGGTGATCGCGCCCACATACTGCGTCACCGCGCCTATGCCGAACGCCCCGGCCCACGCCTTGAGGCATACAAACAGGTAAGCAATGCCCGTGAAGCTCTGGGAGAGCGCCCCTTTTGCCGCTTCCATCAGCCCCAATTTCCCCTTAGCCGCCGTTGCCCAACCGCCTGTGCTGCTGAACAGCAGGCAGACGGAGAGCATTTTTGCGGGGATAAATTCATCCTGCCGGTAAGTGCGGACATCCATGCCGCGGTCACTGCCCTCCGGCGGGCGCCCATAGTGCGCGAACAGGCGGTTGCCCATCATGGAGTCCTCCGAGAATCCGGACATCATTTCCATACTGCGGCGGGAACACCACAGGATGACAAGCGTACAGGCAAGCACTACGGCCAGCAAGGCAGGCAGCGTGAGCGGATGGTCGATCCACGCGAAGCGCCCTCCCTCTCTTACATGGCTGGTAAACAGCGAGATGCATAGCGCCGAAGCACCCACGATGCGGAAAAAGCCCGTGAATATGCCAGGAACGCGCCAGAGCAGGTTGCGGAACCCCCAGGAGTTCCAGTTATCCGCCTGCATAATGGCATCGTAGGCGGCGCGGGTGGCGGGATCGTCGGCGCGAGAAAAATCCATCTCGCACAGTTTTTGGGCAAAGCGGCGGTCGAAGCCCGCCCACTGGATATTCAGCCGCTGCCAGTCGCTCCAGCGGCTGCATATGGCGGAGAGGATCGCCAGCCCCGTGCCCGCCAGCGCCGCAGCCGCCGCGTATTGCACAAGCACTTCCGGGCGGCGCGCGCGCGCCAGCTCGTCGATGAAGCGTGCGGACAGCCACAGCGTGACATACTGTGTGACCGCCTGGAGCAGCGCCGTACACGTCATGGCGACTACCCACTGCGGCGAGAGCTTCCACCAGAAGCCCATCCCCCTTTGATAGAGCCGTACCCTTTCGGCAAAGGAGCGCTTTTTCTTTTTTTCCTTACGCATACAGCAGTTCCTCCTCCCTCTGCCCGTCTGGGTTTTCCTGATAATACTTGCTCTGCACCGCGAACAGCTCGGCATAGCTGCCGCCTGATTTCAGCAGCTCGTCGTGCGTGCCGCTCTCGGCGATCTTTCCGTCTGCAATGAGCAGGATACGGTCGCAAAAGCGCGTGGATGCGAGGCGGTGCGAAATGAACAGCGCGGTGTGCCCCTGGGTCATCTGGCCGTATTTCTGGTAAACATCGCTCTCGGCCAGCGGGTCCAGCGCGGCGGTCGGCTCGTCGAGTACCAGCAGGGGCGCGTTTTTGTAGAGCGCCCGCGCCAGCATCAGGCGCTGCTCCTGCCCACCGGAGAGCTGGCCGCCATCGAGGTACACGTCGCGGCCGAGCATCGTGTCGATACCGCGGGGCAGCGTGGCAATGTAGGGGGCGAGACCCGCTTTGTCCAGGGAATCTGTGACGCGGGCGCGGTCGATCTTCTTTGCGTCCGCCTCCTGCGCCACGTTTTCCGCCACGGACGCAGGCAGCACGGAAATCTTCTGGTACACCGCCGAGAACAGTGCGTAATACTGGCGGCGGTCATAAGTGCGGATATCCACGCCGTTCAGCAGCACCGCGCCGCCGGTTGGGTCGAGGAAACCGCACAGCAGCTTGATAAGCGTTGTCTTGCCCGCGCCGTTCAGGCCCACTACCGCTAATTTTTCGCCGGGCGTAACCGTCAGGTCGATATGGGAAAGCGTATCCCGCTCCGCGCCGGGGTAGCGGTAGCTCACATCTTTCAGTTCGATCGTATAGCGGCCATCCGTCGGTGTCGGGATATCGCCGCCGTCCTCAAAGCGGTAGGGTTCGGGCGTCTCTAAAAATTCCCGCACTTCCGAAATATGGCGGCTGTGCGCGTTCAAGTTCTCCAATTCAGTGAACAGGCCGGCCAAACCGCCCGCGATGCTGCTCACCGCGCCGAAATAGAGCAGAAACCCGGCAGCGTCGATGTTCCCGGCCAATACCGCGCCCAGCAGCCACGCATAGGCCGCGCCTGTGCGCACAAGGTCCAGCAGCAGCCGAACAATGTCCGCGATCAATAGCTGCGTCTGATATTTCCTGTAGAAATCGCTCATCAGCCGCATGGCGTCGTCATACAGGCGTTCAAGCCACCTGTGCATGCCAAAGACGCGGATATCCTTTGCCAATGTCACATCCTTGGTGCGTTTCTCGAAATAGTAGACGCGATGGATGATGCGCTGTTCCTCTGGCTGGCGGCGGGTGATCCAGCGGTCGGCGGCCAGTTCGCCCGCATGGCCCAGCACCGCCGCGCCCACGGTCACAAGGAGCAGCATCGGTTCCAGCCGCACAAGCAGGAACAGGCTGATGGAGAAATTCAGCACATGGGTACACACCCGCACCAGCGTGTTCCAAGCCCCCTCCAGCGGGCCGTCATTGCTGCCGCAGTTCTGATACGCCTGGTCGGCGGCGGCAAGGAAATCCGGCTGCTCGATATGCGCATAGGACGTGCGGCAGTATTTGCGCGAAAGGTCGTTGATGATGTTGATGCGCACAAACACGCGGGCAAACATATGGTTGGCTTCCAAATACCGCAGCAGCGCGTTCACCAGCATCAAACCGCCGCAGAAAAACGCCACGGTGAGCAGCAGGCCGGACAGCCCGCCGCCCTCCACCTGGCGCAGTACGGCGGGTGCGCAGAACAGTTCCAGCGTCGCCAGCGCCACGGCGCACAAAGCCTCGGCAGCCGCCATCGGCACCACCGACCGGCCGGAGAATTTGAGTTCTTCCGTATCGATCCTGATCCCCCACGCGCGGCGCATCATCCACCACGCGTTCTGCCAGGGGTTATAGCGGGGCTTTGTTTTCTTTTCCGCTGCTTTTTCCATGATTCCTGAAACCTCCTCAGTCGGGGAATTGAATCGGGATACTTTCCATCTATTCCCCCGCCCTGCGGGCGGGGGAATAGACAAGAATCCCCAATCGGCGCGGGCGGAGAGAAGGAGATGAGAAGACCCGCCGCCCGCGTCCGTGCGCCTTCTTCCGGGCGCAGGTCCAGCATATCATAAAAAATCGCCCCCGTGTGTATTCCGGGGACGAATTGCAGGTTTTGGGTGATAAAATGTTCTCCCCCGCGGCCAAACGTCTGTATGGGCGCTGTTAAAGTTTCCGTCCACCCTTTTCCAAAGGGTGGCGGAGTCCAGAGGCAGAGCCTCTGGC
>CANCXY010000155.1 GCA_947381875.1 uncultured Clostridia bacterium | reverse complement strand
AGACGGCGATCAGCTTTTATATGTATTGGCTCGTTATTTAGATGCCAATAACCGATTGAAGGGCAACACCGTTGTTGGAACCCTCATGACAAATATCGGGCTGGTACATTCCCTGAAAAAAGTCGGGATAAACTGCGAATTGACAGCGGTTGGCGATAGGGCAGTATATCAATACATGAAAAAACATGATTATGCGTTAGGCGGAGAAAATGTAGGGCATATCATATTCAAAGATTACGCGACAACAGGAGACGGGATATTATCTGCCATTATGATTTTGAACGTCTTATCCTCCACCAAGAAAAAATTATCATCTATCGCAGGAGAAATGAAAAAATATCCTCATGTTTGCAGAAACGTAATTACAAAATATAAGCGTGAGGTTGTCGAGAATATGTGTGTAAAACGCGAGGTAGAGCGAGTAAAAAGCGCAATGGGAGAAAAAGGGCGCGTCGTTTTGCGCCCCTCTGGCATAGAAGATATTGTAAGGGTCATGGTAGAGCATGAATCGCAGGAATTATGCGATCAATACGCTGCGGAAATTGAGGCGGTATGCGTTGATACAATCAAAATAATTCAGCAAAACGATTGACCTTGAGCAGGAAGTGCTTTCTAATTTTCTGACTTTTGTAAAGGGTACAACTATTGCAACTGGCCCGGCGGGCCATCCATTTTCCTATCCTCTTTCCCCTTCCTCCGTCTGTGTCTCCACCCGCGTTTCCAACACCGTCTTTCCCTTTTCCACGCGATACTTCACCGCGGGAATCTCCGTGTTGCGGTACAGCACATTCGTATTCGGGTCCGCGCCGACAAAGCAGCCCTCGCCTCCGCGCACAGTACAGGTACACCCGCCGCCGCGCACGGCGGCGGAGTGTGCGTCCGCCGACTGGGCGAAATCGGGCGTGAACTTCTCCACGGCGAAGCCGCAATCGTAGGCGGTGCAGGCGTAATCGCTCTCGATTTCATGGCGGCGGGTATGGCCCGTCGCGGTGGGGGTGATCTGCGTGCGCACGCGGATACCGGGGAAGGGCGACCATGTGCTGACTACGCTGTCCGCGCGCACTTCCCATGTCTCGCTGGCCTCGCGCACAAAGACGTAATCCGAACCGTCGATAACGAACGCAAGCATGCTGTCCGGGCAGTTCTCATGCAACACAATCTGACTGCGCGCGCAGGAGAAGCCAAAGCGCGTAGAATAGGCGAATTTCCCATATTTCTCTGGCACATGCCCGTGCCCGTACCGCTCACAGACGCCCGCCGGGTAGGCGATTACATCGCCCGCGCGGCGCTGGACGATCATATCAGCGTGGGGGATGGCGTGCAGCGGTTCCATCGGCGGCAGAGGCGCTGCCTCGGCTGTCCAGAAAGGATGATCGTCCGGCAGGGCCAGCACGATAAAACTTTTCATGCCCCAATACGGGCTTCCCGGCGCGTTGTAGCGCTCGGCCATAATCAAATTGGGGTAGGCATAACCTACGGTGAGGATGCCATCGCGGTCAAACATATCCTGCCGCATCCAGTAGTCAAAGTGGCGGGAGAGGATGCCTTTTACCACGCTCAGCGGGTAGGTTTCCACGCCCGCAAACAGGCACGCGGGCCAGAACGCCGCCTGCCCGAAACGGTAGGTGAGCGAACGGCCATAGGGCAGGGCCGCGCCGTTTTCGTCGAACCAATAGAGGAAATCTTTGGCAAATTCGGCGGCGCGGGCGCGGTAGGTCTGGGCGCGGGCGGGGTCCTCGGCGTCCATGGCGCGGGCGTAGACAAGGCCGTAGTACTGCATGGCGAAGGGGATGTAATAGTCCTTCTGACTGGACGCGCCGTCCCTGTACCATCCGCCGCCAACGTAGTAGCTCTCGGCTTTTTCGAGGCTCTCCGCCAGCTTTTCGGGGCTGTAAGGCATACCGTGTTTTTTCAGCGCCAGGTTCACAAGCACGCGGAAGAACTGCCAGTTACAGTCCGGGATGATATATTCATTGATGGCGTTCAGCCAGCGGGCAATATTCTCCTTTGCGCGCGCGGGCTGCGGCGTCCAGAGTATATCGGGCGCGAACAGCAGGCCGCAGGCAATGGCGGCCATTTCCACAAAGCGCTGGTCATAGTCCGAAAATCCGCCCCAATATTCAGGGTGTTTCGGGTCGGTGCCATTGGCGAGGCCCCGGCGGTAGATGTTTTCCCATTCCTCATCATGCCCGCCGCCCATCCAGAACGGCACGAGCGCCCAGAGCGGCCGGGAAAAGGCTTCCAATTCAATGGCGTCGATATGATACGTCACGCCCGCACCGCCAATGCGCAGACGCGCGCCGCCTGTACTGTAGAGCGGTTTCAGCGGGTCCAACAGTGTGTGCATGAACGCCTGATAATCCTGTTTTGTATGCAGCATCGCAATTTCCCCCTTTACAATCGGGCTGCCGCCCGAACCTGCCCAAAGGGCGCTGCCCTTTGGAATCCTGCCAGAGGCGCTGCCTCTGGACTCCGCCAAAGGGACGCAGTCCCTTTGGAATCCCATCATGGCGCAAAAATTACATTTTTGCGCCCCTTCCCGTTTTATCCAGTTTACCAATAGAGCTGCCAATCGGTGGTGAAGCGTGTCAGCGCTTCCATATAGAAATAATCGCCCCACGAGACACACTCGTCAACGCCCTCCGGTGTGCAGGTGTTGTAGGGGCTTTTTTTGCTGTAGGTGCCGTGGCGCACCAGTCCGACGCCCTGCGGGCCTTCCTGCACGGCGTAGGCGTCGGCAAGGCTTTTGAGCATCTGCGCGGCCAATGCGCGGTACGCGCCCGCCTCATCTTTGGGGACATACTTCGCGGCCTCAAGCAGGCCGCAGGCGGTGATGGACGCGCTGGAGGAATCGCGCGGCTCGCCCGCACCGTTTTCGTCGGTAAATGTCATATCCCAATACGGCACAAGGTCGGCGGGCAGGCGGTCCAGATAATAGGCCAACACGCGGCGGAACGCGTCGAGGTATGCGGGGTTTTTGGTATACCGATAGCTGAGGGCTGTGCCATACACGCCCCACGCCTGCCCGCGCGCCCAGCAGGAATCATCTTTATAGCCCTGGCAGGTCGCGCCGCGCACAGGCGCACCGGTGGCGGTGTCCATAAAGAACGTGTGATAGGTACTGCCGTCCGGGCGGATGGAGTGGGCCAGGCAGGTGGAGACATGGCGGTGGGCTATATCGGCAAAGTACGCCTCGTGTGTCTCCTCCGCCGCCCAATAGAGCAGCGGCACATTAAGCAGGCAGTCGATGATATAGCGGTAATTTTCGGGCGCGCCCATGGGACCCCACGCCTGGATAAACTGTCCTTTTTCCTGAAAGCGCGTGCAGAGCTGGCGGGCGGCGGCAATGGCGGCATTTTTCCCCGTCTCGCTGCCGACGAGCTTATATGCCGCGACGCAGGAGGGCGAATAGAGGAAACCCATATCGTGGTGTTCCACCTCTATTTTCTTTTCGATGCGCGCGGCGAAGCTGTCGACCAGGATGAGCGCGGCGTCGCGGAAAGCGGCGTCCCCAGTATGCTCATAGGAGAGCCAAACCTCGCCCGGCCAAAATCCGCATGTCCACTGGTTATTTTCACACGGCGGGTAAATATCGCCCACGCTGGAATGGTTCTGGCACTGGCGCGTAAACAGCGGCAGGTTCTGCCGAACAATCGCCGCCGCCGTATCGAGCGCGCGGACAGCCTCGCCGCGCGTGATCTGTGGATTTTCAAATGTTTTCATAGCTGCTCCTTCTTTTTAGGGTTTTCCTTCACTATACCACAAACCGCCCATTCCCGCCAGCCTGCGGCGAAACAAAAAAATTCTCCCGCGCCCAAACGCATGTTTGGGCGCTATTAAAGTTTCCGTCCACCCTTTTCAAAGGGTGGCGGAGTCCAGAGGCAGAGCCTCTGGCGGGATTCCAAAGGGCAGCGCCCTTTGGGCAGGTTTGGGCGGCAGCCCAAAAGGCGGCGGCAGAATGCCGCCGCCTTTCAGGGTCAGCCTTTGAGGCCGGATGTTGCCACGCCCTGCACGAAGTATTTTTGCAGGGAGAGGAATACGATGAGGACAGGGATGAGGCTGACGACGCTGGCCGCCATAATCAGGTTGTAATCGCTGGAATACTGGGTGATGAACATGCGAAGGCCAAGCTGGATGGTTTTCAGCTTTGTGTCGGTCAGGTAGATGAGCGGGCCGAGGAAGTCGTTCCAGGTGGTCACGAACGTGAAGATGACGAGCGTCGAGATGGCCGGTTTCGAGAGCGGCAGCATCACGCGCCACCAGATGCCGTATTCCGAAAGGCCGTCAATGCGGGCAGCCTCGCACAGCTCGTCGGGGATACCTTCATAAAACTGACGCATGAGGAATACGCCGAACGCGCTGAACGCCTGAAGGCAGATGATGGCTAAATGGGTGTTGTTCAGATGAAACGAACGCATCATCATGAACTGCGGCACCATGTATGCCTGCCAGGGCACCGCGATGGTGCCGATGTAGCCCAGGAACAGCACGTCGCGACCCTTGAAATGCAGCTTCGCGAACGCGTAGGCCGCGAAACTGGATGTGAAAAGCTGCAAAAGCGTCACAATAATCGTGAGCTTAAAGGTGTTGAAGGTGAAGGTACCGAGGGGGATCTTCTGCCAGATCGTGGCGTAGTTTTTCCACTGCGGCTCCTCCGGGAACCACTTCATGGGGAACGTGAACACGTCCTTGTTCAGCTTAAGCGAGGCCGAGAGCATCCACACAAAGGGCACCAGCATCGTGAACGCGACGACAGCCAGCAGCACATAGATCAAAATTTTGCCAATGACGGAATCTTTTTTTGCGCCTGCCATTTGCCCGCCCCCTTTCAGGAATATTTCTTTTCGCCGCGGAACTGGATCAGCGTCACAATCAGCACCATGGCAAACAGCACCATGGAAATCGCGCACGCGTACCCGTATTCGGGCGGGCCGACAAAGGCCTCGTTGTAGATCTTATACACAAGCACCAGTGTACTGGTCCCTGGGCCGCCCTGCGTGATCATATACACCTCGTTGTACACCTTGAACGAGGAGATCATGACCATGATTGTGACAAAGAACGTCGTGGGCGAAATCTGCGGCAGCGTCACATTTACAAATTGCTGCCATTTGTTCGCGCCGTCCAGGCTGGCCGCCTCGTACAGCTCCGGGTTCACGCCCTGTAAACCCGCCAGGAAGATCACCATGTAGTAGCCCATGTTCTTCCACACGCTGAACAGGATGACCGTGAGCATGGCGGTGTCTTTGCCCGCTGCCCATTTGGGCAGGTTCTGTACGCCCAGTGAGCTTAATATCTGGTTGACAGGGCCGAACGCCGGGCTGAACAGGAAGTTCCACACCGCCGCCACGGCCACAAGGCTCGCGACATACGGGAAAAAGCTGACCGTACGGAAGAAGTTGCGCCCGCGTATCTTGCTGTTGAGCAGCAGCGCCAGCGCCAGGCTGAAAACAAGCGTAAGCGGCACATTGCACACCACATAGACGACTGTGTGCCAGAGCGCCTCCAAAAACTCCTTTTCCTTGAACATGCGGATGAAGTTGTCGAACCAGACAAATTCCATCGCGTTTACGCCGTCCCATTTTGTAAACGCCAAAACGAACGCCCACACCACGGGAACAAGCGTAAACACGGCGAAGCCGATAAAGTTGGGCGCGATAAAGCTGTAGGCAATCAGCGTCTCCCTGGCGCTCTTGCTCAGCCCCTTTTTCCGCGGCCCCTGCGCCGCTGCGGCTTTGCTCACAATGCTGCCTCCTCTCTTATGTATCGGGCTGCCGCCCGAACCTGCCGGGCGCTGCCCGGACCTGCCAGAGGCTTTGCCTCTGGACTCCACCAAAGGGGCGCAGCCCCTTTGGAAACCCATAATAAGGGGCGGGCAGACTGCCCGCCCCTTGGTCTGTTTTTGGGTTTATCAGCCGTTCAGGACCGCCGCAACCTTCTCGTTCATCTCGGCAATACCGTCATCAATGCTGACGTTTTCCGTCATGATGTTGTCGTGCGCGCTGTTCAGCGCCGACTCAATATCTGCGGATTTCTCGTGGAGCGGCATTTCCAGATAGGTCTGCACTACATTCAGCGCTTCCTTGCTGGCGTCGTCCGTCGGGAAGCCGTCGATGGCCGCGATGGCCGCCATCGTCTCGTCTGTCTTGATGGCCGGGATTGTACCGGTGCCCGCCACAACCTTCTGGCCTTCTTCACCGCATACAAAGTTGATGAAATCTGCCGCGGCCTGCTTGTTCGAGGACTTGGAGTTCACGGACAGGGATGTGATTGTGCCAAGCGTCGTGCCCGCTTCTACGCCGTCCGGGTGCGGGTACTTCACGATGCCCCAGTTGGTGGCCAGGGATTCGCCTGCCTTCACCTTTTCAATCTGTGTCGCAATGAACCAGCTCCCCATGTTCATCATGGCGCACTGGTTGTTGTAGAATACGCCGGAATAATGGGTGTTCGAGGTCTTCAGGGTGGCAAAATCCATGCAGATGCCGTCGTCCTGCTCTTTGATGATACGCTCGTAGTAGGGTTTCAGGAAATCATAGGTACCGTCGACGATCGTGTTCTGGCCGTCCAGGATACCGAAAAGCTGCACGGCGCTGCGCCAGGTGTGGTAGTGGCAGCCATAGACCTTCTCCGCGCCCTCGCCGCTCGTTACCTTGCGGGCCAGTTCGTCGTACTGGTCAAGCGTCATATCGTTGGTGGGGTACTCCACGCCCGCTTTGTCGAACAGGTCCTTATTGTAGAACACGACCCAGAAGTCGGAACGGAACGGCAGCGCGTAATATTTGCCGTCCACGGTGATCTGCTCCACCGTGCCGCCATACAGGCTTGTATCGTTGGTGGAAAGGTCGTTCAGCGGCTCCAGCATGCCCAGCGTTACTAAGTTCGCGTAGCCGGGGATGTCCTTGATGGTGATGATGTCCAGGTCGTCCGCGCCGCCCGCAAGCTGCGTGGCCAGCACTGTCATGTAATCGGTAGAGCCGAGGTCGACCATTTCGATGTTCACATTGCTGTGCTGTGCGGTGTACGCTTCGATCAGTGGTTTGTAGTACGCCGTCGCGTCAATGTCCCATACGGCCCATTTCAGGCTGACGGGTTCCTCCGAAGGCTGGCTGCTTTCCTCGCTGCTGCTCGAAGAACTGCTGCTGGATGTGGAATCCGAAGCGCTGCTGGAATCCTGCGCGCTGCTACTGCTGCTGCTCGACGACGTTCCGCCGCCGCAGCCCGCCAGGAGCATGAGCGCCATCGACAGCGCCAAGACGATGCAAAGAAGTTTTTTCATCCTAACTTTCCTCCATTTCAATCCGGGGGCTTGCCGCTCCCTTATCTCGCTTTCTATTTTACCGAAATTTCTGCGCGATGGAATGGAAAAAATGTCAGAGAAGCTGTCTTTTTTCTCTCTCCCCCGCCCACTCCGCGCAAAAACATGTGTTTTTTCTCGCAAACCTGTAATTTTTCTCTTTTCCGATGTGATAGTGCTTGCAATCACAGGCCCGTTTGTGCGAAAATAAAAGGGAGGCGCAAAATGCAATTTTGCGCCATGATGGGATTCCAAAGGGACTGCGTCCCTTTGGCGGAGTCCAGAGGCAGCGCCTCTGGCAGGATTCCAAAGGGCAGCGCCCTTTGGCAGAGTCCAGAGGCAGCGCCTCTGGCAGGATTCCAAAGGGCGGCGCCCTTTGGGGCAGGAGGTGACGCCGCTTTGTCCGCTGGGAAAAAAGTGCGCAGCCTGCGTGTGCGCATCACATTTGTTTCGGTGCTGTTCACGCTGGTGCTGTGCGCGGCGTTCTGCCTTGCCTGTTTTTTCTTTTTTCGCGGGTACGCGCGCACAAGCGTGTTGCAGTCCGCTGAATTCAACCTGCAAATGGCCGCCCAGTTGGCCGGGGAGGATTTGGCGGAACTGAACAGCCTCGCGGGGCGGTTGGCTTTGCAGCAGCCGCTTGTCAGCTACCTTACAGACGACGCCCCCTCCTCCCGTCAGGCCCTGACGCTGTATGAGGATATGGCGGATCTGGCCAGATCGGAAGAGCACACGTGAACTCCAGTCACGCACGGACATCTCGTATGC
>CANCXY010000154.1 GCA_947381875.1 uncultured Clostridia bacterium | reverse complement strand
GAGATGTCCGTGCGTGACTGGAGTTCAGACGTGTGCTCTTCCGATCTCCATGTGGCTGCGCCGCTTTATGGTGGATGAGATGAATAAGGATTATGTCACGCTGGCGCGCGCCAAAGGCGTACCGGCAAAGGACATTATGCGCCGCCATATTTTCCGCAACGCCTTTGTGCCGTTGGTACAGTACCTGCCCACCTCGTTTCTGCTCACGCTGCTTGGCTCCATTTATGTGGAAAGCCTGTATTCGGTGCCGGGCATGGGCGGGCTGCTGGTCGATGTAATCCAGCGGCAGGACAACACAGTCGTGCAGGCGTTGGTGCTGCTCTATTCCGCTATCAGCATTGTGGGTTTGTTGGTTGGGGATATTTTGATGGCACTTGTTGACCCGCGCATCAGCCTGAGCGGGAAAGAGGGGGCGCGCTGATGAAGGGATTTCATAAAAAAACCGACCAGCTCTGCGACAGCCTCACCGAGGCATCGGGCCGCGTACTGGAGGAGGCCGCCGTCAGCGATGAGGCCGCGCTGTTTACCTTTGCCGAATACCACCCCGAAGACGCGGAGCGGACAAGTTTTTCCGGCTACTCCTACTGGCGGAGTACCCTGCGTGTCTTTATGCGCAACCGGATGGCAATGGTCCTGCTGGGCGTGATTGTGGTGCTTTTGCTGTTCACGTTTATCCAGCCGCTGCTGCCCGGCCAGCGCGACCCGATCGTTATCAACAACGACGAAAACGGCATCCAGCTTATCAACCTGCGCCCAAGCGGCGAATACTGGTTCGGCACCAATTCCATTGGGCAGGACCTGTGGAGCCGTGTGTGGAGCGGCACGCGCACCAGCCTTTTTATCGGCTTCGCGGTGGCGCTCTGGGAAGTCGTGTTCGGGATTTTGATCGGCGTGCTATGGGGCTATGTGCGCAAATTGGATTTCTTTTTTACCGAGCTGTACAATATCATTGACAATATTCCGCAGACGATTGTACTGATTTTATTTTCCTACATCATGCGCCCTGGCGTCAGCACAATGATCTTTGCCATGTGCCTGACGGGCTGGCTCACAATGGCGCGCTTTGTGCGCAACCAGATCGTGATTATCCGCGACCGGGACTATAACCTCGCGTCCCGGTGCCTGGGCACGCCGACGCGCCGCATCATTGTGCGCAACCTGCTGCCGTACCTTGTCTCCGTGATTATGATGCGCGTCGCTATGGCCATCCCTCTGGCGATTGGCAACGAGGTATTTGTCACATACATTGGCCTCGGCCTGCCGGTATCGACACCCAGTCTGGGCAACCTGATCAACCAGGGCCGTCTGATTATGATGAACCCCTCGCTTCAGTACCAGCTTATTTTCCCGACGGCGGTACTGTGTGTTATTACCGTCAGCTTCTATATCATCGGCAACGCCTTTGCCGACGCGGCTGACCCAAAGAATCATGTGTTTTAAGGGGAGGGGTACAGCATGCAGGATGTAATTTTATCGGTGCTCGATTTGCAGATAGAGTTCACGCTCCGCGGCAGGACGCTGCACGCGATTCGGGGCGTCAGCCTCGATATTTACGAGGGCGAGAGCCTCGCCATTGTGGGGGAGTCCGGCAGCGGCAAATCGGTGTTTTGCAAAACCTTTATGGGGCTGCTGGACGCCAACGGCCGCGTCGCGGGCGGGGAGATCCTTTATAAAGGGAAAAACCTCGCTTCACTTTCCACAGAAAAGGAATGGCTTGCCATACGCGGGGGAGAGATCGCTATGGTGATGCAGGACCCCATGACAAGCCTGAACCCGCTGAACACCGTGGGCGCGCAGATCTGCGAGGCGCTGACGCTGCACCAGCATATGGATAAGGAGTCGGCGAAAAACCGCGCCATTGAAATTTTGGGCGATGTGGGCATTGCGGAACCGGCGCGGCGTTTCGGCCAGTACCCGCATGAGTTTTCCGGCGGTATGCGCCAGCGCGTCGTGATCGCGATTGCCATTGCGTGCAACCCGCATATCCTGATCTGCGATGAGCCGACCACCGCGCTTGACGTTACCATCCAGGCGCAAATCCTCCATCTGCTGCGCGATTTGAAGGAAAAATACAAGCTCACGACGCTGTATATCACGCACGACCTGGGCGTTGTAGCGAATGTGGCCGACCGCATCGCGGTAATGTACGCGGGCGACATCGTGGAGATCGGCACCTGTGAGGAAGTATTCTATACGCCCAAGCACCCGTATACCTGGGCGCTTTTGTCCAGCCTGCCGCAGTTGGGGGTCAAGGGGGAGAACCTCTATTCGATTCCCGGCACGCCGCCCAACCTGTTCAGCGAGGTGCGGGGCGACGCCTTCGCGCCGCGCAACCCGTATGCGCTGAAAGTGGATTTTGAAAAGCGTCCGCCCTTTTTTGAGGTCAGCCCCACGCATAAAGCGCGCACCTGGCTGTTGGATCCGCGCGCGCCGAAGGTGGAGCCGCCGGAGAGCATCCGCCATTTGCGCGGCATGAGGGGGGAAAACGCATGAGCAGTGAACGCAAGCCCTTAGTGGAGGTGCGCGACCTCGTTGTGAAATTCGGCGACCGCCGCCATCCGTTCACAGCGGTAAAGGGCGTGAGCTTTTCCATTTACAAAGGGGAGACTTTTGGCCTTGTGGGGGAATCCGGCAGCGGGAAAACAACGATTGGGCGCACCATTATCCGTGTAAACCCGGCTGCGTCCGGGGAGATACTTTATGACGGTGAGCGCATCAGCGGCAAAATCAGCCGCGAGCTGGACCGCACGATCACCCGCAAGATACAGATGATTTTCCAGGACCCGATGGCCTCGCTCAACGAGCGCGCCAAAGTGGACTATATTGTCTCCGAGGGCCTGTATAACCTGGGCGAGCATCTTACCGAGGAGGAGCGGCGTGCGCGTGTGGCGCAGACGCTTTCCGACGTGGGCCTGCTGCCGGAATTTGCCAGTCGTTTCCCGCACGAGTTTTCGGGCGGACAGCGCCAGCGCATCGGCATTGCCAGGGCGCTGATTATGGCCCCGGAATTCATCATTGCGGACGAACCGATCTCTGCGCTGGACGTTTCCATCCGTGCGCAGGTGTTGAACCTGTTGGCGCAGCTCCAGCGTCAGCGCGGCCTTACCTATTTGTTCATCAGCCACGACCTCTCCGTCATGCGCTTTATCTGTGAGCGCATCGCGGTGATCCACTTGGGCCGCATCGTGGAACTGGCCGAGACGGAAAAGCTGTTCGCGCACCCGCTGCACCCCTATACCCGTGCGCTGCTTTCGGCCATCCCTCTCCCGGACCCCGAAGCCGAGAAACACAAAGTGCTTCAGGTGTATGACCCCGCCTGCCACCACTATGAACAGGACCCGCCGGTGTGGAGCGAGATTGAGGAAGGGCATTTTATCCTGGCAAACAAGGAGGAATTCGCGGCCTACCGGGATATGCTAAAATAGGAGGCGTGTTTTCCCACGGAAATCAATTTTGTCTGTTTCTCCCCGCCTTCGGCGGGGAGAAACGACAGGATTCATTGCTTCCCACCGCGCAAAAGCGCAAAAATTGATTTTTGAGTGTTTTCCCGACCGCCATTTTGACCCGGAGAGGCATGCCGCCTGTCCGGTGGTCTTCTCCCCGCCTTTGGTCGGGGAGAAGACCTGAGAACGATGTTTCCCCAAGCGGAAAAGCGCGCCTGTAGAGGATATAAACGTTTCGCAAGCAAAGGAGAGTCTGCCCAATGATCACACCAGAACCGCTGACAAAGGGCGCGCGCGTCGCGCTGCTTTCCCCTTCCGGCCCTGTGCCCAGGGACCGTCTGGAGCCTGCCGTCGCGAGCGTGCGGGGGATGGGCCTTACGCCCGTTGTATATCCAAGCTGCCTGCTGCGTCACGGCTACCTTGCGGGGTATGACAGCGCGCGCGCGGAGGACCTGAACAATGCTTTCGCGGATGAGACGATCCAGGGTGTGATCTGCATACGCGGCGGATACGGCGCGCAGCGCCTGTTGGAGCGCATCAACTGGGACGTGGTGGCAAAGCATCCCAAAGTATTCTGCGGCTACAGCGATATCACAATCCTGCATCAGATGATGAACCAGCGCTGCGGGTTCGTCACCTATCACACACCCATGCCCTCCACCGAATGGTACGCAGGGCTGGACGCTTTTACCAAAAATTCCCTGCGCTCGGTGCTGTTCGGCGGGCAGGAGCCGGACATCGTGAACCCGGACGACAGCCCCATGCACACCATCGCCAAGGGGAGCTGCCGGGGTGTGCTGGTGGGCGGTAACCTCTCGCTCGTCGTCTCCACACTTGGCACGCCGTATGAGATTGACACCAAGGACAAGGTGCTGTTTTTGGAGGATATCGGCGAATCGCCCTACCGCATCGACCGCATGCTGCTGATGCTCAAGCAGGCGGGCAAGCTGCGGGCCTGCGCGGGCATTCTGCTCGGCGCGTTCACCGACTGCGCCGCCTCAGACCCGGAGAACAGCCTGACGCTGCATGACGTAATCACGGAACTCCTGTTGGACGAGGGCAAGCCGATTTTGGGCGCGCTGCAATGCGGCCACGTCCTGCCCACGCTCTCGCTGCCTCTGGGCGTCAATGTACTGATGGACGCGACAAACCGCACACTGCGTGTGCTGGAATACAGGAAAGATTGAGGGAAAAAGACCATGAGCCTTGCGATTGTGATTTCCGATATAGCCCCCCTGTACACAAAGCCCGAACCGCTGTGCGAGTTGGCGGACGAGGCGCTGTACGGCATGGTTGTAGAGGTATTGGAGGAGAAAGACGGCTATTGCCATGTGCGGACGCACTACCGTTACGAGGGCTGGACGCCCGCGCGGTGCCTGCTGCGGGATGAAGCGGCGGCGGGCCGCTGGCAGGCGTCGGAAAAGCTGTGTGTACAAAAGCCCTATATGGACGTACTGCACCAGCCGAAGGTGCAGGGCGGCTGTTTGCAGGCCATGCCGCGCGGGGCGCTTGTCTGCCCGGAGGGCGCGCCCGACGAAAAGGGCTGGCAGCCTGTCCGCCTGGCCGATGGGCAGCTCGGCTATACGAAAAGTACCTATCTGGCCAAACCCGCGCCCCTGTGGACAGGCGGCGGGGAGGAGGCGCTGCGGGAACGCCTGTGCGAAACGGCGCTCTCCTATCTGGGCACGCAGTACCGCTGGGGCGGCAAGACGCCGCTCGGTATTGATTGCAGCGGCCTTGTCTCTATGGCCTATCTGCTGAACGGCGTGATTATTTACCGTGACGCCCATATCAAGGATGGCTTTGTTCTGCGCGAAATAGCATTTTCCCAGGCCGGGTGCGGCGACCTGCTCTTTTTCCCCGGCCATGTAGCCATGTACCTGTGGGATGGGCGCTTCATCCATTCGACAGCGCACCCCGGCACAGAGGGTGTTATAATCAGCAGCCTGAACGAAGGCGACGCCGATTACCGCGCCGATCTCAAAGAGACGATGAACGCTGTCGGCAGCATCTTTTAGCATATTGGGCTGCCGCCCAAACCCGCCCAAAGGGCGCTGCCCTTTGGAATCCTGCCAGAGGCGCTGCCTCTGGACTCCGCCAAAGGGGCGCAGCCCCTTTGGAAACCCATCTTGTTTCAAAGGAGAAATGCCCATTGAAGATACGGGATTTTGGCGTGGAAATGTGGATGAACGCCTATGAAAATGATTGTACATATAATTTGGCGGAAACGTGTGTGGAATCCCTGACGGTAGGGGAACTGCTGGACCTGGCCGGGTGCCGGGAGCAGGCGGTCGCCGATCTGCTCAACATGAAACTTACCTACGGCGCGATTGAAGGGAGCGAACGCCTGCGCGCGCTGATCGCGGGGCTGTATGAAAAACAGGGGCCGGAGAATATCGTTACCACGCACGGCGCGATTGGCGCAAACCATCTGGTGATTGAAACGCTGGTGGAGCCGGGCGACGAGGTGATTTCGGTATTGCCGACGTACCAGCAGCATTATTCTATCCCGGAGGCATTCGGCGCGAAGGTGCGCATTTTGCCGCTGCGCGCGGAAAACGGTTTCCTGCCGGATATGGACGAGCTGAAAAGCCTTGTGACAAACCACACAAAGCTGATTTGCATCAACAACCCCAACAACCCCGCCGGTTCGCTGATGGACGACGCGCTTTTGCAAAAAATCGTAGATACTGCCCGGGCGGCGGGCGCGTGGCTCCTCTGCGACGAGGTATACCGGGGCCTGACGCATGAGGGCGAGGCGTTTGGCACGTCCATTGCTGACCTGTACGAGAAGGGCATTTCCACGGGCAGTATGTCCAAGACCTTCTCCCTCGCGGGCCTGCGCTTGGGCTGGATCGCCGCGCCGCGTATCCTGTTGGAACAGATTTTGCGCCACCGCGATTACAATACCATTAGCTGCGGTGGTATCGACGAATACCTGGCCGCCGTCGCGCTCTCTTGCAAGGACGCCATCGCCGCCCGAAGCCGCGCGATCGTCACCGGGAATCTAACTGTGCTGGAACAATGGCTGGATGGACAGCCAAAACTGAGCTTTGTAAAGCCGAAAGCGGGCACAACGGCTTTTCTGAAAATGGAATTTGACATGAAAAGCGCGGATTTCTGCCTGGGGCTTCTGCGCGAAACAGGCGTACTGCTTGTGCCGGGCAGTGTGATGGACAGGGAAGGGTATTTGCGCATCGGTTACGCGAACACGCCCGCTGTCATCCGGCAGGGGCTGGAAAAGATGGGCGAATACCTGGCAAAGCTGCCTGTATAAATATACACGACTTCTTTCCCGCTGTTTTTACTAAAAATGCGCGCGGAGCGTGTATAAAATTGGGCGTTTTATGCTCTTGTATTTGCTGGGAATGCTGTGGTATACTTTAGCACAGTGAAATTCCTTTTGATAAAAATGCACAGGAAGTGTATTTTTGGAGAGGGAGATGGAGGGTAAAGATGAAAAAGATTTTAGCGATTTTCACGGCGGCTGCGCTGATGCTGTGCCTCGCGGCCTGCGGCGGCGCGCAGAGCAGCAGCTCCGCCAGCCAGCCGGACAACAGTTCGTCCAGCAGCGCCGTCTCGGACAGCACGTCCGATAGCGTGTCCGACAGCACTTCTTCCAGTTCCAGTGAAGCGGACTCCCAGTCCGAAAGCCAGCCGTCCGCAGGGGGCGACGCCGCGTCGTTCCACGTCGGCGTAATTCAGCTTGCGGAACATCCGGCGCTGGATGCCGCCCGCGAGGGCTTTGTCGACGGCCTTGTTGCCGCTGGTTTCAGCGCGGACAATATCGAGGTGCAGAACGCGCAGGGCGAGATCCCGAACTGCGCGCCGATCGCCACCAAGTTTGTCAATGATAAAGTCGACCTGATCCTTGCGGTCGCGACGCCCGCCGCGCAGGCTGCGGCACAGGCCACGACGACCATCCCCATCTTGGCGACGGCTGTTACCGATTTCGTCGATTCGGGCCTGGTGGAGAGCAATGACGCGCCCGGCGGCAACGTTTCCGGCACGTCCGATATGAATCCCATCAATGAGCAGGCCGACTTGCTCCAGCAGCTTGTACCGGAGGCAAAGACTGTAGGCATCCTGTATTGTAGCGCCGAGGATAACTCCATTTTGCAGGCGGATCTTGCCGAGGCGGCTTTTACCGAGCGCGGCCTGACGGTCAGCCGCTATACCTGCTCCGATGTCAACGACATCCAGCCGGTCACGACAAAGGCTGTCGGTGAAGTGGACGTGCTGTATGTGCCTACCGATAACCTCTTTGCCGAGAACATGCCCACCGCCGCCCAGATCGCCGAGCAGGCGAAGATTCCCGTCATCTGCGGCGAGGGGAACATGGTGACATCCGGCGGCACGGCCACCTATGGCATCAACTACTACAACTTGGGCAAGATGGCGGCGGAACAGGCCGTTGAGATCCTCGTGAACGGCAAGGATGTTGCCACCGTACCCGTGGGCTTCGCGGCGGTAGAGGACCTGGAGTTTGCCATCAATGAAGAAAACTGCGCGGCCATTGGGCTGGAGATTCCGGCGGAACTGAAAAAATAATTTCCGAAAAAAGCAAAAAAAACAGGCGGAAGGTATTTGCCCTCCGCCTGTTTTGTGCTATACTATCTTTAATTGTGTTATTTTGCGGCGCAGGGTTTACAATTTTGGAACAAGATGGGTTTCCAAAGGGGCTGTGCCCCTTTGGCGGAGTCCAGAGGC
>CANCXY010000153.1 GCA_947381875.1 uncultured Clostridia bacterium | reverse complement strand
TCAACTTCTTAAAAGGACAGTGATCTATATTGGAAAGAAAACATACTGCCATACTTTACCATGCATCCCCTGTTTCAGGCATCACCACGCTGGAACCGAGGGTATCCAACCACAATATCCCGCTAATCTATTTTTCCAGAAAGCGGGAAAATGTTCTGGTATATTTGAGTAACGCGGTTGAAAAGTATTGCGGGGAAACCAGCTTTCCGCACGAGGGCAAATGGTACAAATGGGGGCCTTACGGGTTCGGAAAAGACGGGCGGCTCCGATTGGAGGAATACTATCCCCATGCGCTGGAAAGTACCTATCAAGGCGTACCAGGCTATATCTATTCCGCCCGCGACGTCGAGGATTCCGGCCACAGCATTCAAATTCCCGACGCCGTTACCTCCTCCGTGCCGGTAGATGTCTGCGGATGCGAGTTTGTCCCGGACGCCTATCAAGCTATTCTGAACGCCGAACGCGAGGGGCTTATTACCATCCTGCGTTATCACGATATAACACCCAAAATGGCCGAATGGATCAAACAGGCCATTTCGGAAGAATATCAAAACACGGACGACGAAGCCTACCGCCACTTTTTGCGCGGGAATTTTCCGCAAATCATAGAAAACCTTTTCCACGGATGAGCGGCAGGGCGGCCAAAGAAACGGGAGTGTCCGCCTCGCGGCGCTATTGCCGTGTATTTCCCCGCCCGCAGAGCGGGGAAATACACAAAAACGCCCAAAGAAATCCCCCCGGCACAGGGAGCTGTCCCAGTGCCGGGGGGATAATCGTTTCCCGTTATTGTTTCAACTGGAATTTCGCCGTCTCTGTCTCCAGCGTATGGACCTGATCGAACAGCTCCGCGCTCACGGCGGCGGATTCCTCGCTGCTCGCGGAATTGGTCTGCACCACGCAGGAGATCTGCCCGATGCCTTCGGAGACCTGCGCCAGCGCCTTCGCCTCCTGGCTGATGGCCTGGGAGATATCGCCGATGGCCTTGTCGGACTGAAGCACCAGTTCCTGCGCCTTTTTCAGGGACTCCGATACTTCGCTCACAATCTCGCTGCCCCGCTGTGTCGCGGCAACAGAATTCCCGATCAGGCTCTTGGTAGCTTTCGCCGCCTCGTCCGATTTGGAGGCAAGGTTGCGCACCTCATCCGCCACCACCGCAAAGCCCTTGCCTGCGGAGCCCGCGCGGGCGGCCTCCACTGCGGCGTTCAAGGCCAGGATATTGGTCTGGAACGCGATATTTTCGATCGTGGCGATGATGTGGTCGATCTTCTCGGAGGCGTCGGAAATATCCGCCATCGCGGATACCATCTGATCCATCTGCTCCCCGCTGACTGTGACCTGCTGGCTGGTAAGGCGCGCGCTCTCACGGGCATCCTCGGCGGCCTTTACATTGGTTGCCGCCCCCTGGGACAGCTCCTCTACTGTGGCCGACAGCTCCTGTACGGAGCTTGCCTGTTCCGTCGCGCCCTGCGCCAGGGCCTGCGCGCCGTTGGAAAGCTGCTCCGCGTAGCCCGCCACGCGCTGCTCCGCCTGTTTGATATTCCCCACCGCCTCGGATACCGCCGTGGTGCAGCGGTTCAGCGCCAGCTCAATGGATTTGAAATCGCCCACATAATGTTCGGCGGTATGTACGTTGAAATTGCCCTGGGACAATTCCCCCATCACATGGTCGATATCCTCCACATAGGAGCGGATGCGGGACATGGAGCTTTCGAGTGTTCGAGCCAGGACGCCCATCTCGTTCGGGGATTCGTACTCGATGGAGAGCACGAGTTTGCCCTCCTGCAGGGGCTTTGCCGCTTCTGTAAGGAGCAGCAGGGGCCGGATCACATGCTTGAGTACAAAATATACCAGGCTGAGCAGGGCGATAAGATTGATCACCAGGCTGATTGTGGTATAAATGTGCATCTGCCGGATGGTCCCGTTCAGGCGCTGCGTGCTTTCCGTGCTGATTTCCTTGGCCTGTGCCACCACATCATCCATCAGCCCTACCAGCTTGTTGAGGTTTACCTGGATGGTCTCTACATAGTAGCGCTGCCCTTCGGCGGGGTTGTTTTTGTATAGGTCCAGCGCCGTTGTGGCGGACGCGTGCAGCTCCCTGTGCAGCGGCTCGATCTGGGAGCGGAGCTGGACAATCTCAGGGGCATCCATCGTGAAATCGGCGTAGAGCCATTTTCCCAATACACAGCCGGTGTGGTCCAGGCTGCCGGTGAACTCGGTGCCGGAATACAGGGCGGCGCTCAGGTTGGCCGACCACTTATAATGCGCCACCTCCGCCCGCTGTACGCTGTCCAGCACGGAAGTGGCCTCCACACTCTCTGCCTCCGTACTCTCGATCTTCAGGATATTGAACGTGGTGATGCAGCTGAACAGCATCACAGCAACAACAGCGCATACCACGCGTATGATAACTGACCTTTTTATGCTTTTACCCATGGCATAAGTCCTCCTTCATTTCATTGCGGCGCCTGCAAAAAGCGCGCGACCGGGCGTGTCACAGGATACTGTCACTTATCACCTCATTATTCCTGGCAGATTCACGGGACATAAGGGGTATCCAGGCTCCCTATATTCCCCCGCCGGGTGGGGAAACACACAAAACCCTTCGCTTTGGCCACGCCCCAAAAGGGGACACGGCTGTCACAATATTGATTTCAAAATGAATTATACTATAAACACGGAAAAATAGCAAGCGGCTCACTCAAAGAAGATTTTTCTATGTATCTCCCCGCCCGCCGGGCGGAAAGGAAACTTTCAGCGGGTCAGACGCTCTATTCAAACGATGTCTGCTGTGTCATATCTTCCCCACGCAGCAGCGCGCCCAGAGCGGGCAGCGTTCGCACACGGTAGCGATGCGGCTCGGCGATCTCCAGTCCGGCGGCGGGGCGCATTTCTGTAATCTTCTGGTTCTTTTTCAGCGTCACCACACCAACGCCCGCGCTGGCCTTTGTCTGTTTGGCGGGAATCAGCGCCGTATGGACCAGCAGCATCCGCCCCGCGCTCGTGCGGATGGCAATCTCGCAGTCCTCCGGCAGGTACAGCACGGCGGCCAAAGGCTCCTTATCGCTGAACGCGTTTACCAATTTGCGGCGGTTCTGTTTGGTCGCGTAGCTCTCCATGGGGATCTTCGCGGCCTTGCCGCTGGCAAAGAGGAACAGCATATGGCCCGCATAATCGGTGGTAAGGGCCATATAGACGGGCGATTCCCCCTCCCCCATGCCCAGCCGCGCGGGGATATAGTCGCCCATCACGCTGGCCTTGCCGTCGTCAAAATCACCGACGCGGCATTTGTATACCTGGCATTTGTCGGTAAAGAACAGCAGCTCAGCGTTGTTCTTCGTCTCCAGGCGCACCGTGATGGCGTCGCCCTCTTTGAGCTTCTGTTCGCCCGACATGCGCAGGGATTGGGGCGTGATCTTTTTGAAATAGCCCTCGCGCGTATAGAATACGGTGACGGGGTAATCCGGCATGCCCTCGTCCGGCTCCTCGCCCCGCGCCTCCTCCACCTCATACAGAATTTCACTGCGGCGCGGCTGGCCGTATTTCTTCGCCACCGCCGTCAGCTCGGCGACGATCACCTTTTTCAGCTTTGCGGGGCTGCTTAAAATTTCCTGTAAGCGCGCAATCTCTTTTTCCAAATCGCCGCGCTCCCGTGTGCGTTTGAGGATATATTCACGGTTCAGGTGGCGCAGCTTAATCTCCGCCACATACTCGGCCTGCACCTCGTCGATGCCGAAGCCGATCATCAGGTTGGGAATTACCTCGCTCTCCTCCGCCGTCTCGCGCACGATGCGCACCGCCTTGTCGATATCGAGCAGGATCGCGGCAAGGCCGTCCAGCAGATGCAGGCGCTCCTGCCTGCCGTGCAGGTCGTAACAGGTGCGCCGCCGCACACATTCGGTGCGGAACGCGCTCCATTCCTCCAAAATCTCGCCCACGCCCATCACGCGCGGCATGCCGCCAATCAGGATATTGAAGTTGCAGGGGAAGTTGTCTTCCAGCGGCGTCATGCGGAACAGGCGGTGCATCAGCTTATCGGCGTCCTGGCCGCGCTTGAGGTCGATCGTCAGCTTTAAGCCGCCGAGGTCCGTCTCGTCGCGCATATCGCTGATCTCCTTGACGCGCCCCGCTTTGACAAGCTCTGTTATTTTATCCATGATGGCCTCTACGGTCGTCGTGGGCGGTATCTCGGTGATCTCGATGCAGTTCCCCTCTTTTTTATAGGTGTATCTCGCGCGCACGCGCACACTGCCGCGCCCCGTCTCATACACCTTGCGCAGTTCGGAAGCGTCATAGAGGATCTGCCCCCCGCCGACGAAATCGGGCGCGGGCATGGTGGAAAAGAGGTCATGTTTGGGGTTTTTGAGGAAAGCGATTGTCGTCTCGCACAGCTCCGCCAGGTTAAAGGAGCAGATGCTTGACGCCATGCCCACGGCGATACCCAGCGTATTGTTCGCAAGGATGGTGGGGAACGTGACGGGCAGCAGCTTCGGTTCCTGGGTGGTGGCGTCGTAGTTGTCGACGAAATCCACAGTGTCCTTGTCGATATCGCCGAACAGCTCCGCGCACACGTCCTCCAATTTTGCTTCGGTATAGCGTGAGGCGGCGTAGGCCATATCGCGGCTGTAGGCTTTGCCAAAGTTCCCCTTGCCGGAGACAAAGGGCACGAGCAGGCTCTCGTTGCCGCGCGCCAGACGCACAAGTGTGTCGTAGATGGCCTGGTCGCCGTGGGGGTTGAGGTGCATGGTACTGCCGACAATATTCGCGGATTTTGTGCGCGCGCCTTTGAGCAGCCCCATCCCGTACATGGTGTACAGCACCTTGCGGTGCGCGGGCTTAAAGCCGTCGATCTCCGGCAGCGCGCGCGATACGATCACGCTCATCGCGTAAGGCATGAAGTTTGTTTCGAGCGTGCGGGTGATCGGCTCCTCTAACACGCTGCCCGCGTCGAGAATCTCCACGCCGTCGCCTAACTGCGGGCGGGAGAGGGTTTTCGGCGCTTGTTTTTTCTTTGGCATGAACGGTGTTCCTTTTTCCTTTTATTTACTGAATTTTTCCATTTCTGCAAATTCGCGCAGCGGGAAATACATAATATCCTGCCGTTTCTTCCCGCCTCCGGCGGGAAGAAACAAGCAAAACAGATTTCTCTGTTCGCGGGGAGCGTGTGCGGGCCGAGGAGAGAGAGGGGGGCTATTTCCGTGTATTTCCCATCCCTGCGGGCGGAGAAATACACAAAAGCCCCTCCGCGAAGGGTTATGAGACATCCAAATCGTCGAGATATTCGCACCCATGCACCGCAATATGCTCCTTGCGGCCCGCCAGGTTGTTGCCCAACAGCAGGTCGAACACCTCCGCCATGCGCTGCGCGCCCTCCGGCGTCACTTTGATGAGGCGGCGCGTCTCCGGGTTCATGGTGGTGAGCCACATCATCTCCGGGTCGTTTTCGCCCAGGCCCTTGGAACGCTGGATGGTGTATTTGTTCTTCCCGATACGTTTCAAAAACTCTGTCTTTTCGGGTTCCGTATAGGCAAAATAGGTTTTCCCCTTGCTTTCGATCTCATAGAGCGGCGATTCGGCGATATAGACATAGCCCTGGTTGATCAGCGTCGGGGCCAGGCGGTAGATCATGGCGAGGATCAGCGTGCGGATCTGGTAGCCATCCACATCGGCGTCGGTGCAGATAATCACCTTGCTCCAGCGCAGGTTGGCGAGGTCGAAGCTGGCAAGGTCTTTTTTCCCCCTTACCTGCACCTCCACGCCGCAGCCCAGCACTTTGATAAGGTCTGTAATGATGTCGCTTTTGAAAATGCGGTCATAATCCACTTTCAGGCAGTTGAGGATCTTGCCGCGCACGGGCATGATGGCCTGGAATTCGGAATCGCGGCTCTGCTTCACCGCGCCCATAGCGGAATCGCCCTCCACGATATACACTTCCCGGCGGGCAACGTCTTTGGAGCGGCAGTCGACAAATTTCTGTACGCGGTTGGCGATATCGAGCTGCGCCGAAAGTGTTTTTTTTGCGCCCTGACGCACCTGGTCGGCATGTTCGCGGCTCTGCTTATTGATCAGCACCTGCTGGGCAATGCGCAGCGCTTCCTCCGGCTTTTCCAGGAAATAGACCTCTAAATTGTGTTTCAGGAAATCCGTCATGGCCTGCTGGATAAATTTATTGGTGATGGCCTTTTTCGTCTGGTTTTCGTAGCTTGTCTGCGTAGAAAACGAGCTGGAGACGAAGATCAGGCAGTCCTGCACGTCGGTAAAGGTAATGCGGCTCTCGCCCTTTTTATAGAGGTTTTTGGATTTCAAAAACGCGTCGATCTGGCTCACAAACGCCAACTTCACCGCGCGGTCGGGGCTGCCGCCGTGTTCCAGCCAACTGGAATTGTGGTAATATTCCAAAAGCTGGTTTTTATTGGAGAAACAGAACGCCGCGTTGAGCTTTACTTTATAGTCGGGCTTATCCTCGCGGTCGCGCCCCTCTGCGCTGGACTGACACAGGCGCACAGGCGTTAAAGCGTCCAGCCCAGCCGTCTGCTCCACATAGTCGCGGATGCCGTTTTCAAAGTAATACTCGGTCGTCTGCTTTTCCCCGCTCCCCAGGTCGGTAAAGGTAAAGGTGACGCCCTCATTGACGATGGCCTGCCGCCGGATGGTATCATGGAACACCTCGGCGGGCACATGGATGTCGGTGAAAACCTCGGTATCGGGCCGCCAGCGGATCACCGTCCCCGTGCGTTTTTTCGTCAGCGGCTCCTTTTGCAGCCCGCCGACGTTCTCGCCCTTCTGGAAATTCAGGTGGTAATGGAACCCGTCGCGGTAAATATCGGCCTGCATCCATTCGGAGGCATACTGTGTCGCGCACAGGCCCAACCCATTAAGGCCCAGCGCATATTCATAGTCGTCCTCACCGTATTTGCCGCCCGCGTACATCTCGCAGAACAGCAGCTCCCAGTTGTACCGTTCCTCGTTTTTATTGTAGTCTACGGGCATGCCGCGGCCAAAATCCTCGACCTCCACGGCCCCATCCTCGAACCGTGTGACAAGGATACGCTTTCCGTACCCCTCCCGCGCCTCATCGATGGCGTTCGATAAAATCTCAAAAATGGAGTGCGCGCACCCGTCGATGCCGTCCGAGCCAAAAATAACGCCCGGGCGCTTGCGCACCCGGTCGGCCCCTTTCAGCATCGCAATGCTTTCATTCGTATAGGCGGTGGTCTTTGCCATGCGCTTTGCTTTCCCTTTCTGTTGTTGGGCTGCCGCCCAAACCTGCCCAAAGGGGCGCTGCCCCTTTGGAATCCTCGCCACCCTTTGAAAAGGGTGGACCGAAACTTTCAATTCCCCGAAAATTGCATTTTCGGGGGGACGGTTTTTTTATCGCAGATACCGTGCCACCAATACCGCCGCCGCTGTGAACAGGGATGACGCAATGGCGGTGAACAGCGGGACATAGCGCAGGATAAAATCTGCCGTGGTATCTTTCATGATGGAAACGCTGTTGGAAGATGGCGCGGGGGCATCATACAGCTCGCGGGGGATCACCTGCACCGGCTTTGGTTCGGGGAACACGCCGCGCAAATTGCGCTGTATGTACTGCCGGCTGCTTCGGGCGGGCGTCTGCTCGTCGCGCACGGGGAGGAACCGCATATCCGCGCCGTAGGTGCTGGCCCCCGCCGCCGTGCTGGCGCTGGCGCGCAGGGCCGCTTTCAGCAGCGCCTTTTCCGCGCCGCATTCGCTGCAATAGTACAGGCCCCGCCCGGCGTTGTAGTTGAACGCGCCGCAGGTGCAGCGCCATCCGTCCTCCACATCCTCCGGATAGTAGGCCGCCCCGGAGATCCGCAGGGTGCGCTCTACGTCCGCCCGCACCCCGGCGGGCAGCGGCTGCGGCTGCGGCAGCGCCACCGCCATACAGCGGCGCAGATCGTGCGGCATGCCATCGTCATAGGTCACGCTGCCCAGGCGCACCTCCACGCCCGCCAGTGGTTCCCGGCTGACGAACACCGCGTCGTCCGCCCCGAAACACGCGCCCTCGCCCGCCTGTATGTTGTCATAGGTGAACGCGTCCTCCACGACTACTTCCCCCGCGCTGTTTTTGCACCGAAAATACGCCGTAAAGGACATCAGCGGGCGGGTGTGGAGGTTTTTGAAAGTGAGCGTGAC
>CANCXY010000152.1 GCA_947381875.1 uncultured Clostridia bacterium | reverse complement strand
CGAGCTGATGAGCACCCACGCTGAGGACTATGTCTACCTGCCCCCGCTGAAGGGTCCGGACGGCACCTGCACTGTCACCATCAAGTCCGCCGGTTCCGCCGTCAACTCCGGCAACCTTTCCATCACCAAGGACTGCAAAAGCCCTGTCAACCTGCTGAAATTCTACGACCAGTGGTATACTGGCGAGGCGGTCATGCAGCTCCAATACGGCCCCATCGGTGTATACTTCAACGAGGAAAAGGACGCGCAGGGCATGTATGTGTCCATCACCGACGACGAAGCCCGCGAGAAATTCAACAAGTCTGCTGGTGAGCTGAAAGGCACCTATGAGGTAGCCGGTCCGAAACTGATCCTCTCCGAGTATTACACCAACGTGTTCCATATGGAGGACCGCGCTCTGGAGCGTCTGAACGATTTGCAGAATTTCTGGTTCAATTATGTGGACGATTTCACCTTCTACCCGGTCGACTGCGTGTTCACGAAGGATGAACTGGATACGATCGACAGATACCGCACCGATTTTGAAAAACATGTGAAGGAACAGGAAGCGCTGTGGCTGCGCGACGGCGGCCCCTCGGATGAGGAGTGGGAAGCCTATAAGAAGGAACTGACCGATACCTACGCGATGGATAAGATCTTGGAAGTGTATAAGAACGCATATACCCGTTATGCCCAGGCTGAATAATATGCAATAACCCAATCTCTCCTCAATACACTGCGGAAGGGCGGCGGCAGGTCTTGTGCCGCCGCCCTTCCCGATAGGCGGGCGGGGGTTGCCCAGAGGCGCCGCCCCTGGACTCCGCCAAAGGGGCGCGCCTCTTTGGAATCCCATCTTGTCCGGCGTTTTGTTTTTTGGTTTCCTGCGAGGAAATCAATGGCTGCACTTTGGCCCGGCAGGAAATAATAAAATAAGGTTGTTTCTCCCCGCCGGAGGCAGGGAGAAACAGGTAAAGCGATTCCCTCCGGATTTCCTGGATTTCCTGCGCGCTTCCCTTGACAGCGGGGCGGCGAAGGGTATAATAAAAAATAACGTATTACCGCAAAAGGAGAAAATGGCTTTATGATAACCGAAACGCTTCAGAAAGCCCGCGAGTTTGAGGCGCATTACGGGCCGCTGATTCCGCCGGAGGAGCGCCCGGCATTCCACGCCACGCCTACCATCGGCTGGATGAACGATCCCAATGGCTTTTCCGTATATAAAGGGGAATACCATTTGTTTTACCAGTACCACCCCTATTCCAACGAGTGGGGGCCGATGCACTGGGGACACCTCAAGACGAAGGATTTCCTGCACTGGGAGCGCCTGCCCGCCGCGCTGGCCCCCGACGCGCCCTACGACGCCTCCGGCTGCTTTTCGGGCGGCGCGCTGGAACTGCCGGATGGCCGTCAGCTTTTAATGTACACCGGCGTGCGGCGCGAGCGCACCCCGGAGGGGCTTTTGCAGGACAGGCAGACACAGTGCGTGGCCATCGGCGACGGCGTGGATTATGAAAAATTCGATGCAAACCCCGTCCTGACGGCGGACGACCTGCCCGCCGGCGGCAGCGTGGAGGATTTCCGCGACCCGAAGATCTGGCAGGAGCCGGACGGCAGTTACCGCGCGGTGATCGGAAACCGCTGCGCGGACGGGAGCGGGGCCATCCTGCTCTACAGCAGCGCCGATGCGGTGCATTGGGCATATGAAGGCACGCTGGACGCCTCGCGCGGGCAGTACGGCCTGATGTGGGAATGCCCGGACTTTTTCGAGCTGGACGGCGCTCAGGTACTGTTCACAAGCCCGCAGGATGTAACGCCCATCGGCCTGGAATTCCACGCGGGCAACTGCACGGCCTGTTTTATAGGGGACTATGACGCCGGAACGCACACGTTCACTCGCCGCAGCGTGCAGGCTGTCGATTATGGCATTGATTTCTACGCGATGCAGACGCTCCTCACGTCGGACGGGCGGCGCGTGATGATCGCGTGGATGCAGAACTGGAACACAGTAAGCGCAAAGCAGCACGGCGCGCGCTGGTTCGGGCAGATGACGCTGCCGCGTGAACTGCATATCCGGGACGGTAGATTGATTCAGACGCCCGTGCGCGAATTGGAAGGGTGCCGCACCCGCCCTGTCATCCACCGGCATATCCCTGTCAGCGGGGAAATCAACCTGCCCGGCGTGCGCGGGCGCGTGTTGGATATGACCGTCGATATCCAGCCCATCGGCACGGATTCCTACCGCTGTTTCCGCCTGCATGTGGCGAAAAACGGCGAGTGCGTCACGACCATCCGCTACCGCCCCGACCAGGGCACGGTAAAAATAGACCGTTCGCGCAGCGGGCTGCACCATGATATCGTACATACGCGCAGTTTCTTTGTGCGCCCCCGGAACGGCGCTCTGCGCCTGCGCGTCATTTTAGACAGGTTCAGCGTCGAGGTGTTTGTCAACGACGGCGAACAGGCGGCCAGCGCGGTGATTTATACGCCGATGGAGGCCGACGCCATCAGCTTTGAGGCCGACGGCACCGTGATGATGGACGTGGAAAAATATGACCTGACGTTTGAGAAAAGGGAGGGGCAGGCGTATGGAAACGAAACAGTTTGATGTTGTGGCTCTGGGGGAACTGCTGATCGACTTCACGGAAAGCGGCGATTCGGCGCAGGGCAACCCCCTGTTTGAGGCAAACCCCGGCGGTGCGCCCTGCAATGTGCTTGCCATGCTGAACAAGTTAGGGCGGTCCTGCGCCTTTGTGGGGAAAGTAGGGGACGATCTGTTTGGCCGTCAGCTCCGGGAAGTGGTGCGCGGGGCGGGCATCAACACGACACACCTGATATTGGACGGCGGCTGCCATACCACTTTAGCCTTTGTGAAAAACGAGCCGAACGGCGACCGGGATTTCTCTTTTTACCGCGACCCAGGGGCGGATATGCTGCTGACAGCGGAGGAAGTGCCTGCGGACACAGTTTCCAGCGCGCGCATTTTCCATTTTGGCTCGCTTTCCCTGACGCACGCCGGGGTCCGGGCCGCCACGCAAAAAGCCGCCGCAGCCGCCAAAGCGGGCGGTGCGCTGATCTCATTCGACCCCAACCTGCGCCCGCCGCTCTGGGGGTGCCTCGAAGCGGCCAAAGAGCAGATTGCATGGGGGCTGGCACAGTGTGATATTCTGAAAATCGCCGATAACGAGCTTTTGTTCATGACAGGCGAGGCGAATTTTGACAAAGGCGCGGCGGCGCTGAAAGCGGCATATCCCAACATCCGCCTGCTGAACGTGACGGCGGGCGCGCAGGGCAGCTATGCCTATTATGAAAACCTGCGCGTGTTTGAACCGGCGCAGGCGCGGGGCGGCACGATTGAAACGACAGGGGCGGGGGACACCTTCTGCGCGTGCATCCTGCATTTTGCGCTAAAACACGGCCTGAACAGTCTGACAGAATCCGGCCTGCGCGCCATGCTGCGTTTCGCCAACGCGGCGGCGTATCTGGTGACAACGAAAAAAGGTGCGATCCGCTCCATGCCGGAGCGGGCGCAGGTGGAGGCGCTTTTGGCGGAGTAGGCCGCCGGGCTGCCGCCCGGACCTGCCCAAAGGGCGCTGCCCTTTGGAATCCTGCCAGAGGCTCTGCCTCTGGACTCCGCCAAAGGGGGCAAGCCCCCTTTGGAAACCCATCATGGGCGCAACAATTTTATTGTTGCGCCCGCCTTTTTGTCTTTTTATAGGAAATGTATTGCAAACATTGTCGAACAGTGGTATAGTATAGGCATGGCACTGTCGCAACGGCAGGCGGTCAAGCCCGGGGTAAAAGCCGGGCGCAAAACTTTGTTATTGCTCCCGGCGTTATACGTTGGAAGGTGATAAGCCATGAGTTTAACGGAAACGCTGATGCTCTTGTCCTTACTGGTCTCGTTGACCTACAGCGTATTCTCCATTACATGGAAAATATCCAATCATACAAAGAAATAGCCGCCCAACCCCAGCAAAAGGTGACGGCTATTCTATAGCTTAACCCCGGGCAACCGTCTGTCGGCGGTGCCTTTTTATTATGTCTATATAATACATGCCTTGCTTCGCCTTGTCAAGCTAAAAATCAATTTTGTCTGTTTGATTCACAGGTTGCATTTGCCCGCCGGGTGTGTTATCGTATAGGTACAAGCTCTGAAAGGCGGGGAGAAAATGAAAACAATCCGGGAAATGCAGACGATCGACCGCGTGCGGGAAAGCTATGTGCCCGAAGAAGTACAGCCGCTCAGCGAGGCGCAGATGCGGTGGTTCCGGGAGGCAAAATTCGGCATGTTCATCCATTGGGGACTATACTCCATGCTGGGCAAAGGGGAATGGGTGCTGTTCAATGAAAAACTGAACGTGCGGGAATACGAGGCGCTGAAAGAAGACTTCGCCGCGCCCGCCTTTGACGCGCGGGCTTGGGCAAAGGCCGCGAAAGCGGCGGGCATGCGGTATATGGTGCTGACGACGCGCCATCATGACGGCTTCTGCCTGTTCGATACAAAGACGACGGATTTCAACGCCATGCAAAGCGCCGCCCACCGGGATTTTGTGCGCGAATATGTGGAGGCGTGCCGCGCCGAGGGGCTGAAAGTGGGCTTTTATTATTCGCCGATGGACTGGCGCTTTCCGGGCTACTTCCTGCCCGATTTCTACTGGGACAGCGCGCAGGCCATGCGCAAACAGTGTCACGACCAGCTCCGCGAGCTGATGACAAACTACGGCAAGATCGACATGCTGTGGTTCGACGGCGAATGGCTGGCGCTGGGCGGCATTGATTACGGCGGGGACGGGTGGCAGCGCAGGGCGGACTGGGGCACCAGCAAATACATGCGCGTCAACTATTTCTGGGAATCGGAAAAACTGGTAAATGAAATACGCGCTTTGCAGCCGGACATCATGATCAACAACCGGGGCGGATGGCAGGGGGATTTCCATGTGCGCGAACGCCGCATTGACGAAATACGCACCGACAAGCCCTGGGACTCCAACGACTGCATCGCCGATTCCTGGGGCTATATCCCAGGCCGCCCCGTGCTGCCGCTGCGCGATCTGGTGGCAAACCTTGTCTCTATTGTTGTGCGGGACGGCAACTATCTGTTGAACATAGGCCCGATGGGGGACGGCGCAATGGAACCCGCGCAGGTGGAGCGCCTGAGGCAATTCGGCCAATGGCTGGAACGGTACGGTGAAAGCATCTACAACACACGCGGCGGGCCTGTCCTGCCCGGACGCTGGGGCGGCGCGACATATCAGGGCGATACCATGTACATCCATCTTCTGCGGTGGGAGCAGGACGAGATTACCTTCCCCAGCCCCGGAAAGCTGCTGCGCGCCGAGGCGCTGAACGCCGCCGATTTCACGGTCACGCCGCACGGGGACGATCTGACTGTCCGCGTGCCCATTGCGTCGCGCGACCCCTACGATACCATCCTGCGCCTCACCTTTGAAAAACCCATCGAATGGGCGGGGGCCGCAGGCACCGAAAACGACGTCTACGGCCTCGCTGACGGCCTCTAATCCCCTGTTAAAAGTTCCTTTTGCCCCGCTTTTCCTTTCAAGGAAAAGCGGGCCGCCGGAGGCAAGACCTACCCGCCCAGCACATCCCCAATGGCGTCCTGAATGACAAGCGACGCGTCGGTGTCGGCGGGGGTGGGGGTTTTGTTGATGACAACAAGCGCGCTGCCGCGATAGAAGCGCAGAAGCCCGGCGGCGGGGTAGACGTTGAGGGACGTGCCGCCCACAATCAGCAGGTCGGCGCGGCGGATGGCCTGGAGGGCAGCATTCATGGTGGCCTCGTCGAGCGGTTCCTCATAGAGGACTACGTCGGGCTTGATGACGCCGCCGCAGGTGCAGCGCGGGACGCCTTGGGAGGAAAGAATATCCGCCAATGTATATGCTTTGCCGCAGCGCGCACAATGGTTGCGGTGTACGCTGCCATGCAATTCCAGCACATTTTTACTGCCCGCCGCCTGGTGCAGGCCGTCGATGTTCTGGGTCACGACGGCTTTCAGCTTTCCGGCCTGTTCGAGGCGCGCGAGCGCGAGATGGGCGGCGTTGGGTTTCGCGTCCGGGTAGAGCATTTTGTCGCGGTAGAAGCGGTAAAATTCTTCCGGCTGCTCCTCAAAAAAATGGTGGGAGAGGATTTCCTCCGGCGGCCAGCGGTAGGTCTGGTTATACAGGCCGTCCGTGCTTCGGAAATCGGGAATACCGCTCTCGCAGGAGACACCCGCCCCGCCGAAGAAAACGATGTTTTCACTTTGTTCAATGATGTTTTGCAGACGTGCGTCCATGTTTGAAAACCTCCATTTTTGTTTTTGGGAATGTTTGGTTATCGTAAAATCACTTGAAAACACGCATGATGAAAGGGAATACCATGACGATCCTGACCCCTCAAATGATCTTTCAATTTCTCCCCCCGCGCGACCCGGAAAGCCATAAAGGGAGCTATGGCCGCGTACTGGCCGTATGCGGATGCACACAGTACCGGGGCGCGGCGGCGCTTTCGGTACTGGGGGCGCTGCGGGCGGGGGCGGGCATTGTGACGCTGGCGGCGGCGGAGCCGGTGATCGCGAGCGTTGCGGCCCGCATTTTAGAAGCGACCTTCCTGCCCCTGCCGGATGGCAGCGGCCTTGCCCAAACGGCGCAAAAGGCGTCTGTCTGTCTGGGCGGCTGTGGGCGCGAGGCTGACGACGCAACGGCGGCACTGATGCGCACCCTGCTCACGGAAGCGGCGGGTACGGTGGTGCTGGACGCGGGCGGGCTTTGCAGCCTGGCGGACGAACCGGAAACACTGCATCGCGCCGCCGGGCGGCTGATTATCACGCCGCACCCCGGAGAAATGGCGCGCCTTTGCGGCTGCACGGTGCGGGAGATCACCGCCGACCCTGCGGGGGCGGCAAGCGCGTTCGCGCGCAAAACTGCCGCCGTGGTGGTGCTGAAAGGCCACCGCACGCACATTGCCGCGCCAGATGGGACGCTGTATGAGAACCGCACTGGCAACGCGGGCCTTGCGCGCGGGGGGAGCGGCGATGTACTGGCGGGCATGATTGCGGGGTACGCGGCGCAGGGGTTGACCCCTCTGCACGCGGCGCTGTGCGGCGTCTATCTGCACGGCCTTGCGGCGGATGCCTGCGCCGCCCGTCTCTCCCAACAGGGGATGCTGCCGGAGGATATCCTCACCGATCTGTGCGCGGTTTATCTTGCAAACGGACGGTAAATGTGGTATACTATAATAATACCACTTGGGAGGGATACGGGCAAGGGCTATTTTGCGTGCGCTGTCCCCTTGATTTTCGGGTGGCAAGAAACGAAACAGAAACGGAGGATATTGTTTCATGGACAATCAAATGTATTATGATGAGCGTTCGGGGCTTCGTTTTGGCAGCGAACCGCTGCACACATATACAGCCAAAACATTTGGCTGGATGTTCCTGGGGCTTCTGGTAACGTTCGGGGTAGGCATCGCGTTCGCTGTGAGCGGCGGCATGTACGCGATATTTTCAATGGGCACGGCGGGGGTATTCCTGCTGATGCTTGCGGAAATCGTGGTGGTGATGGTTCTGAGCGCCCGCCTGCACTCGCTGAGCATTGGAGCGGCGCGCGGATTGTTTTTCGCCTATGCGGCGCTGAACGGCATCACATTTTCCACCATCTTTTTCCTCTATGACGTGCAGATCCTCGTCACCGTATTCGGCCTGACGGCGCTGTATTTTGGCGTGCTGTCGGCGTATGGGTTCCTTACCAAACGCGACCTTTCCGGCCTGCGCCCCATTCTGATGGCGGGCCTGATCTTCCTTGCGGTCTACTGGGTATTGGCAATGTTCCTGCCGCTTTCGGGTGCGGAGCGCGTGATGTGCTTTGTCGGCTTGGCCGTATTCATGGGCCTTACCGCATATGATACCCAGAAGATCAAGCATCTCCACGCCGCATATGAGGGAGACTACGAGATGTCAAAAAAAGCGTCCATCATAGCGGCGCTGCAGCTCTATCTGGACTTTATCAACATTTTCCTGTATATCCTGCGCCTGTTAGGCCGCCGCAGCAACGATTGATCGTAAAAACGAAAAGCACCCGCAACGGCACAAACCGTGCTGCCGCGGGTGCTTTTTTAGAGCGCGTTCGAGGTGCGGAGATATTTTCCGTGTGTTTCCCCGCCCTACGCTGGGATACTCCCTTATAGGTGCGCGGCAATTAAATTGCCGCGCGTAATGGGATTCCAAAGGGGGCTTGCCCCCTTTGGCGGAGTCCAGAG
>CANCXY010000151.1 GCA_947381875.1 uncultured Clostridia bacterium | reverse complement strand
CGAGCAGGCCGCTCATGGAGTTGCTGAGCAGATTCCCGGCGCGCAGCAGTTCCACAATGGCGTACAGCACAATCACTATGCCATAGGTGACGAGGTTGGCCCGGAAGGTCCGGTTGGCGGGTTTGCCCGCGACGGGGGATTTTCCATTCATGCTGTCCACCTACACTTTCTCTCTTGTCTGCTTGCCCAAAATCCCGGCGGGGCGCACGAGCAGCACGACGATGAGTACGCCGAATACGATCGCGTCGGCCATCTGGGAGGAGATATACGCGGTAGCGAGGCTCTGGATGATGCCTAACAGCACGCCGCCCAGCATTGCGCCCGGAATGGAACCGATGCCGCCGAACACCGCCGCCACAAAGGCTTTGATGCCGGGCATCGCGCCCGTGGTGGGCTGAAGCGTCGGATACGCCGAACACAGCAGCACGCCCGCAATGGCCGCCAGCGCGCTGCCAATGGCAAAGGTGAGGGAAATGGTAGCGTTCACGTCAATGCCCATCAACTGCGCCGCGCCCTTATCTTCGGAGACGGCCTGCATGGCGTGGCCGACGCGCGTTTTATTGACGAACAGCGTCAGCGCCACCATAATGACCGCCGCCGTCAAAATGGTGACAAGCGTCTCCCCCGTAATCACGAGCTGACCGCCGAACAGCCGCAGCGGCTCCATCGCGACGACAGAGGTAAACGAGCGCGGCGCGCTGCCAAAGATGAGCAGCGCCAGGTTTTGCAGAAGGTAGCTCATGCCGATCGCCGTAATCAGCACCGCCAGGCTGGGCGCTTCGCGCAGCGGCTTATACGCCACGCGCTCAATGGTAATGCCGAGCAGCGTGCATACAGCCATAGCCGCCAGAATCGCGACAATCGCGGGCAGCCCCAGCGATGTCATGGTAAGGAACGCGATATACCCGCCGACCATGATCACGTCCCCATGCGCAAAATTCAGCATACGGGCAATGCCGTACACCATTGTATACCCCAGGGCAATCACCGCATAGATACTGCCCAAACTGATACCATTCACAAGATACGATAAAAACTGCATGTACCTCTCCCCCTTCTCCCCCGCCCAAAGGGGGCGCCGCCCCCTTTGGAATCCTCCGCCGGGCTGCCGCCCGGACCTGCCCAGAGGGCGCTGCCCTCTGGACTCCTGCGGCCTTTGAAAAGGCCGGCGAAACTTTTAACAGGGCCAAAATTGCATTTTGGCCCAGCCGTTTCAGTTTTCAGCGCTTGCGTATCTCCGAAACGGTGAGAAACAATCGTGCCTTTTTACAGCCTAAGGCTGCCGGGGAAATTCCGGCAGCCTTCGTTGGCTGTGTAAAGCGCTCTTGCGGTTTTACGCCGCCTCGTAAGCGCCGTCTTTGATAACGTAGACAAGCGGGCTCTTGGTGGGCGCGCCGCCGGCGTCCCAGGTAATGCCCGTGCCGGTCAGGCCGTCCAGCGTGATCTCCGTGATAGCGGTTTTCAACGCCTCGCACATGGTGGACATATCCGCGTCCGCCGCAACGCCGGATTTCTCCACACTGGCGGCAATGGCGTAGATAGCGTCGTATGCGTCGGCGGCAAACTGGTTCGGGATACCGTTGTATTTCTCCTGGTAGGTCTTGACGAACGCGGTCGTCTTTTCATCCGTCGCGGCGGCGGAGAACGGCGTCATGAGCATGACGCCCTCGGCCAGGGCCGTGTCAAAGTTTTCTACATCTACCAGGCCGTCCAGGCCGTCGCAGCCGAAGAACGCGGGCTTGTAACCCAGCTTGTCCGCCTGCGTCAGGATCAGAGAAGCCTCGGTGTAGTAGATGGGCAGGAACACCAATTCCGCGCCGCTCGACTGCGCTTTCTGGATCTGCACGTTGAAGTCCTTGTTGCTGTCGGAGGTAAACGCCTCGTCCGTGACCACTTCCAGACCCTTGGCTTTGGCCTCGGTGATGAACGCGTCGTGGATGCCGGAAGAATAGGTGTCGGAGCTGTCGTAGATGACGGCTACTTTTGTCGCCAGGCCGTTTTCAGAGATATAGTCGGCGGAAAGCGTGCCCTGCTCCGGGTCGGAGAAGCACATGCGGAACGCGTTCGGCTCCTCGATGCACTTCTCGGCGGAACCCGACGGGGTGATCTGGAACATATTGTCGTTCGCGGTCTCGGCTTCTACGGCGATGCTCGGCGTGCTGGTAACAGTGCCCATCAGGATCTGCATGCCCCAGTCCTTCAGGCTGTTGTACGCGTTGACGGCCTTCTCCGCCTCGCCTTCGTCGTCCTCGAATTTGAACTCGTACTGCTGGCCGCCTTTGGCGTTCAGTTCTTCAATGGCAATCTCCGCGCCGTTGCGCACCGCAAGGCCGTATACAGCCGTGCCGCCGGTAACGGGGCCAATGCCGCCGATCTTAATCGCCGTGCCGGAAGCGGCGGGTGTGCTGCTGTCCTCAGCCGAGGAGCTGTCGGCGGAATCGCTGTCCGCAGAGCTGCTGTCGGCGGAGCTGCTGGTGGATGAACTGTCATTCGCGGGTGTGCTGCTGCTGGAGCTGGAGCTTGCACCGCCGCCGCACGCGACGAGCGTGAGAGCCATGCACAGCGCCATAGCCGCTGCGATCCATTTTTTCATATTTCTTTCCTCCAAACCTCTTGTTTCACATTCCATTCGGAATGCCGCCCCGGCGGGGCGATTTCCATTCATGGGTTGTCTATAATTTTACTGCTGGAAAGAGAGAAAATGCAATACGCTAATTTGCCAACGTTTTTTCTTCCCATTGCGGGAATTGTGTGCAAATGCGATAAAACATGCCTTTTTTCCCTGTGAAATTTTCCTGTGCCTGGAAAAAAGGCGGGCACAGATGAAAAAATATGCAGGCCGCGCGGTGCTATCCACGCTTTGGCCCGCATAAAATGAGAGCAGAAACGACCGGGAGAAAGGGAGTGTCCGCGTCGCGGAGCGATTGCCGTGTATTTTCCCGCCCGCAGGGCGGGGAAATACACAAAAACTCCCGTTTTGGACACTTCCGGGAGAAAGGCGGGGAGAGTATGAAACAGCGGAATCCGCTTACGCGGCAGGTGCGGCAAAGCGTGCTGTTCGGTATATTCCTGTGCGCCGCGTGCGTGGCGGGGGGATACATCCTGCGTGCCCACCAGAACAAAGCCGTCGGCTGCACCTGGGAGGACCTGGCCGACACTCGCGCCCTGATGACGGCGCAGGGGGCCGACAGCGCGCAGCAGGGCCAGGAGGGGGAAAAGGTGGTATACCTGACGTTCGATGACGGCCCCTCCGCCACGACGGAACGCGTACTGGACACCCTGAAAGAGGAGGGCGTGCCCGCCTCCTTCTTCGTGATGGCGGCGGAGAACAATGAAAAGTACCTGCCCACGCTCGAACGCACCGCCGCCGAAGGGCACCTGATCGCGCTGCACACCTGCACGCATGAATACAAGGATATTTACAGCAGCCCCGAAGCGTACTGGGCCGATTTGGAGGCGCTCCGTGAAAAGCTGATGCCGTATGTGCCGCCCGAAACGCAGATCAAGTGGATCCGTTTCCCCGGCGGCAGCTCCAACACGGTCAGCCACCGGTACGGGGGCAGCGGCATTATGAAGGAATTAAAGGCGCAGGCCGCCGAGCGCGGGTTTACATATGTCGACTGGAACGTGAGCGCCGAGGACGCCGTGGGCGGGCACCCGTCCGCCTCGACTATCTACAACAATATCGTGCGCGAGGTGGGCGAAAAGACCCCCTGCATCGTTTTGATGCACGACACAAACGCGACGAAAAACACCGCCGTCGCTCTGCCTGATGTTATTCATTGGTTTAAGAACGCAGGCTACCGCTTTGATACCGTCGACCACCTGCCGCCCGAACCGGAAAAAACGGTGGGCGAGAAGGAAAAGGCTTAACGTCAATTCCCGTGTGTTTCCCTGCCCACAGAGCATAAAAGTACACAAAAGAACGTTGCTTTGCCGCTCCCGCATCGCGGAGCCGTTGCCGTGTATTTCCCCGCCCTGCGGGCGGGGAAATACACAAAAACTTCCGCTTTGGCCGTTCCTGCATCATGCGGCCCGCCCGTATGCCCGAAGCTGCCCGCGCAGGAAAAACACCGAGAGCGCGAACACCATCGCCTCGGCGGCGGGCGGGGCGAGCCATACGCCCATCACGCCCCAGAGGCGCGGCAGGGTCAGCAGTGCCGCCGTCAGGAAAGCGAACGTCCGCAGGAAGGAAAGCAGCGCGGAAACTTTTCCGTTGGAAAGTGCGGTGAACAGAGCGGAGGCGAAAATATTCATCCCACTGAACAGGAAGCTGACGGAAAGCGCCCGGAATCCCTGCACCGCAAGGGAGGCCACACGCGCTTCTCCCCCGGCTATCCGCAGGGCCAGCAGGGGACCGCCTATCAGGGAGAGTCCGCACACCGCGGCTGAAAGTACGCCGACCACACGCAGGCAGGCGCATAAAAGGCGCTTTTGCCCACGTGCGCCGCCGCGCCCGTGCTGAAAACCGAGGATGGGCGCGACGCCCATCGAAAAACCGATATACAACGTCTCCAAAAGGAACTGCGCGTCGTTCAGGATGGTGACGGCGGCCACACCGTCCGCCCCGGCCAGGCGCAGCATATTGGCGTTGAACAGGAACACCGTCACCGCCATAGCAAGTTGTCCGACCATCTCGGAACTTCCATTGAGGCAGCATTCGGCCACCGCTTTGGGCCGCCATGCCGTTTTACAAAGCCGCAGGGGCGCTTTTCGGCGCGCCGCGAAAAAGCACAGCCCCGCCGCCGACGGCAGCAGGCAGGACAACCCCGTGCCCAGCGCCGCGCCCCGGACGCCCTGACCGCATACGCCCATCAACACCGCGTCCAGGATCAGGTTCAGCACCCCCGCGGCGATGGAAAGCGCCGCCCCCAGTCCAGGCCGCCCCGCCGTAACGAACAGGTTTGCAAAGACGGTCTGCATCAGGTAGGCGGGGAAAAAAGGGAGCAGCGTGCCGAGGTAGTCCCTGGCGCTCTCTGTCAGCGGGCCTTTTGCCCCCAACAGGGATAAAAGCGGGTCGAGCTGCCACAGCGCGGCGGCGGCCAGCGCCGTCCCGGCCAGGGCGCTTACTAAGATTAGGAGTGTGAGGTCTTCGCGGGCCTCCCGTTCCCGGCGCGCGCCCATTTCCTGGGAAATACGCGCGTTCGCACCCGTGGCAAACATTGTGCCGAGGCCCACGACAAGATGCAGCATGGGCGCGGCGATATTGAGCGCCGCCAGTGCGTGTTTGCCTGCGAAATGGGCGGCAAAAGCGGCGTCTGCCATCGTATAGAGGCCGGAAAAGGCCATCATTGTCATGGTGGGGAGGGCGAAGCGGAACAGAGCGGCGGCGGTAAATTCTTTTCCGAAATCGGCCTTTTGGGAGGGCGTCATGGCTGCGCCTCCCTTGCATCGGAAACCGGCGTTGTTTCTCCCTCCGAGAGGCGTGGAAGCCAGGAAAAGCCCCGCTCGTTTTCGGGCGGTTTCCCTATACCCGGCGCAAGCGTGAAGCACTGGGTCGGGTAGCCGAACTCCACCGCCAATGCCCCCGGCACGAAACCCAGTCGCCGCAATGCCGTGCGGTGGCCGGTATCGGCGCGGTCGCCGCGCCGGTATGTTGTGATGGTGATGGGCTGCCCCGGCTCCAGCATCTCGCGCAGTTTTGCCAGGAACAGTGCGGGCAGGGCGGTGTTTCGGTACTGCGGATGCAGGGCGAGGAAGTCGATCTGCCCAGTATCAGAAAAGGACATCGCGCCGAGGGCGGCGTCCCCGCGTTGGAGGATCAGCGCCCGCCCCTGCCGGACACTGCGCCGCAGGGCATCCAGATGTTCCGCCTCATTCAGACAGGGAAAGCCGTCGGCGGAAAGGCGCACAAGGCCCATCCACGCGGGGATATCTCTCTTGTCCGCCGGGACGATCTCCTCTATTTGGAGCGCATCTTCTTTCGGCCAGTACGCAAGCGGGAGCTGGAGCGGATAAAATTCCCCGCGCGCCCGGTAGGCCGCGGGCGGCAGCTTATACAATGCGCGGAACGCGGCGGTGAACGCCTGCTGGCTCTCATACCCGCTGCACAGCGCAATCTCCATCACGGGCTTTTCGGAAAAGGCCAGCAGGCGCGCCGCCTCGGTCATCTGACGGCGCAGGGCGTAGCCGCGCAGCGTCATGCCAAAGGTCTCCGTGAACAGGTGGCTCAAATGGTACCGGGAATAGTGGAGCGCGTCGGCAATGGAGGCGAGGTCCAGTTTCCCGTCCAGTCCCTCCTCCACATACAGCAGCGTTTTTTCGATCGGGTGCATGGTGAAATCCCTCTTTTCTTTCAGCATACCGGCATTGTTTCCCCGCTCGCTTCCAATGCTTTCACTATAGCAGAAAACCGCGCGGATGTTTTTATCATTCTTGCGGAAAATGAAAGTTTTTGTTTTCCTTGTAAAACGCGCCGGGTTGTTGTATACTATGGTATACCAAATGGGAAAAGGGGGCGCGGTATGTTCGGATATGTCCTGCCGCTTGCGGCGGAAATGAAGGTGCGCGAATGGAACACCTACCGCGCCTACTACTGCGGGCTGTGCAAGGAGCTTGCGCGGGAATACGGGTTCGCGGCGCGCATGCTGCTCAATTACGACCTTGTATTTGCGGCGCTTTTAGCGGATGGGGCGGCGCAGAGGCCGCCGCATATCTGCCCGGAGCGGTGCGTGGCGGGGCCGCTGCGCAAACGGCCCGTGTGCCAGACTACCGAGGGGCTGGCCCTGGCGGCGGACGCGCTTGTGCTGACGGCGTACTACAAATTCGCGGACGACTGCGCGGACGAACACGGTGTCCGTCGGCTCGCTGCGCACATGGGGCGCGGGTTTCTGGCGCGTGCCCACAGGAAAGCGCGGGAAAGGCGACCGGAGCTGGACAGGCTTCTTGCCGAACAGATGGCGGCGCAGGGCGCGGCGGAACAGCGGCAGACGCGCAGTGCGGACGAGGCGGCAGACGCCACGGCGCGCATGACGCAGGCGATCTTTGCCGCCAGCGTGCCGGGCAGCCGGGCGGCGGCGCGGCTGGGGCTGTTTGTTGGCCGCATCCTCTATTACCTGGATGCCGCCGAGGATTACGAGAAGGACACGGCGCGCGGCAGCTATAACGTATTTGCCCTTCAGGGGCTTAGTCGGGAGGAAGCCGTGGGCGAGGCACAGCGGCTGTGCCGCCTTTCGGCGGGGGAAGCGGCGCTGGCCTATAACCTCATCCAGCCCGGCCCGGCAAAACCCCTGTTAGACAATATCATTTTCCTGGGCCTGCCGCACAGCATCGCGCTCGCGGGGCAAAAGCGGCGCAGGGACCCCGCGCGGGAAACATAAATTCATCACAAATTTGCCATTCCGTCATAAATCGCTCAAAAATTCGCGCTACACTATTCTACAACAGCAAACAAAGGAATATCCAAGCCGCGAAAACATTCCCGTGTGTTGTTCCCCACCCTTTGAGCGGGGGACACGGAAAATGCCAACAAGATGGGTTTCCAAAGGGGCTGCGCCCCTTTGGCGGAGTCCAGAGGCAGCGCCTCTGGCAGGATTCCAAAGGGCAGCGCCCTTTGGCAGATCCGGGCAGCGCCCGGGCAGGCGCAGGCGGTAGACCGCCAGCAAGGAGGAAGGAACGTATGGACACGAGAGAGGCGTACAGTGTATTGGGCCTGCGCGAGGGCGCGGGCGAGGAAGAAGTGAAGGCGGCGTACAGGGCTTTGGCGCAGAAGTACAGCCCGGATGCCTATGAGGCGGGGCCTCTGCGGGAGGACGCCGAGGCGAAAATGAATGAGCTGAACGAGGCGTTTGATACCCTGATGGGCGTGATCCGCACAGGGCAGGCCCCCGATAACGGCGGCGCGGCGCGCGGGGGCGGGCGGAGCGAACGGTTCCGCGCTATCCGCCAGGAGCTGCAAAACGGCTCCGTCGACCAGGCGCTGGAACAGTTGAAAACCGTCGCGGGCGGCGAGAACGACGCGGAGTGGAACTTTTTGACGGGCAGCGCCTACTACTACAAAGGATGGCTGGCCGAGGCTATGCGGTACTTTGAGACGGCGTGCCGCCTTGCGCCGCAGAACCGCGAATATGCCGCCGCTCTGCGCAACCTGCAAAGCAGCGCAAACGGCGGCATGCCGGGCAGCCCCTATGGGAATACAATGGGGCAGGGCGCGCCGGTGATCGGCTGCTCGTGCTGCGATATGTGTACGGCCATGATGTGCATGGATATGTGTTGCAGCTGCGGCCGGGGAGGCTGTTGACCGATGCGGCGGCAGGGTTCTCAGAGCCAGCGCATCGCTTTGGCGGGCGTGTTCGGCGCGCTGGCTGTC
>CANCXY010000150.1 GCA_947381875.1 uncultured Clostridia bacterium | reverse complement strand
TGCCTCTGGACTCCGCCAAAGGGGCGCAGCCCCTTTGGAAACCCATCTTGTCCCCTGTGTGCGCGGCCAGAAAAGGGGCGGGCCGACCTGGCCCGCCCCGGTATGTTCCCTGCGGCGGCTGGTCCCCTCGCCGCCTTTCCGATCCTTTGTGCAGTTCTCCGCGCTTTAGAGGCGGGGAGGCTCTCCGCGGCCCGGACACCCCGTGGTTACTTTTTCAGACGGAATTTTGCCACCAGTTCTTTCAGCATTTCGGCCTGGCCGGACAGCTCCTCACTGGCGGCGGCACTGGCCTCCGCTGTGGCCGCGTTGGTCTGGACCACTTCGGAAATTTCCCCGATGCCATGCGTGATCTCCTCCGCGTTGGTGGCCTGCTGACGGGTGTAGTCCGCGATGCCGCTGATTAGCCCGCTCATCTTATCCGCCTGCTCCACCACAGAAAGCATGGACTGCGCCACCACCTGCGCCGCATCCACGCCCTCCTGCATGGCCTTGACCGTTTGGCCCAGCAGGGCGGTCGTCTCCTGCGCTGCGTCGGACGATTTGCCCGCCAGGTTTCGCACCTCGTCGGCCACCACCGCGAAGCCCTTCCCGGCGCTCCCAGCGCGGGCGGCCTCTACGGCGGCGTTCAGCGCAAGGATGTTCGTCTGGGATGCGATGTCCTCAATGGTCTTGACCACTTTATGGATCTGCGAGGACTGCTCGCTGATATTCTGGATGACCTCTTTCAGCTCGCGCATCCGATTGTCGCTCTCCAGCATGCCCGCCTTTACGGCCTGGGCAAGCTGATCGGCCTCCTGCGCGCTCTGGGCAATCTCATGTACGCTGGTGGATACCGAGTCGATGTTCCCGGCCAGTGCCTCCACCGCCGACGACTGCTGGAGGGAGCCTTGCGAGAGGTTGATCGACCCGTTGGAGACCTGCTGCGCCCCGGCGGCCACATCGCGGGAGACGGCCTGGAGCTGGCCCATCGTGGCGTTGAGCGTCCGGGAAATTTCCTCTAAAGAGCTTTTAATCTTGGAAAATTCGCCGGTGTAGTCATATTGCAGCGTGAAATCCAGATTCCCGGCGGCGATGTCGCGCAGCGTCTGCGCAATCTCATTGATATACTTGACATAGTTATTCAGACGCGCGGTGACTTTATTGAAATCGTCTGCCAGTACACCCAGTTCGTCACGGGAGCTGTAGCGGATGGTTTGATTGAGGTCCCCGGCGGCAATGCGGTTGGCGACTTGGCTCAGTTCCAGCACTGGGCGCCCGATCACGCGCCGCACCTGGATGACGACGAGGAGCGTGGTGAGGGCTACGGCTAAAATCGCCAGTACAATTACAAAGCCCGCCAGTGTATACAGCTCCCGCAGCACCTCTCTCTGGGACACATAGGCCACCGCAATCCAGTCGCTGCCTGGGACGGACTCTACCTGGATATAGGTATTGTCATGGACGGAAAGCCCATAGCTGCCCCCAATCATCTGTTCCCTGGCGTATGTATAGACGCTGCCGCTCACCTCGCTGAGCTTTTTGCCGGTCACGCTGCTGTCGCGGTGGCCGATGATGGTATCGGTGCGGGAATCCACTAAGAAGATACCGCCCGTCTCCTCCAACTTTACGCCGCTCACGATCGTGGAGATGGAGTCGAGGTACACGTCCGCCGCTGCAACGCCGCGCACGCTCCCGCCCTTTGTTTTCAGCACGCCCGAAGCGCCCACCACATAGGACTGGCTGTCCTCGTCAAAATACACGTCTCCCAGCACGAAATCCTCGGAGCCAAGGCCGCTTTGGTACCAGGACTTCGTCTTTGCGTCGTACTCCGGCCCCGGAACGAAGGATGCGTGGTACAGTGATCCGTCCGTGAGCGCCACATACAGCCCGGCGGGGTAGGCGCTCTCAGGGTTCACCGTATGGCGGATATATTCCTGCATCTCAGGGATATCCATATCCTCATATTCGATAGTATCGCGCTGGATCTCCAAGGCGGTCAGCGTCTTGTTCATCCAGGCACGGGTCTCCTGGATAGTCTGCTGCATGGAGGACTCAATCAGGTCCTCGCTTTTTCCCAACAGCGCGTTTGACATCTGTACATAGACCATCGCCAGCAGAATCGCCACCGCAATAATCACGCTGCCAATGATGGAAAAGACCAGTTTCCCCGTAATGCCCCAGCCCTTGCGGACGTTTTGCTGCTGTTCCTTCGTTCTCATACCGTTTCCCCCTGTGTGCCGCCTGCCGTTCGACGCGGCTCAGCCTGCAGACTTGATTATGTTAATAATACCATAGATTCGTGGGAAACACAAGGCGTTTGACAAAAAGAATGTGGAAGATATGAAATCCTGAAAATTTTTGTAGATTTTCTGCTGTTCTCCCGCCGCCCCTCCATACATAAAGGGCGGGATTTTTGCAAATACTGAGGAAAAAAGATTGTGGGAGGAGCGATCCTATGGCTTCCAGTTCAAACGCAGGGCAGGCCAAAAAGGCCCCGCACCTGCACACGCTGGCCGGGCAGGGTGCGGCAGCGCGGCATATGCCCGACTTACAGCAATACGACGAGATGACAAAAGCCGCCTCGCCGCCCTCGCCCCTGTGGAAGGACTGCGCGTGGGCATTCTGTATTGGCGGGGCGATCTGCCTGCTGGGCGAGATTTTACGCAAATGCTACGCCGCGTTAGGCTATTCGCTGACGGACGCGGCAACGCTCACCAGCGCGACGCTGATTCTGCTTTCCGCTGTCACCACAGCGCTGGGCTGGTACCAGAAGTTGGCAGCCAAGGCGGGCGCGGGTACACTGGTGCCGATCACGGGCTTTGCGAACGCCGTCGTTTCCCCGGCCATTGAATTCCGAAGCGAGGGGCTTGTCACGGGCGTGGGCGCGAAAATGTTCATCATTGCGGGGCCTGTGATCGTATACGGCATGCTCGCCAGCGTGGCCTGGGGCGTCATTTATCATTTCCTGCGTCCGATCATGGGAGGGTAACGCTATGCGAAAGGGAGATACGATCGTATTTGACAAGCCGCCCTGTGTCCTGTCGTATGCGGCGGTAGGCGGCAAAAAGGAATCGGAAGGGCCGCTCTCAGAGGCCTTTGACATGCTCATCACCGATACACGCTGCGGCGAAAAGACCTGGGAAAAGGCAGAGAGCGATTTTGTCCGCTGCTGCCTGGAAACGGCGCTGAAAAAAGCGCGGCTGGAGCCGGGCGCGCTGAACGCGGTATTTGCGGGCGACCTGCAATGCCAATGCACAGCCTCGGCCTATACGATGCGCGGCTTTGACGTGCCGTACCTGGGCTTGTACGGCGCGTGCAGCACCATGGCGGAGGGCATGGGCCTTGCCTCGTGCATGGTGGCGGGCGGACACATGCGCCATGCGGCGGCGATGAGCAGCAGCCATTTCTGCGCCGCCGAGCGCCAGTTCCGCACCCCGCTTGACTACGGCGGCAAGCGCACGCCGACAGCCCAGTGGACGGTGACGGGCGCGGGCACAGCCATTTTAGCGCAGGAGGGCGAAGGGCCGTATGTGCGCGCGGCGACGTTCGGGCGCGTTCGGGATTATGACATCACGGACATCAACAATATGGGCGCGGCAATGGCCCCCGCCGCCTGCGAGACGATCGTCCGCTATTTCAGCGACACAGGCGAGGACCCGGCGCATTTCGACGCAATCTACACAGGCGACCTCGGCATGGTAGGCAGCACGCTTCTGTTACAGCTATTGGAGCAGGCGGGGCTGAAGCTGAATAATCATAAGGATTGCGGCCTGATCGTCTACGACCGCGAGAGCCAGAACGTGCAGGCGGGCGGTTCGGGCGCTGGGTGCAGCGCGGCGGTGCTGTGCTGCCATGTGCTGCCCGCGCTGCGGGAAGGGCGGATGTCGCGCGTGCTGTTCCTCTCCACAGGCGCGCTGATGAGCCAGACGACATTTTTACAGGGCGAGAGCATCCCAGGCATCGCGCACCTGATCGAGCTTTCGTCCGGCCTGACGCGGCCCGGCGTGAAAGGAGGCGCGGCATAATGGAATGGATGGATTTTGTATGGGCGTTCGTAGTAGGCGGCGCCATCTGCGTGATCGGCCAGCTCCTGATCGACCTGACGAAACTGACCCCCGCGCGTATCCTCGTCACCTATGTGGTGGCGGGCGTAGTGCTGTCAGCCCTCGGCTGGTACGATCCCCTCGCCGATTTCGCGGGCGCGGGCGCGACGGTGCCCCTGATCGGCTTCGGCCATCTGCTGGCGCAGGGCGTGATGGACTCGGTGGACAAAAGCGGCCTTGTGGGCGCGCTGACAGGCGGCTTCACCGCCGCGGCGGGCGGCGTGACAGCCTCCCTGACCGCGGGCTTCCTCGCCTCCCTCTTGGGCCAGAGCCGCGACCAGAACTAACGCTTTTTCTTGGAAGAAAAAGCTTGGCAAAAAGAACAACAATGGAACAGCCCGCCCGGCACTGTACACTGCTGAATCTCTCGGCGAACACGTTTGCACCCCCCCCCACCTGTAGGGTGGGGGGATTGCAAAATAAAAACGCCTGCTGTTAAATGACAGCAGGCGCTGTGAAAGCCTTAGTTTGCAGCTCTGTTCGCGGCTTTCGCCAGACGGGCTACCTTGCGGGCAGCCGTGTTCTTGTGAAGCACGCCCTTTGCCGCGGCCTTGTCGATCGCGACAACAGCAGCTTTCACCGCAGTGTCCTTGTCGGCGGAGCCGGCGGAAATGGCGGCGTCTGCCTTCTTAACGACTGTTTTCAGGTTGGACTTGATCGCTTTGTTGTGCATCGCCTCTTTTTTGGCCTGTACAACACGGTCTTTCTGCGATTTAATATTAGGCATCGTACCACCTCCTTAATACCCATAACAGTTGCAATTTATAATACCATTTTTTCGCGCGGATGGCAAGCCCTTTTTTGAAAAAAGTTATTTTCCGTGATTATCCGCACCGCCCCTGCCCCAAACATTCAAAAGAGGACGTGGCCAAAACGGGGCGTTTCTGTATGTTTCCCGGCCTGCGAACGGCAAAACAGACAAAAATATCTTCCCATTCTGGACGCTTCCCAAAACAAGCCATGCGCCCCGTGCGCGGAAAGGAGGGCTTTCATGCCCGTCTATACAGATATTGCCGCCGAACTCTACCCCCGCTCCAAAGGCAGCGTGCCGCGCGGCGTCAAGACCTTTACCGCCAGCGCGTCGGGCATTGGGCTGACGCGCGTCGAGATCGAGCGCAGCGGCCTGCGCCGCCCGAAGGGGAAATACATCACACTGGATATGCCCCATTTCGCCGTGATAGACGACCGCAACGAAGCCTACGTCTGGGCCATTGCCAGCCAGCTCCGCGCCCTCCTGCCGCGCGACGGGCTTGTCCTGGTGGCGGGCGTGGGCAACCGCTCCGTCACCGCCGACGCCCTCGGCCCCGAAACCGCCGACCGCGTATTTGTCACGCGCCACCTGTGCGAGCATCCCGACAGCGAAACGGAAGAAATGCGCCTGCGCCCCGTCGCCGCCTTTTCGCCCGGCGTAGAGGGCGTGACGGGCCTTTCCACGGCGGAACTGTTGCAAAGCATCGTTTCCCGCCTCTCCCCCGCCGCCGTCGTATGCGTGGACAGCCTGTGTACCTCGGACGCACGCCGTCTCGGTTGCAGTGTGCAGCTCTCCACCGCCGGCCTCTCCCCCCGCACCGCTCCGCCCCTCACCGCCGACACCCTCGGTGTACCCGTCGTCGCCGTGGGCGTACCCACCGTGATGGAATCTTCCGCCAGCCCCGACCCGGAACGCCCCCTCGTCCTCACCCCCAAAGACATCGACGCCATCATCCGGCGCGGCGCTACCCTGCTCGCCCTGGCAATCAATAAAGCGCTGCAGCCTGCCCTCTCTGTGGGAGAATTGACGTTTCTCACTTCCTGATACGCTTTTCCCAGAGGCTCTGCCTCTGGACTCCGCCAAAGGGGCGCAGCCCCTTTGGAAACCCATCTTATTCCAGAATTGGGGACGCCGCGTCCCACTCTACCGCTGGTAGGTGTTCATTTTTGTGCCGGAATGGTATAATGATCGCTGTCAGGAGGGCTGGATGATGGATCAAATAAAAATCGGTGCTTTTATAGCCGAATGCAGGAGAGCAAAGGGATGGACACAGAGCCAGTTAGCAGAAAAACTGGGCATCACGGATAAGGCCATTTCAAAATGGGAAACAGGGCGGTCTATGCCAGATTTGTCTTTGTTTCTCCCCTTATGCTCCCTTTTGGGCATTACCTTGAATGAGCTGTTTGCGGGGGAGCGTATCGCGGAGAAGAATCTGAAAGAAAAGACAGACAAGGTCCTTATGTCCGTGATTGCAAACTGGTTAGGGCACGAACAGCAGAAATCACAGGACAGTAAGACGGAATCCCAAAATGTATTAGAAGTAGACAATGTTTCCAAACGATATGAAACAGAAAACAATTCTCTCTTAGCCGTAAACCATGTAAGTTTTCAGATACCACATGGCAGCTTTGTTGGAATCATGGGTGCGTCCGGTTCCGGGAAAACCACCCTGCTCAATTTGATAGCCACAATAGATACGCCCACGGAGGGAGCCATACATATCAGCGGGCAAAATACAGCGGTTATGCGCGAAGAAGATACTGCGGAATTCCGCCGCAGACATTTGGGATTTGTTTTCCAGGAATACAACTTGATTGAAAACCTGACTATCTATGAAAATATCGCGCTTGCTTTAACCATGAAAGATGTTCCCAAAGAAAATACTCATTCCATGATTCAGGATATATCGAAAAAACTGAGTATAGCCTCTATATTGAATAAGTTCCCCTATGAGGTATCTGGCGGACAGCGGCAGCGCTGCGCCTGCGCACGCGCTATTGTGGTGAATCCCGATATTATACTTGCGGACGAGCCCACCGGGGCGCTGGATTCCCATGCCGCAAAACAGCTTTTAGATACATTTATCATGCTTTGCAGGGAATACAGCGCAACCATACTGATGGTAACGCATGATGTCATGGCCGCCAGCTATTGTGACAGGATATTGTTTATGAAAGACGGCAAGATAAAAACGGTTTTAACGCGGGAACAGAAAAGCAAACAAACCTTTTTTGCAGATATTTTGAAGAAAATAGAGTGGATGGAGAAGGAAAGCCATGATGTACCTGAAACTGTCAATCCGTAACGCCAGGCGGTCGTTTGTAAATTATCTTTTATATATTGTCACTATGGTTATCCTTTTGGCCATTATAGAGTTTTCTAACTGCATAGCCATTATAGGGAATATGGCCGGGTTTCAAGTGATTTCCCTGCCCTTGCTGATAACAGGGATCCTGATTGTTTTAGTAGAGTATATAGACGGCTTTATGCTAAAACAGCGGGCCAGGGAATTTGCAAATTACTTATTGTTGGGTATGAGTAAAAAGCAATTAACCCACCTGTTTCTATGCGAAGTTCTTTTGATTGGCTTCTGCTGCTATTTAGCTGGGACAACGATAGGTTTTGCCATTTATGGGGTTTGTTACTTTCGTGATTCACCACATGCAATAAAATTTTGTGATTTCCTGTATGGCAAAAGCATGTTTTATACACTTGTGTTTTTTTGCCTCATTGAAACTGTATGTTCCTTTCGATTAAAGCAGCGCATAAACAAGCTGCAAATAAGGGAGCTGATGTACGAAAAAGGCCGTAATCAAGCAGTTACGAATACGGGGAATTATAAAAAATGGGGATTCGTTTTCCTTTTCTGTTTCGTGTGCCTGATTGCCTGCGTATGCGGGATTTGCTTTTTGCCGAGTTCCTATGCTGTTTATCCTGTATCTGTTGCCGCAATTCCTTTACTGATAGCCATCTTTGCCTTTTACCAATGGGCGTTTGGCTTCCTGTATGTACAAAGAAGAAGGAAAGCCGTGGGGATATACCAAAAAGACAGGCTGTATATTATAGCAGGTATGACATCGAACTTCAAAACATCTGCCCTTGTGAATACTGTTTTTTGCGTATGCTTTTTGTTTTCCGCCTGTTCTTTTGTAACTGGTATGTTAATGTTACAGCCGGAATTTCAGTTTTTTGACCCGGCTATGCGTCAATGGATGGGGACCGCGCAAATAAGCATTTGCGTTGTGTTTTTGGTGATTTATTTTTCGATTTTATCTTTGCAGCAGATTATGAAAATCCGGCAAAATTCAAAAAGCAATCAAATCATGCGTCATTTGGGAAAAAGCAGGAAGCAGATAGAGCGGCTTGTAAATTGGCAGACGGCAATCAACCTTTTTTCTCCCATGATAATGGCTTTATGGATTATTTTGTTCTGTATGCCCTTGTTGAATGGAAAAATAATCCATATCCTGCCGATTTCTTTGAAGAACATGCTGCTTATATTCACTGGTG
>CANCXY010000149.1 GCA_947381875.1 uncultured Clostridia bacterium | reverse complement strand
AGGTTCGGGAAGAAGCTGGCGATGGTGGCCGGGATGGAGGCCAGCGCGCTCGCGAAGATGATGGGCATTACGCCGCTCATATTCACCTTGATGGGGATATGCGTGGACTGCCCGCCGTACATCTTGCGCCCCACCACGCGCTTGGCGTACTGCACCGGAATCCGGCGCTCCGCCGCGTTCAGGATGACGACGAACACCACCGCCGCCGCGGCCAGCACCAGGAACAGCGGGATGAGGAAGAAATATTTCACTTCCCCCGCCAGCCCCAGGCGCCACCACTCGCGCATGGTGCTGAAGATGCTCGTCCCGCGCGAGACGATGCCCGCGAAGATGAGGATGGAAATGCCGTTGCCGATGCCCTTCACGTCAATCTGCTCGCCCAGCCACTGGATGAGCATGGACCCAGCGACGAACGTGAGGATAATCACGATAGCCGCGAACACCGCCGCGCCGCCCGTGGGATACTTCAGCGCGCCCTGGCTGCGCAGCAGGAAATAGTACCCGATGCCCAGGCCCAGCGCGATGCCGCCGCCCACATAGCGCGTGATGCGCGTGATCTTCTTGCGGCCGTCCTCGCCCTCCTTGCTCATGCGCTCCAGTGCCGGGATGGCTACCGTCAGGAGCTGCATGATGATGGAGGCGTTGATATACGGCGTCACGCTCAGCGCGAACAGCGTCGCCCGCGAGAACGAGCCGCCCGTCAGCATATCAATATAGTTCAGGATGCTGCCGCTCTGCGCGCCGATGAAGTCCTTCAGCGCACTGGCCGTCACGAACGGCACCGGGATGGCGCTGCCCAGGCGGAACAGCACGATAATCAGCAGCGTGAACAGCAGCTTTTTGCGCAGATCCTCGATCTTCCAGGCATTGCGGAAAGTATCCAGCATGCTTAAATCACCTCAGCCTTCCCGCCTGCCTGCTCGATTTTCTCCTTGGCGGAGGCGGAGAAGGCGGCGACTTTCACAGTGAGCGATTTGGTAAGCGTGCCTGTGGAGAGTACCTTCACGCCGTCCAGCGTGTTCTTCACAATCCCCGCTTCTTTCAGCGCCGCGGCGTCCACCGTCGCGCCGTTTTCAAATTTTTCCAGATCGTTCAAATTTATGATAGCATACCGCGTGGCGAAAATATTGTTGAAACCGCGCTTGGGCAGGCGGCGCTGCAAAGGCATCTGGCCGCCCTCAAACCCGGCCCGTTTGGACCCGGAGCGCGCCTTCTGGCCCTTGTGGCCGTACCCGGCCGTTTTGCCGTTGCCGCTGCCCGCGCCGCGCCCGCGGCGCTTGGCCGGCTTCGAGGCCCCGGCGGCGGGCTGTAATTCATGAAGCATCATAAGCGAATTGCACCTCCTATCATTTACGCGTCCGCGACTTCTACGAGGTGGCAGATCAGCGCGATCTTGCCGCGTGTGGCCGCGTTGTCGGGCTGTATGGCCACGTCGCCCGGCTTTTTGAGGCCCAGCGCGTTTGCTGTCGCGATCTGCTTTGCGCCGCGCCCAATCAGGCTCTTTGCGAGGCGCACGGTCACTTTCTTTTCTTCAGCCATAGCTCACAGCCCCCCTTACCCTAAAATTTCCTGCACGGTCTTGCCGCGCTTGGCGGCAACCTGCTCGGCGCTCTGTAAGCTGCACAGGCCCTGTACGGTGGCCGTCACAACGTTGCAGGGGTTATTGGTGCGCTGGCACTTGGTGCGGATATCCTTGATGCCCGCCACTTCCAGCACGGCGCGCACAGCGCCGCCCGCAATCACGCCGGTACCGGCGGGTGCGGGGCGCAGCAGCACGCGGCCTGCGCCGAACACGCCCACGGTCTCGTGGGGGATGGTGGTGCCCTTCATGTTGATGCGGTGCAGGTTCTTCTTCGCGGCGTCGCAGCCCTTGCGGATGGCCTCGGGCACCTCGGCGGCTTTGCCCATGCCGAAGCCCACGATGCCGTTGCCGTCGCCCACGACAACCAGCGCGCTGAATTTCATGACACGGCCGCCCTTAACGGTTTTGGATACACGGTTGATGGCAACAACCTTCTCCTGCAAGTCCAGTGTGGATGCGTCGATCATTTCCATTTGTATCCCTCCTTACAGCTCCAGGCCGCCCTCGCGGGCGCCCTCGGCCAGTGCTTTCACGCGGCCGTGGTACACAAAGCCGCCGCGGTCGTACACAGCCTTCTTGATGCCCTTTTCGGCGGCCCGTTTCGCGACCGTCTCGCCCACCTTGCGCGCGGCTTCCACATTGCCGCCGTAGCCGTCGAAGCCCTTTTCGAGGCTGGACGCGCTCGCGAGCGTAACGCCCGCCTCGTCGTCGATGAGCTGCGCGTAAATGTGCCGGGCGGAGCGGAACACGTCAAGGCGCGGGCAGGCTGCCGTGCCGCTGACCTTGCCGCGCACGCGGCGGTGGCGGCGCAGGCGGGCCACGTTCTTATCTGGTTTATTGACCATTCTTGTTCACTCCTCCCTTTACTTTGCGCCCTTGCCGGCCTTGCCCTCTTTGTGGATGACATGCTCACCCGCATAGCGGATGCCCTTGCCCTTATACGGCTCAGGCGGGCGCTTCTCGCGCACTTCCGCGGCAAACTGGCCGACCTTCTGCTTGTCGATGCCATGGATGACGATCTTGAGCGGCTCCGGCACCTCAATGGTGATGCCGTCCACTTCGGGCACGATCACCTGGTGCGAATACCCTAAGTTCATCACAAGGTCCTTGCCCTGTTTGGCGGCGCGGTAGCCCACGCCCTGGATCTCTAACTCTTTCTTGAAGCCGTTCGTCACGCCCTCCACCATGTTGTGGATCAGCGCGCGCGTCAGCCCGTGCAGGCTGCGCTCCTCTTTCTCGTCATTGGGGCGGGTCACGCGGATCTCCCCGCCCTCGACGGCCACGCCGATGGAGGGGTGGAAGGTGGAATGGAGCGTGCCCTTGGGGCCCTTCACGGTCACGTCGTGCCCCTCGATGGACACATCCACGCCGGCCGGAATGACGATGGGTTTTCTTCCGATTCTCGACATTGTCTAAGCCCCTTTCTTACCACACAAAGGCGAGTACTTCGCCGCCTACATTCGCGGCGCGCGCGGCCTTGTCAGTCATAACGCCCTTGGACGTGGAGATAATCGCCGTGCCCAGGCCTTTCATGACCTTCGGCATATCGGCGCAGTTGGTGTAGATGCGCAGGCCCGGCTTCGATACGCGCCGCAGCCCCGTGATGACGGGCGCGCCCGTCTCGGTGTATTTCAGCGCGATGCGCAAAACGCCCTGCTTGTCGTCTGTGATGGCCTGCACGCCCTTTACATACCCTTCTTCAACTAAGATGTTGGCAATCGCCTTTTTCAGGTTGGATGCGGGTACGTCGACAGAAGGGTGTTTGGCTGTGCTTGCGTTGCGGATGCGCGTCAGCAGGTCCGCAATAGGGTCGGTAATATTCACGCCACTGACCTCCTTGATGGTTGTATAGAGAAATATGGCCGCCTGTTCTCCGGGGGCTGCGCCCCCGCCAAAGGCTCCGCCTTTGGAATCCGCCAGCGTCCCGCTGGACCGGCCAAAGGCTCTGCCTTTGGAATCTGCGGCCTTTGAAAAGGCCGGCGAAACTTTTATATGGCTTCGCCGCCGCCTTTACCAGCTCGCCTTTTTTACGCCTGGGATCTCGCCCTTGTACGCAAGCTCCCGGAAGCAGATGCGGCAGATGCCGTATTTGCGCAGGTATGCGTGGGGGCGGCCGCACAGCTTGCAGCGGTTATAGGCGCGCGTGGAGAACTTCGGGGCGCGCTTCTGCTGGATCTTCTTGCTCAGTTTTGCCATTTTTCGTTGTCCTCCCCTTAGTTTGCGAACGGCGCGCCCAGGGCCTTCAAAAGCTCCTTGGCTTCTTCGTCCGTCCTGGCGGTCGTCACGAAGCAGATGTCCATGCCGCGCACGGCGTCGATCTTATCGTAATCGATCTCCGGGAAGATCAGCTGCTCTTTTACGCCGCAGCTGTAGTTGCCGCGCCCGTCGAACGAGTTGCCGTTGATGCCGCGGAAATCGCGCACGCGCGGCAGCGCCACGCTGAAGAAACGGTCGACAAACTCGTACATGCGTTCGCCGCGCAGCGTTACCTTCGCGCCGATGGGCATGCCCTCGCGCAGCTTGAAGTTCGCCACGCTCTTTTTGGCCTTGCACACCACGGCTTTCTGGCCCGTGATCTTCGCAAGGTCCGCTAAGATGGCGTCCATGATCTTCGGGTTGTCGCGCGCGTCGCCGCAGCCCACGTTCACGACTACTTTATCTAACTTGGGAATCTGCATCACGCTTTTGTAGCCGAATTTCTTCATCAGCGCGGGAGCGATTTCCTTGGCGTAGGTTTCCTGTAATCTTGCCATCGTGCTTTACTCCCTTCCTCAAAATTCGGCGCCGCATTTTTTGCATACGCGGGCTTTCTTGCCGTCCGTCACCTTGTGGCCCACACGCGTGGCCTTGCCGCACTTCGGGCATACGGGCATTACCTTCGAGGCGTACAGGGCGCCCTCGGCTTTCACAATGCCCCCTGCCTCGCCCTGGCGGCGCGGCTTCACATGCTTTGTCACCATGTTCCGGCCTTCCACGATCACCTTGCCCTCCGCCGGGCTTACTTGCAGCACCTTGCCGGAATTGCCGCGGTCCTTGCCGCTGATGATCATCACGGTGTCGCCGGTTTTCACATGCACTTTCGCCATGGTCCAAACCTCCTTACAGCGATTCCGGTGCGAGGCTTACGATCTTCAGGTAGCCGCAGTCGCGCAGTTCGCGTGCCACCGGCCCAAAGATGCGGGTGCCCCTGGGGTTCTTGTCGTCGCGGATGATCACCGCGGCGTTTTCGTCAAAACGGATATACGAGCCGTCCTCGCGGCGCAGGCCGTGCTTGGAACGCACCACGACAGCCTTTACCACGTCGCCCTTCTTCACCTGGCCGCCCGGCGCGGCTTTCTTCACGGAAGCCACGATCACGTCGCCAATGCCTGCGTACCTCTTGCGCGAGCCGCCCAGCACGCGGATGCACATGATCTCTTTCGCACCGGTGTTGTCGGCCACCTTGAGATAGCTTTGCATCTGTACCATAGATGGGATCTCCTTTCACAGCCGATGTGTCGGTTATTTCGCCTTCTCGATGATCTTCACGAGCCGCCAGCGCTTGTCGGCGCTCAAAGGCCGCGTCTCCATAATCTCCACGCGGTCGCCCACGCCGCACTCGTTCTTCTCATCGTGCGCCTTGAACTTCACGGTGCGCTTCATGATCTTTTTATAAAGAGGGTGCTGCACGCTGTCCCTTACGGCCACCACGATGGTCTTGTCCATCTTATCGGACACCACTACGCCCACGCGGGTCTTTCTCAAGTTGCGATCCATTGCTCTTTCCCTCCTTATTGTGCGTCCTTCAGTTCATTGCTGCGCTGCACGGTCTTTACGCGGGCAATGTCCCTCTTGACGGTTTCAATGCGGCCGGGATTGTCAAGCTGGTTGATCGCGTGCTGGAAGCGCAGGTTGAAAAGCTCAGCTTTCAGCTCGGCCAGCTTCGTGGTCAGCTCCGCCGCGCTCATCTCACGCAGTTCGTTCGCCTTCATTTACGCTTCCTCCAATCCTTCGCGTTTTACAAATTTGCACTTGACGGGCAGCTTGTGCGCGGCAAGCCGCAGCGCCTCGCGCGCGGTCTCCTCGCTCACGTCGGCCAGCTCGAACAGCACGCGGCCGGGCTTCACCACAGCCACCCAGTATTCCGGGCTGCCTTTGCCTGAACCCATGCGCGTCTCGGCGGGCTTCTCCGTCACAGGCTTATCCGGGAAGATCTTGATCCACACCTTGCCGCCGCGCTTGATGAAACGCGTCATGGCGATACGGGCGGCCTCGATCTGGTTCGAGGTGATCCACGCCGGCTCCAATGCGACAATGCCGTAATCGCCCTGCGAAACGGTATTGCCGCGCATGGCCTTGCCGGTCATGCGGCCGCGGTGTACGCGGCGGTATTTTACACGTTTAGGCAGCAGCATTATCGTTTGCCTCCTTCTTCCTTGCGCGCGCGGGGCTTTGCGCCGCGCAGTACCTCGCCCTTGTAGATCCACACTTTCACGCCGATGCGGCCATAGGTGGTGTTCGCCTCGGCAAAGCCGTAGTCGATGTCCGCGCGCAGCGTCTGCAGTGGGATGGTGCCCTCGTGGTAGCTCTCGCTGCGGGCGATGTCCGCGCCGTTCAGGCGGCCCCCGATCTGCACCTTGATGCCCTTCGCGGGCACGGCGTTCGAGCCGCGGCGCGGGCTCATGGCGTTGCGCATGGCCATCTTGGTGGCGCGGCGGAACGCGATGCGCCGCTCAAGCTGGCTGGCGATATCCTCGGCGACGAGCTGCGCGTCGGTGGCCATGTTGGGCACCTCGACGATGTTCAAAAGCACATCTTTCTTGATGAGCTTTGTGAGCTGCGCCTGGATTTTCTCTTTTTCCGCGCCCTGGCGGCCGATAACCATGCCGGGCTTGGCGCAGTGTACGGTGACGCGCACGCGCGGCTTGCTGGTGGCGGTGTCGATGGTACGCTCGATTTCAATCTTCGGCACCCCGGCGTTATAAAGCTGCTTTTTCAGTGTTTTGCGCAGCAGCTGATCCTCTACGAGTGTGTCGCCGAATTCACGCTTGGACGTAAACCAGCGGCTGTCCCAATCCTTGATGATGCCCACGCGCAGGCCGTGGGGATTGACTTTTTGACCCATACTGCTTTACCTCCTTTACTCCTCTGCGCCTGCTTCTTTCAGCACGACCGTCACATGGCTGGTACGTTTCAGCTCGCGGTCGGCGCTGCCGCGGGCACGCGGGCGGATGCGCTTGAGCGTGGGGCCGGGCGTGACAAAGCACTCGGCCACATACAGCGCGCGTTTGTCCATATTGTGGTTGTTCTCGGCGTTCGCCGCGGCGGATTCGACCAGCTTGTACAGGAGCGGCGAAGCGGCCTTCGGCGTATATTTCAGGATCGCCAGCGCTTTGTCGAGCTTCTGCCCGCGGATCAGGTCCAGCACGATAGAAACTTTCCTCGGCGAAATGCGGGCGTATCTCAGATGTGCCCTTGCTTCCATTGTTCTTTCTCCTCCTGTCTCACTTGCCCGTCGTTTTCGCGCCCGCGTGGCCCTTGAAGGTGCGGGTAGGCGCGAACTCGCCCAGCTTGTGGCCTACCATATCTTCCGTGATATACACGGGTACATGCTTGCGCCCGTCGTGTACGGCGAATGTGTGCCCCACGAAATCCGGGAAGATGGTGGAGGAGCGGCTCCATGTTTTGAGCACGCGCTTCTCTCCGGCCTCGTTCATCGCCTGCACGCGTTTCAGCAGCGCGGGCTGTACGAAAGGCCCTTTCTTAATGCTTCTGCTCATGGCTGTCCTCCTCCTTATTTGGCGCGCTTCACGATCATTTTGTCGCTGCGCGCGTGGTGCTTGCGGGTCTTGTAGCCCATCGCGGGCTTGCCCCACGGGGTGACGGGGCCGGGGCGGCCGACCGGGCTCTTGCCCTCGCCGCCGCCGTGCGGGTGGTCGCACGGGTTCATGACGGAACCGCGCACGGTGGGCCGCCAGCCCATATGGCGCTTGCGCCCTGCCTTGCCGAGGCTCACATTCTCGTGGTCGACGTTGCCCACCTGCCCGATGGATGCCACGCAGTTCATGGGGATGTTGCGCATCTCACCGGAGGGCAGGCGCAGCAGCGCCAGGCCGTTTTCCTTCGCCATGAGCTGTGCCATATTGCCCGCGCTGCGCACAAGCTGTGCGCCCTTGCCCGGATACAGCTCCACGTTATGCACGAATGTGCCGACGGGGATGTTTGCCAGCGGCAGGCAGTTCCCCGGCTTGATGTCGGCTCCCGCGCCGCTCATCACGGTATCGCCCACGCTGAGGCCTTCGGGCGCGATGATATAGCGTTTCTCGCCGTCCTCATACTGCACCAGCGCGATATGCGCCGAGCGGTTGGGGTCGTATTCAAGGGTCTTGACAGTGGCGGGCATATCCAACTTATCGCGTTTGAAGTCGATCACGCGGTATTTGGTGCGGTTGCCGCCGCCGTGGTGGCGCACGGTGATCCGGCCCGTGTTGTTGCGCCCTGCGGCCTTTTTCATCGGCTCTAACAGGCTGCGCTCCGGCTCCACCTTGGAAAGCACCGAGTAGTCGGTAACGGTCATCCCGCGCCGGCCCGGCGTTGTCGGTTTGTACTTTTTGATAGCCATTGCGTACTTCTCTCTTTCTTATGATTTATTATCGGAGTCATATCTCCATAGCCGCCCCCTCGCCGGGAGCGCCCCTGCTTTGCGCCGGGCTGCCGCCCGGACCTGCCCAAAGGGCGCCGCCCTTTGGAATCCTGCCGGGCTCTGCCCGGACCTGCCAGAGGCGCTGCCTCTGGACTCCGCCAAAGGGGCACAGCCC
>CANCXY010000148.1 GCA_947381875.1 uncultured Clostridia bacterium | reverse complement strand
GGGGACGAATTGCAGGTTTTGGGTGATAAAATGTTCTCCCCCGCGGCCAAACGTATGTTTGGCCGCGGTTAAAGTTTCCGTCCACCCGTTTCCAAAGGGTGGCGGAGTCCAGAGGCAGAGCCTCTGGCGGGTCCGGGCAGCGCCCGGCCTTACTGCGGGAGCAGTATCTCGGTGGTGAACGCGCCATCCTCGCTGCTGCGGGCCAGCCAGCCGCCGCGGCGCTCTACTATGTCGTCGATGCGCATGAGGCCGAGGCCGCGCCCTTCGCCTTTGGTGGAAGCGAAACGGCCCGCTATTTTTTTCTGCTTTTTTTCGGCGGTCAGGTTGGTGAAACAGATATACAGGCGGGTACCCTTCATGTCCATATATACGCGAATCTGGCGTTCGCCGGGCGGCAGGGCCAGGCTGGCTTCGATGGCGTTATCAAATAAATTGCCCAGTACGGCGCACAGTTCCAGTTCCGGAGTGGTGAGCGCCACCGGCACATGCGCGTCCGTCACCACCTGTATCTCGCGGGCGCGCGCCAGGGAAATCTTGCTGTTCAGGATGGCGTCGGTCATCGTGTTGCCTGTCTTTAATACCGGCTCCACGGAGGCGAGGTCGGTGTCTAACTCATCCAAATAATGGCAGATGGCGGGCAGGTCGCCTGCGGCGGCGTAGCCCTTCATGGTCTGTAAATGGTTCCGGTAATCGTGCCGCCAGGTGCGCATCTGACGGTACATGTTCTCTACCTCGGCATAGTGTGTACGGATTAGTTCCGTTTGATACGCGTCTATGCGCTTGTCCATCCAGCGGGAGAAAATCGACATGCGTATGCACCATCCTTTTCAGAACCGATTTTACCTGTTTCCCCCATCAAAGACGGGGAAAACAGCGCAGAAACCCATCAAAAATAGGCGACCATTGCCCGGTGGATGGCGTCAAAACCGCCCCTGTACAGCGGCACTTTGCTGCCGTCTGTCAGTGCCACCTGCGTTTTGCTGACGCTTTGCACGAAGCGCAGGTTCACAATATACGAACGCCCGGTGCGGAAAAAACTGTTGTCGAGGCGGGCCTCCAAATCTTTCAGGGGCTTTTTGAGCGTGTAGTCCTGCCCGGCGTGCAGCGTCGTATAGTTCCCCTGCACCTCCGCCCAGCGTATCTCGTGTAAAGGCAGACGGTGGACACAGCCGTTCGCTTCCACCAGCAGGCTCTCCTGGCGCTGCGCCAGACGCTCCACCGCGCGGTCCAATACGGCGTACAACTTTTCCGTGTCGATAGGCTTCAACAGATAATGCAGCGCCTCCACGTCGTAGCCGTCGGCCAGGTAATCCATATAGCCAGTGACAAAAATGATCTGGACAACACTGTCCTCCTGGCGGATGCGGCGGGCCAGCTCCACGCCGTTGAGACCGGGCATCTCAATGTCCAGCAGCAGGATATCGGCGGCGCTGCCCGCGCTGTACGCAAACAGCATTGCCTCGGCGCTGGGGTATACCGCCTGCCGCACCGCATGGCCGCGCGCTTTGGCCCATGCCGCCGTCAGCTCCGAGAGATACGACGAAGAAGCGTTTTCGTCGTCGCAGATACATATGCGGTAATCCGCCATTTCCGCTTTCCTCCTCTGTTCCCGCACCCTTTACGCACGCATTTCCCGCAGTACCCGCGCTATGATGCCCACGCCCTGACTGATCTGTTCGGGGGACGGGGTGGAGAAATTCATGCGGAAACTCTGGCAGGGCTTTTCCTCATCCACCGCAAACACATTGCCGGGCACCAGGGCCAGCTTTTGCGCCAGGCACCGCCGCACAAACTCCGGCATATCAACGCCCTCCGGCAGGGCCGCCCACAGGAACATGCCGCCCTGAGGGGCAATGTACTCTATTTCCGGGCACTGGGCGTCGAGCGCCTCCATCATGCGGCGCGCCTTCTGCCGGTAGAGCGCGCAGATATCGCGGATATGCGCGTCCATATCCGTGCGCGTCAACATCGCCTCGCACACGCGCTGCGCCCATACGTTGCTGTGTACGTCCGCGCACTGCTTTGCCACCACAAAACGGCTGGCAAGCCCCTTCTCGCACACGCAGTAAGCAAGACGCATGCCGGGGCTTAGGATTTTGGAAAAGCTGCCCGCGTAGATCACCACGCCCTCGGTGTCCAGCGACTTGATGGGCGGCACCGGTTCCCCCGCGATACGCAGTTCCCCATAGGGGTCGTCCTCTAAGATGGGCACACCGTATTTCACACCCAATTCATACACCGCGCGGCGCTTTGCGGCGCTCATCGTCCGTCCCGTGGGGTTCTGGAAATTGGGAATACAGTAGAAAAAGCGCGGCTTTTCCGGCGCGGCGAACACCGATTCCAGCGCCGCCAGATCCACGCCGTCCGCCTCCAATGGCACGCCCACCAGACGCGCACCGTTGGAGCGGAACGCGTTGTAGGCACCGAGGAAGGCGGGGTCCTCCACGGCCACGACATCGCCCTCATTGCACAGGCATTTTGCTGTGAAATCCAAAATCTGCTGGCTGCCGGACACCATCAATACTTCGTCGCCCTCGCGCGCGACTGTGCCGTTCCGGTTTGCGAACGCGCGCACGGCGTCGCGCACCGAGGGCACGCCCTCCGAAACGGAATATTGCAGCACCGCCGCGGGCTGCGTGCGCAGAAGCTCCTCCGAAAAGGCCGCGATATCCGCCGCCGGGAAGGTGTCTGCCGCCGGGTTGCCGCCCGCAAAGCTGATGAGCGTGGGGTCGCTCATCTGTTTGAGAATTTCGCGGATGATCGACGGCTTCATGTTTTTCATGCGGTTTGAGATATGGTATTCCATTATGTACGTCCCCTTTCCTTTTTGGTCCCCTTATGGTTTTTCCGTTTTCCGCGCGGCGTCCGCCGTGATGGGGTCGATGTGGATAACAAGATGGATGCGCGTCTTTTCCAATACCTCCTGCTCGATATGGTCGACAATCTCGTGGGAATGCAGCACGTTGTCTTCGGCGGCCATCTCGACATGGACGCTCGCGAAGCGGTTGCCGGAACCATAATCATGCACCATCAGGTCGTGCGTGCCCAGTATCCCGGCATGGCCGCGCACCGTCTCCTCGATCTGCCGCGTTACCTCCTCGCTGGGCGCCTCCCCCAAAAGCGGGTCAAGCGTGTCCCGCAGGATGCCCACGCCGCTGAACAGCACAAACACGGCCACCGCCAGCGTCATCCAGCCGTCAAGCGGCAAGGCGGTGTAGTGCGCCAGCACCGAAGCGGCCAGTACCGCTGATGTGGAGAGCGCGTCGTTCCGGCTGTCCAAAAATGTGGCTTTCAGCGCGGCTGACTGGATACGCTCGCCCAGCGTGCGGTTGAAAAACGCCATCCACATTTTCATGGCGATGGAAAGCAGCAGCACCGCCGCTGTGACGGGCGTGAAAAGCACCGCCTGCGGGTGTATGATGCGCTCGACCCCCGAACGCCCCAGTTCCACGCCGATCACTAAGATCAGCACCGAAACGGCCATGCCCGCCACATACTCAAAGCGCGCATGACCGAACGGGTGTTCCTTATCGGCGGGCTTTTCGGACAGCCGGAAACCCAGTAGTGTGATAACGCTGGACGAGGCGTCCGAGAGGTTGTTCACAGCGTCCGCCAGCACGGAAAGGCTGCCGAACGCAAGACCCACCGCGAATTTCCCTGCGCACAACAGCAGGTTGCATACGATCCCCACCACGCCCGCTAACTTTCCGTAGGCGGTACGCACGGCGGGATCGTCGGCACCGCCCTCTGTTTTGATGCAGTGCCGGATCAAAAATTCTGTCAAATGCACCGCTCCCTTCGTTTCTATTGCTCCATTATACGGCGAAAGGCGCGCAAGTGCAATATGTTCCTTGTGTATTTCCCCTTTCTTACAGGCAGAGCGTTTTTATTCGTCCCCCGCCCAAAGGGCGGAGGATACACCGATAGTCAAACACTTTCGCGCGGGCTGAGCGTCCTGCAAACCGCGCAAGCCGTATCGGGAGCCGGGCAGGGCGCGGCCTCCCGCGTCAGCGCAAGCTCGCCCTGACGGGCATCCAACAGGAAGCGGGCAGGCCCCGCACCGTTCAAGAGCTCACTGGCGAGGCACTGTTCCACGCGCCGCGTGATGGCGCGCCGAAGCCCCCGCGCGCCCGATTCCTGGTCGCTCCCCTCCTCCGCCAACAGCCGCACAGCGGCGGGCGTGTGCGTGAGCGGGATGCCCTGCGCGGCGGCGCGTGCCTCCAATTCCCGCAGCAGCCGTTCGGCAATGGCGCAAAGGCTTTCACTGCTCAGCGCGTCAAACACCAATATCTCATCCAGGCGGCCCAGCAGTTCCGGGCTGAAATGGGCCTTCGCCTCCCGGATGGCCTGCTGGCGCGCGGCGGCGTCTGACGGCAGCGCGCCGAAGCCCAGCGGCGTGCGCCGCCCAATCAGGTGCTGCGCGCCCAAGTTAGAGGTGAGGATCACAAGCGTGTGCGTGAAATCGACATGGTGGCCCTCGCTGTCCGTCAACGCGCCGTCCTCCATGACCTGCAACAACAGATGGGCAACATCTGGGTGCGCCTTTTCAATCTCGTCAAACAGCACAACACTGTAGGGGCGGCGGCGCACGGCCTCGGTGAGCTGCCCGCCCTCACCGTAGCCCACATAGCCCGGCGGCGCGCCGAGCAGCCGCGCGACGGTGTGTTTTTCCATATATTCGCTCATATCAAACCGGTGCAGCGCTTTTTCACTGCCGAAGCACTGTTCCGCCAAGGCCCGTGCCAGCGCCGTTTTCCCCACGCCCGTGGGTCCGAGGAACAGGAACGCGCCCATCGGGCGGGCCGTGCTGGAAAGGCCCAGGCGCGCCCGCTGCAACGCCCCCGCCGCTGCGCGCACAGCCCCCACCTGGCCGACAACGCGCTCCGAGAGCGTCTGTTCCAGCGCCGCGAGCGACACCGACTGTTCCGCCGTCAGCCGTTCGGCGGGCACGCCGCACTGCCGCGACACCGCGGCGGCGATATGCTGTGCGTCCACAGTCAGCCTTTGCGTGCCGAAGGGCGCCGAAACAGCCCCGATACGCACCGCGCCGCACGCCTCGTCCAGTAAATCGAGCGCCTTGTCCGGCAAAAAGCGCTCCGGCAGATAGCGTGCGGACAGCGCCACCGCGCTCGCGACGGCCTCGGGCGCGATGGATACGCCGTGGTGCGCCTCATAGCGCGGGACAAGGCCGCGCAGGATCTCTTTCGCCGTCTCCTGTGCCGGTTCCTCCACCTCCACCGCGCCGAAGCGGCGCGCGAGGGCAGCGTCTTTTTCGATGTGGCGGCGGTATTCGGTGCGCGTCGTCGCGCCGATCACCTGCACCTCGCCCCGCGCCAGCAGGGGTTTCAGGATGCCGCTGGCGTCGATGCCGCCCTCCGCCGCACCCGCGCCCATGATGAGATGCACCTCGTCTATAAACAGGATCACGTTGCCAGCACGCTGGACATCGGCCAGGACGTTTTTGAAGCGCTCCTCAAAATCGCCGCGGTACTTCGTCCCCGCGACAAGGCTTGCCACGTCCAGAGAAAGGATACGTTTCCCCGCCAACTGCGGCGGCGCTTCCCGTGCGGCGATGCGCTGGGCAAGCCCCTCCACCACCGCCGTCTTTCCCACGCCCGGTTCCCCCACCAGGCAGGGGTTGTTTTTGCGGCGCCGGACTAAAATCTGTTCCACGCGCAGCAGTTCCGCGTCACGCCCCAGCACGGGGTCCAGTTTCTCCTGCGCCGCCAGTGCAGTGAGGTCGCGCCCATAGCGTTCCGCCGTGTGCGCCGTCCCGCGCGCGGGAATATCGGGACGCTGGGCGGCGGGGAAAAACGCTTGCCTGCCCATGCGCCGCCCATATTCCTTCGCCGCCGCCACCGGTTCGACGCCCAACCGCGCCAGCATACGCCCCGCCGTCGCGGGCGCTTCCAGCAGCGCCGATAACAGGTGGCTCGGCTGCACTCTGCCGCCCGCCGCGGCGTGGGCCTGGGTATAGGCGTCGTCCAGGCACCGACAGAGCGATAATGTGAAGTCGCGCGGGGAAAGGCGCGTGCGCCGCCCGCAGCCGATCTGCTGGACCAGCATCTGGCCCACCTGGCAGCTGAACACGCGCTTTTCCGCAAGGTACGAGGCCGCCTCGCTCAAATCGTTGCGCAAAAGCGAGAGCAGCAGGTGTTCGGTGCCCACATAGGTGTGCCCCATCTCCTGCGCCGCTGTCAGCGCGCCGCACAGCACGGTGTTGCCCTCTTTTGAAAAACCGCTGAATGTATAGTGCATTCGCCTGTCCCCTCCATTCTGCGGGAGTATGGGCACAAACACCGCAAGCCAAACAGGGCGGCGCGTTATGCGCCGCCCTGTTTGGTGTTGGGCTGCCGCCCAAACCTGCCCAGAGGCGCTGCCTCTGGACTCCGCCAAAGGGGCACAGCCCCTTTGGAAACCCATCTTGGGGTTCCGACAGGATGTGTTACGCCTGCTCCGCCTGTGCTTTCGCGAGCGCCTCCTCCAGTGTGATGGCGATTTGATCGGGGCAGGAGGTGGATTTGCTGCCGCAGGTAAGCCCTTTCAGGCGCTCCACCGCCTCTGTGGCGGGTGTGCCCTTCAACAGGCTGCAAATGCCGCGCAGGTTTCCGTTACAGCCGCCCACGACCGCCACGGATTCGATCACGCCGTCCTCTGTGAGGGAAACCTCTGTGGAAAGGGAACAAACACCTTTGTTTTTGCGCGTGTACGTCATTCTGGGTGCCTCCGAGATTTTGTTTTTTGTGTATGGGCGGCGCAGACTGAAAACCGACCATGCTTTCCCGCGCAAAGAACGGAAAAAGATGGGAAGCTCCCCTTATTTTCAAGTACAGCCGCCTATACAAGGGAGACGCGCCGGGGATGGGCGCGCTCAAAATCGTTATTCATTGTAACATGGCTGGCGGGGCAATACAATAACTGTTTGCGCAGAAAGGACATTTTTGCCGTTTTTTCGGGAATTTGGCCGAAAATCGCGCTTGCCGCGCCCCTTTTTTGGCGCACTGGCCTACAGCCCGCGCCGGCTTTTCGCCAGTGCGAGGATACGCGCAATGTTTTCATCGTCGGTGGTGCAGGTGCCCAGGGGCAGCGGGTTTGAGGAGTGCATGCCGTGGAAGTCTGTGCCGCCTGTCACGATCAAGTCATACTGCCGGGCCAGGGCGCGCAGTGTCTCCTTATCCTCCGGCGTGTTGCGGGGGTGTTCAATCTCCACGCCGTCAATCAGGCCGCCGCGCGCCAGTTCCCCCGCCAACTCCATGCTGTGGTATACGCTCGGATGGGCCAGCACTGCCACGCCGTGCGCCTGCCGGATGAGGGACAGCACGTCGCACAGGTCGTCGTAACCCGGCTCGTGCAGGACAAGGCCGTCCGGGCGTCCAAAGAGCTTCTGGTACAGCTCGTGATAGATGCCGTCCGTGTAGCCATAGTCGTACAGGACGCGGATCAGGTGTGTTTTGAACGAAACCCCACTGCGCACGGCATAGCGGCGCGCGGCTTCACGCGTGAAAGCGGGGTACATCGCCTCTAACTCCTCTATGCTGCGCCCGCACGCCTCATTGCGCCGGCGCGCCATTTCCTCGCAGAATGCCGCCAGTTCGGGCGTGTCCTGCGGGCAATAGCACAGGATATGCACCCGGCGGTTCCGCTTTGTGTCAAAGCCTGTCAGCTCCGCCGCGGGCAGCAACGTCACGCCGTGTTCCTGCGGATGGCGCATCGCCCAGCGGATGGAGAGCATCGAATCGTGGTCGGACACCGCCAGGTGCGTCAGCCCCGCGCGGGCGGCAAGGAAGGGCAGCAGCTCGATATCCGAGGAGCCGTCCGAGAAATTGGTATGCGTGTGCAAATCGCCAGCCATGAAATATCCGCCTTTCTTTTTTGCTTTTTAGGAATGGGCGCTGTCAGCCCGGATCTGTTGTGAAAAATTTTTCAAGGATTTTGCGGCGCCTGTTCGTTCAGGATTGGGTCGAACAACTGGCGGAAAGCTTCGTTGATTCTGCATTTCCCGCCGTCCTGAAAATACAGCACATACGCCCCTACCGCGTTCCGCCCCGGCTTCCCTTTCAGCAGCGCGCGGCAGAAAACGCGCCGGGGATTGTTCATGACAAGATAATGTTCCGTCAAAAAGCCGATCGGCGTTTTCACAAGGGGCTTTTGCAGCGCGATCTCTTTGTGAAGCTGATACAGCGTTTCATCCGGGTCGCCCCAGGCCAGAATCCTTTTCACATCCGGCTGGATTACCGACCGCAGCAAAAGCCACAGGCCAAGGGCCGTCAGAAACACACCTGCCGCCAGCACCAGCCCATAAGGCGAACCTTCGTCATACAGCCCTTTTACCACCACAAAGAACCACAGCACGGCATACATCAATACACCCCATCCGCAGGCCCGGCTGCTGCGGGAAAGGTATCGGCGCAGCCAGCGTTCGAGATTCGGCTCTTCCTCCCTCGCCCCCGGTTCGCTGAATAATACCTGCCAGAGGATACA
>CANCXY010000147.1 GCA_947381875.1 uncultured Clostridia bacterium | reverse complement strand
GGGTTTCCAAAGGGGGCTTGCCCCCTTTGGCGGAGTCCAGAGGCAGAGCCTCTGGCAGGATTCCAAAGGGCAGCGCCCTTTGGGCAGCCCCTGCCTCAGCCCAGCAGCAAAGCGCGCGCCTCGGCGGCGAGGTAGAGGCTGCCGCACACGACGGTGCCCGCGGGGTTCTGGCGCGCGAGGCGCAGGGCCTCGGCGGTGTCGGCGCAGGGGATGACGTGGGGACAGGTCTTGCGCGCGAGGGCGGCTAACTCGTCGGCGGAGAGCGCGCGGGGGCTGTCCGGGCGTACGGTGTAGATTTCCGCGAAAAACGGGCTGAGCGCGGAGATCATCGTTTCGGGGTGTTTTCCTTTCAGGATACCCACGACCGCAGACAATCCTTTGACGCGCGCAGCGCGCAGGGTGTCAGCTAGGGCGCGCGCGCCGTCGGGGTTGTGTGCGCCGTCTACAATCAGCAGCGGCGCGCGGGAAAGCACTTCAATGCGCGCCGGGAAGCGTGCCGACGCTATGCCCTCCATGATGGCTTCGTCCGGGATATCAAATCCCTTTTCGCACAGGGACAGCGCCACATGCACCACCACGGAGGCGTTGTATGCCTGGTGTATGCCAGGAAACGGAATGTTCAGGTCATAGCCGCCGTAATTGACGCGGTTTTCAAACGGACGCGATTTGTATATGCGCAGGTCCGCGCACTCCGGCACAACGAGCGGACAACCCGCCTTTTCGGTGCGCAGGACAATTTCATCCAGCGCCTCGCGCGGCTGGGCGGGATAGGTGACGGCGGTGCAGCCGTTTTTCAGGATACCGCATTTCTCGGCGGCAATGGCACTGAGTGTATCGCCTAAAAGCTCTGTGTGGTCCTTGCCGATGCGCATGACGCAGGAGACGAGCGTGTTTTCTATGGCGTTGGTGGAATCGAGCCGCCCGCCAAGCCCCACCTCCAGGCATACGATATCGCATTTTTCGCGCGCGAACCAGAGCAGCGCCGCCGCCGTCACCGCGTCGAACTCTACCAGGCTGTCCCAGCCGCCGGCGGCCAGCCGCCCCGCCGCCGCGCGCACCTCGGTGAGGAGCGCGGCCAGCGTTCCGGAGCCGATCATCGCACCGTCCAACTGGAACCGTTCGCGGAAATCCAATACATAGGGGCTGACACTTGCGCCGACGTGATACCCCGCCGCGCGCAGGACGCTGGCAAGCATCACCGTGACGCTCCCCTTTCCGTTCGTGCCCGCGATATGCACAAATTTCAGCTTTTTTTCCGGGTTTCCCAACTCCGCCAACAGGCGGCGCGTATTCTCTATGCCTGGGTGCGCGGCCAGGCGCGGCAGGCTGTGTACCCAGGCAAGCGCTTCCTCATAGTGCATCGCGGACACCCCTTTCCTGATTTTACCTGTTCCCCCGCCTCCGGCGGGGGAACAGCCGGATTCATCTTTTTTCATCCCAGCGCGGCCAGGGATTGCTCTATTTTCGCCAGTTTTTCCGCCGCCGCCGCGTGCTTCTGGCGCATTTCCTCTACGATATGCGCGGGCGCTTTGCCTGTGAAGCCCTCGTTGGAGAGCTTTGCCGCCATCGCGGACAGCTCCTTTTCACACTTCGCCTTCTCCTTCGTCAGGCGCGCAAGCTCCTTTTCACGGTCGATCAGCTCTGCCATCGGGATGAATGCGCGCGCAGCGTGCGTGACTACCTGTGCCGTTCCCTTCGTATCGCCTGTGAACTGTTCGGTAAACGTTATCTCATTGGCGAACGCGAATTTCGCAAGATACGCCCCGCCCGCCTCAAAGGGTGCTTTGTCCTTTGTCTCAATGACAAGGGAGGTGCGTTTGGTTGGATGGACGCCTATATCGGCGCGCAGTGTGCGCACGGCTTTGATCAGATCCATGATCTTTTCAAAGCCCGCTTCTTCCTCCTCATAGTGCATCGCCTCGTCATAGACGGGCCACGGCTCCAGCATCAGCGTTTCCGCCGCGCCGGGCAGGGCTGTGTATATTTCCTCCGTGAGGAACGGCATGAACGGGTGCAGCAGGGCCAGCGCCGTTTTCAGCACGGAGACAAGCACCTGCCGGGCGCTATCGGCTTCGGCGGCGTCTTCGCTGGACAGGCGCAGCTTGGCGATCTCAATATACCAGTCACAGTACACGTTCCAGATGAAATCCTGCACCTTCTGTGCCGCAAGGCCCAGCTCGAATTTTTCCAGATTCGCGGTGACATCCTTCACCAGCGCGTTCAGCTGCGAAAGCACCCATTTGTCCGCCATAGAGAGCGTGGCGGGCGCGGCGCAGACAAATCCCTCCGGCAGGTTCATCATCACAAAGCGGGCGGCGTTCCACAGCTTGTTGGCGAAGTTGCGGCTGGCTTTCACTTTATCGTCTGAGAAGCGCATGTCGTTGCCCGGCGTGGAGCCGACGACAAGCGTCAGGCGCAGCGCGTCCGCGCCGTACTGGTCGATGATTTCCAGCGGGTCGATGCCGTTGCCCAGGCTCTTGGACATCTTGCGCCCCTGGGCGTCGCGCACAAGGCCGTGGATGAGTACGGTGTCGAACGGTGCCTGGCCGGTGTGGGTGAGGCCGGAGAAAATCATGCGGCTGACCCAGAAAGTAATGATGTCGTACCCGGTGACAAGCGTATTCGTGGGGTAGAAATAGGCGAGGTCCTCTGTTTTTTCGGGCCAGCCCAGTGTGGAGAACGGCCAGAGGGCGCTGGAAAACCAGGTGTCGAGCGTGTCCTCGTCCTGGCGGACAGGCGCGCCGCACTTCGGGCAGGCTGTGAGCGGCGTTTCGGAAACGCTGATTTCGCCGCAGCTATCGCAGTAATACGCGGGGATGCGGTGGCCCCACCAGAGCTGCCGGCTGATGCACCAGTCGCGCGTATTTTCCATCCAGTTATAGTAATGCTTATCGAACCGTTCGGGCACAAAGCGGATGCGGCCATCCCGCACGGCCTCAATGGCGGGTTTTGCCAGCGGGAGCATCTTCACGAACCACTGTTTGCTCACCATCGGCTCCACGGTGGTGCCGCAGCGGTAGCAGGTGCCCACATTATGGCCGTGCGGCTCCACCGAGGCAAGATAGCCGCCCGCCTCCAAATCGGCCACAATGGCCTTGCGCGCCTCGTAGCGGTCCATGCCGGCGTATTTGCCGCAGTCCTCCGTCATGCGGGCGTCGTCGGTGAGGACTTTGACGATGGGCAGGCTGTGGCGCACGCCTACCTCGAAGTCGTTCGGGTCATGCGCCGGGGTGATTTTTACCACGCCTGTACCAAATTCGCGGTCGACGTATTCATCGCACACCACGGGAATCTCCCGGCCCACCAGCGGCAAAATCACCTTTTTGCCGTGCAGGTGTGTATAGCGCTCGTCGTCCGGGTGGACGGCAATGGCTGTATCGCCTAACATGGTTTCCGGGCGCGTCGTTGCCAATTCGACATACTCCTCACTGCCCACGACGGGGTATTTCAGGTGCCAGAAAAAGCCCGCCTGTTCCTCGTAGTTCACTTCGGCGTCGGAAATGGACGTTTTGCAGTGCGGGCACCAGTTGATGATGCGCTCGCCGCGATAGATCAGTCCGTCGTCGTAGAATTTTTTGAACACTTTTAAGACGGCATGGCTGCACCCTTCGTCCATTGTGAAACGCTTGCGCTGCCAGTCGCAGGAGCAGCCCATCTTTTTGAGCTGCTCAACAATGCGCCCGTCATACTGCTTTTTCCAATTCCACGCGCGCTCCAAAAATTTTTCGCGGCCCAGGTCCTGCTTTGTCAGGCCCTCCTCTTTCATCTTTGCCACGATCTTGGCCTCGGTGGCGATAGATGCGTGGTCAGTGCCGGGCACCCAGAGCGCGGCATACCCCCGCATGCGCTTGTAACGGATGAGGATATCCTGCCAGGTCTCGTCCATCGCGTGGCCCATGTGAAGCTGGCCGGTGATATTGGGTGGCGGCATCACAATGGTATAGGGCGTTTTTTCAGGGTCGCGTGCGGTGTGGAAATAGCCCGCGTCCTCCCATTTCCTGTACAGCCGGTCCTCCACAGCGGAGGGGTCGTAGATTTTCGCCAGTTCCTTCATGCTTGACAGCTCCCTTTCCGGGGCGGCACAGAAAAAGCCGCCCCACACAAAATTTGTATGGGACGGCAAAATTACCGCGGTACCACCCAAATTGCCCCGGCGCGCATGCGGCCCAGGCCACTCGAATACCCTTAACGCGGGCAGACGTGGACGGGTACTCGCCTTTCCCCGCCCCTGCTCCAAAGCGACAGCGCTGTGACCGCCCGCACCGGCTCTCACCTTCCCCGGCTCTCTTTCGCGGACGCTGTGCAGAGCGCACTCTTTTTCACGGCATTTGATGGAGATTATTGTATCAGCCTGCGGGCGGATTGTCAAGATGGTATTTTTCTGGAAAAGCAGCAGGCTTTATGGATTTCCAATGGCCTCCAGCAGCGATTTCAAATACCAGAGAAGAATCCCCACATAAAGGGGTTTTGGGATTTGTTTCATCCATATAGCTTTGCAAAATGTTCGCGCAGTACGGCCCCAATTCCTCTATGGGAACCCGGCCTATATCCGCAAGAAGGCTGTCCAGTACAGCTTTCCGCTCGGCGACCAGCGGAGCCGTTGGGCAGTTGAGGTTCAGGGTCTCCACCAGGTCGAAAGCAACATCTGGATCCTCTGACTGAATTTCCCCTTCCAATGTATAAGTAATGGCCGCCATCGTTTCCGCCCGCAGAGGGTCGATCTTCCTGAACTCGGTATTCCCGCGATGGGCGTCGCAGGTAAGGTCTATCTGTTTTCGGGTCCCCGCATCACCCCGGTTCCCGTGGCAGACGGCGAATAAATTATAGTAGTCCAGCCCCTGCCCCACATCCCGGCCATCGGAAGGCTCGCGGGCGATGAAGTGTTCAATGATAACAGCCGGCTGATTCCCCGCATCCCCGCGCGGGATACGGCACATGCAATAGGCGCATAAGCCCCCTTGTTCCTGAATTAGCGCGTTTCTCACTTTGTTTTTCAAATTGGCGTTTTTGTTCAGCAAATGATATGCCTGTCTTGGGGACAGCCCTTTTTCTGCGGCCTTTTTCCGCAAGGAGAGCAAAGCCTCTGGCGCGGGTGCTTTCACAATCAAAATCATGCAGCACCCCGCCGCAGCTTTTCCAGCCGCAATTTTACCCGGCACGCATCTACTTCTGGATCGTGGTAATCTCGCAATTCATCTATTTGATCCAATATTTGTTCCGCTTCGACAAAAGAATATTTTTCTAAAAAGCTGTAGAATTTCTTAAACAGCCCGCTTACCGTTTCGGGGCGTTCATCCACGCCCATGATTTCCTTCAGGACAGATTTCACATCTTTTCCATATACCTGGCTGTTTGGCCTGCTAACCTGTGTATCCTGCAACAGAACTATATTTTCGCTTTCCACGGAGTTGATGACCTCCGGCGCGTGCGTGCTGACGACAAATTGCACTTTCGGAAAAATCTCTGTAAGGTCATCCAGGATCCTTTTCTGCCATTTGGGATGAAGATGGAGATCTATTTCATCTATGAGTACGATCCCCTCTGTCTGCTCCAAGACCTTATCCAGAAGCTGCGGGTTCAGGTTCGCCATGCGGTACGCGATATCCGCAATCAAGCTGATGACCCCTCTGTAGCCATCGCTGAGCTGGCTCATGGGCACGCGCATTCGCCCGCCCTGTCCATCCGTATAGCGGACATCTATCTCATTTGTGTTCAGGTTATACTGCACCGACACATCGGAATACCCTGTCACAGAAGAAAAGCAGGACGCCAACGCCCTCTGTATCGCTTCCAGTTCTAAAACCGCCCTGTCGCCGTTCTCCTGACGCTGGTACTTCTGCACCGTCATTTTGCGGAACCAGTTCAGCATCAACTTACTGTTGGCCGTACCGTCCAAACAGTCGATATATCCGTTTGTGCGGGTACTGCTGCGAAATGTGTCCATCTTTTTTTCCCGGTGATAGTCCCTCAGGCGTCCCGTCCCATAGTAGGCGATCACGGGCAGCAAAAGCGTTTCGTCCCCATCCCGCAAGCGCTGCTGGATGTTCTGGGAAAGCTCGATGATGTTTTTTGCCTCTCCCACTGTCATATAGCCTTCCGGCGTATTCAGACCGCGCGCCCACTGATAGTTTTCCCCATCCACACGGCCCGCCGCCGCCACGCGCACGGGGTACTGCGCCTGTACGTCCTGCGAACCGCCCAAGGAATACGCTTTCAATCTTGCGTCCGAGGGGCGCAGCCGGGAACCGGAGACCCCTTCCAGTTTGGTGAACAGTGTGCCGACTGCCACAGCGGCTGCTTCCAAAACGGCTGTTTTCCCGGCCCCATTATCTCCCGCCAACACTGTGAGCTTCTCATGAAACGGCACTGTCAGCTCCGAAAAAGGCCGGTAATTCTCCATTGCCAACGAATCCAGTCGCACAAATACACCTCCGTAAAGTCAGATGCACTGCGGGGTTTTCCGCAGTGCATCTATAAAAGTGACTCACCCCTATGGTGCCGCCGACGGGGGTCGAACCCGTAAGGATCGCTCCGAAGGATTTTAAGTCCTTTGTGTCTACCAATTCCACCACGGCGGCGTGATATGCTATTTATTATACCCCGAACGGGGCATACTGTCAACTGTTCCGGCCCTTTCTTTTTCCCAAAAAGTTCAGGAGCGTCCGGGTCGCAGAGACATTTTTGTGTATTTTCCTTCATGCGGGCAGCGTGTTCCCCGCCCCCCAAGCGGGCAACATACGCCAAAACGCACAAACATTTGTATGGAAACTTGACAATAGTATCCAAAAACGATATGATAAGTGTATCTATCCGATGCAGGCAGCGGGTTCCCCGCTGTTCGGCTGAACTTCGCGCATATCCCCTTTCCCCAAAGGAATTTCGCGGGCCGACCCGCACCGAATATATTTTTCACAGCAAAATTCCCCCGCGCCGCAGGCCGCGCGCCCTGTCCGTGCGGGGAGCGCCCAGTGCAAGGAGCTTTTGTGTCCCCCGTCCATACAGCGGAGGACATGGAAGCATCCCCAAAGTCTGGACACTCCCCCATATACAGCGGCAGGACGCCCCTATCAGGCGCGGGGCATGGAGGTACGAATGGAAAACACCCAAAAGAACACACGTCCGCCGCGCGCCGCCAAAGCGCCGCAGGCTGCCCCCGGCGTGCCCGCGCGCACATCCGCCGCACCCAATATGCCCGCGCAGAAAGCACCGCGCCGCGTCTACCGCCCCCGCCGCACCATGCACAATACCCCCGCCGCCCCGGCGGTGCCCGTGCGCATCATGCCGCTGGGTGGGCTGGGCGAGGTAGGCAAAAACATCACGCTCTATGAATGCCAGGGCGATATGCTCCTTGTGGATTGCGGCATCGTCTTCCCGGACAGCGACATGTTCGGCGTTGACCTTGTCATCCCCGATTTCACCTATATCGTGCAGAACAAGGACCGCATCCGGGGCGTCATCATCACCCACGGGCACGAGGACCATATCGGCGGGCTGCCGTACCTGCTCAAGGAAGTCAACCTGCCCGTATACGCCACGCGGCTTACGCTGGGGCTGATCGCGAACCGTTTAGAGGAACAGGGGCTTCTGCGCGCCACGAAACTGGTGGAGATCGCGCCGCGCCGCAAATTCCGCTTGGGCTGTTTTTCGGTAGAACCGATCCATGTCAACCACTCCATCCCGGACGCAGTGGCGCTGGCAATCTCCTGCCCGGCGGGCGTGATTTTGCAGACGGGGGATTTCAAGATCGACTACACGCCCATCTCCGGCGGCCCCACGGACCTTGTCACGATTGCGGACTACGGCGAGCGCGGCGTACTGGCGCTACTCTCGGATTCCACCAACGCCGAACGCCCAGGTTTTACGGCCACAGAACAGAAGGTGGGCGCGGGCATGGAGGCCCTGTTCCAGCGTGCGGGCAAAAAGCGGATCATTATCGCGACGTTCGCCTCGAACCTGTACCGGGTGCAGCAGCTCATCGACCTTGCCGTGCGGGCGGGGCGCAAGGTGGCCATGTCCGGGCGCAGTATGGTGAACAACACGCAGATGGCGCAGGAGTTAGGCTATCTGCACGCGCCGGACAACGTGCTGATCGACATTGAGGAGATCAACAACTATCCGCCTGAAAAGGTGGTGCTGATCACCACAGGCAGCCAAGGTGAGCCGTTGAGCGCGCTCTCCCGGATGGCGAGCGTGAGCCACCGCAATGTGCGCGTAGGCCCAGGCGATTTCATCATCATCTCGGCCAACCCGATCCCCGGCAACGAGAAGATGGTGACGAAAGTCGTAAACAGCCTGCTGCGCCTGGGCGCGGAGGTAATCTACGAGTCGATGTATGATGTACACGTCTCCGGCCACGCGTGCCAAGAGGAGCAGAAGCTGATTCTCACCCTGGCAAAACCCCGGTTCTTCCTGCCCGTCCATGGCGAATACAAGCACCTGAAAAAGCACGCCCAAACGGCGGCGCAGGTGGGCATCCCGGAAGAAAATATCTATATTGGGGACAACG
>CANCXY010000146.1 GCA_947381875.1 uncultured Clostridia bacterium | reverse complement strand
TCTGGCTTTTGCTCTCGCATGGACAATTTCTAACAACAAAAAGAAATAGCCGCCCCCCATGCCCAATGGTAACGGCTATTTCAATAGTCTAAGCCGGGCTGACCGTCTGTTGACAGTGCCTTTTTATTGCCTTTATTATATCCATTTTACCCGGCCTTGTAAACCCCCTTGCTTTCAAAAAATCATATTATGAACCCCCGGCTCTCGCCGGGGGTTCGCTGTTCAAAATCAATTCATAAGGCCAAAAGCGGTTATCCTCCCACACGCTCGTGCAGAATCCGTCCGCTTGCGTCGGTATAGTAGCTCTTGCCGTCCGCGCAGGCGTGCCAGCCTTCTTCCTCTATCAATATCCCTTCATCATCAAACAGGTATTTCCCCGCCGGGATTACCCACGCCGGGTCGCCCGGATGGTCGGGATGATACCCCGCCGGTAATACCTGCGCGCGCCAGACAAACAGGTACAGGTCATACGGCTTCCCAGGCTGCTCAATCCGCGCCTGGTACCGCAGTTTCCCATCCGCCGTCTTGATCCACCCCGCAAAGGTGATGCCGTCTATGTTATAATACGTCTGCCCCGCGTAGTTCGGGCGGATGCGCAGATAATCCGTCATGGCGTAACAGGTGCGCGGGTCTGCCGGGTTCCTCTCCGGGTTCAGATAATACAGGTGCCCGTTCAAAAGCACGTCGCCGTCCTTGCTCACATACACCGAACCCCCGCTTTGCGTTGGCGGTGTCGAGGGCGTCGAGGGTGTGGACGGCGGCGGGGTGGGCGCTGCCCCCGTCTGCAAAACGCCCTTTTCATCAAACAGGTACCGCCGCCCCTCGCCTGCGGGGCTTTCTATGTACCGGGAACCTGTCGCTGTGGTGCCGTCCTCGTCTTTATAGGTGTACACCGGGTTTTCCGGGTCCTCCGTGACAGGCCGCACAACATTCCAGTTCTCCTTTTCCAGTGTCGGCACATCGGGCACACTGGGTGTGGAGGGATTGGACGGATTCGACGGGCCGGACGGTGTGTCCGGCTCGATTGGCGTCGGGGTCGGGGTTGGCGTGTCCGGCTTATCGGGGGCAATCGTGCGCTTATAGCCGCAGATATCGCAGGTGGTGTCGGTGTCGTCCGTGTAGGTGTGCGCCGCGCTTTCCCCTTTCCAGCCGCAGACGGCGCATGCCTGCCAGTGGTTCCCGCTGTCGTTTTCCCATGTCAGCGCGTGGGCGGCGTAGCCCTCTTTCCCGCTGTTCTCGGTGACAGGGCAGCCCGCCGCCGTGCAGTCGTGCCAGTGGTGGGCAGCATTTTTCTGCCATGTCTCTGACCATGCGTGGGCGTGGTCAAACGGGGCGGCCAAAATACTGCCGGTCAGTTCGACATAGCCCGTCGCCAAGGCAGCCCCCTCGCCCTTGTTCAGCGTGATGATCCATTCAAAACTGCCGTCTGTGCCCGCCTTGTTCCCAGCGTCCCCGGCTATCGCGGGGGTGCAGCTCTCTACAAGCACGTCCGGGCTTATGCCGTTCAGGTCCATTTCCTTCAGGCGCGCGTTGAGCCATGCGGAAATTTCCTCTCTGGTATTCGCCGCGGCCTGTTCCACCGTCCAGTCTGCTGCCTTCAGCTCGGCCAGCAAAGCGGCAATATCCGCTTTGTTTTCCTTCGCCGGGTCCTCCCCGATGCTGATACAAACTGTATAGGTTTTCCGGGTGCCATCTGCGGCATTAACGACGAAACGCCATTCCCCTTTATCCTGCTCAACCAGTGAATCAACCTCTCCCGCCGCGGTAATGGCAAACTCATCCTTGCTTTCCGGCAGGGTGGAGCCATAGGGCAGGACAACTGTAACAATATCGCCCTGAATGGTACCGGCGATTCCCTGTACAGCAACACTCGTTATGCTCTTATCGCTGGAAAGCCACTTGGCATAGAAGGTTTTTTCGCCTGTTTCCGATTGTGGGATGGTATATTCCGGGCCGTTGTTAAAATCTTTATCCGTGTACCAGCCGCCAAATGTATATCCGTCCTTTGTTACATTTGTTGGAAGCCGCGTATCTTTGCCGTAGGAATGGCTTGTAACGTTCCCGCTTTGCACCGTGCCGCCGTTTGTCACCAGTGTTACCGTATAGGTGTCTGGTACCCATTTCGCGTAGAAGGTTTTATTGCCCGGGTCATCTTTGACGACAACCGTAACCGCCTCGCCGGTACCTTCTTGATTATCGTACCATCCTTCAAAGTTATAATGCTCCCAGCTGCCGGCCTCTCCTAAAAGGTTCGTATCCTGGTCGGGCTGACGCGCCAGGGTTTTTGTTCCCATTGCATCATAACCCCTTCCAGTTCCCTTCAGCGTTACCGTATAGCCGGTCTGAGCCTCAAAATAGGTGCCCTGATTGGCGTCAGGAGAAAGCGGCAGAGCCCGGAACTCGCCCCCCTCCTCATTGCGCCAGATGTACGTGGTTCCACCCTCAACGGAAAAATTCAGATTGCTCAGATAGTCTTGATCCGTTTGGCTGTCCATACAAAACCGTTCGCCGGAAAAAACAACTTGAACCATGTTTCGGAGTGTTCCCTTTGCCGTCCACTGTGCATTGTCAGATATGTGCAAAGCCCTGCTGCCCATCAACATTACACCGCTGCTTTGATGGGTGCTGCTTATACTGACATCCACCTGCGCCCGGCCGGAAATCTCTGCGCCGCCGGTACAGAAAATCCCACAGCACGGCCCGTTGCCCGAAGCGGATGCTTTTATCTTCGCGTTGCCGGATGCCGTCAGCGTACCAGTAAGATGAACGCCACGGGCGTTTCCTCCAGAAGACGCTGTTGTAAACCCACTGTTCGCGATAAGATGGGCGTCGTCCTTCACTGTGAGTGCGTTCCCATGAAAGCCTGTGTTGTTACTCATGCACGGGCCGCCTTGCGCCGTTACTGTGACGGAACCGCTCAGCGTGACGTTTCCGCCGCAGTAAAAGCCATAGGGCTCTACGATGCTGTCCTTTGCTGCCCCTTCGCACGAAGCAACCAGGCTTGCCGAAGCGTCAGCCGCATCATTGGTAATCGTCAAATCGGCTGACGCAGTTCTTATCGCGGCAATCGCTGACACATTCCCATCTGATTCCCCTATAACCGGGGTTACGGCGTTCGCCCCTATCAGGCGGATCTCCAACGGTTTACTGCCTTCATAGTTTATCCCTGCGTTTATTTTACTGAATATGTTCACGGCAAAGGGCTCTGTCTCCTTGATAACCGCCCCGTTCAGTGTAAGAACGATCTTTTCATCTGTCTGTTCCAGACGGATGTTCCAGTCAGATAGCTGCCACCCTCCCCCCTGTATTGTCACTTTTCCTTCTTCGTCCGTTGTGGCATAAGCGGCGGCGCTTGCCTCCGCCTTCATTTCCTCGCCGCCCACCCAGACGGAAACGGCGTTTGTCCTGGTGTCCTCTGCCGCGAGCGCTGGTGGCGCGCACAGCGTCAGCAGCAATGCGCCGCACAAAAGCAGACTGAGGAACCTGTGTGTTTTCTTCATAGCTGAACCTCCCTTTTTGCAAGAGCGGCGTCGTTCGCCGCAAGATCTCATACTAAATGGAACAACATTTCCCGGAAAAAGTCAAGGTTTCTGGCACGAACGACGATTTTCTGGCAAGAACGGCGTGATTTTGGCTAAAAAATGGCATATCCTTCAAATTCCGCCAGGTATTTTCTGGCAGTCCCCTTGCGGCTTTGCGGGCGCGGATTTTTGGCACGGCGCGGAAAGTCCCTTGGAAAAGTTGCGCCTTTCGCTGAAAACTCCCTTGGAAAAATTGCACACTCCGCCAAAAAGTCCCTTGAAAAAGTGGATAGGGGATAGTATAATAGGGGCAGCGGAAAGCTGAAAAGGGGGCGGGGCGCTGTGCTGAAACGGAAAATTGAGCAGGAACTGCTGGCATGGAAGAACATGCCGAACCATAAGCCGCTGATTCTGAAGGGGTGCAGGCAGTGCGGCAAAACATTTTCCGCGCTGCATTTTGCCAGGAAGCACTATGAACATGTAGTCTATCTGAATTTTTTTGAGAACCCGGATTATGCCTCTGTATTTGCCGGTTCCCTGAAAACCGACCATATTGTTATGCTGCTCACCGCGCTTTTGGGCGGCGAGGCGGTGTTTGAAGCGGGAAAAACCGTGCTTGTGCTGGACGAGATACAGGACTGCCCCGAGGCCCGGACCGCACTGAAATTTTTCCGGGAAGACGGGCGGTATGATGTAATCGGCACCGGCTCTCTGTTGGGCGTGAAAGGGTATGGGAAAGAGCCGAAGTCTATCCCCGTGGGTTCGGAAACGGTGATAGAGATGTATCCCCTCGATTTTGAGGAATTTTTGTGGGCCAATGGCGTGGCCGCGCCCGTTATAGACATGCTGCAAAAGAGCCTGAAAGAGGAAACCCCGGTTCCGCAGGCGCTGCACAGCCGCATGCAGCAGCTCCTTTTGCAATATGCGGCCGTGGGCGGAATGCCGGACGCGGTGCAGTGCTTTGTGGATACAAAGCAGCTCGACGCGGTGCTGCGCATCCAGCGGGATATTGTGCGCTCCTATGAAGATGATATGGTGAAATACGCGGAAAAAAGAGATAAATCCCATATCCGGGAATGCTTTCAATCCATTCCAAAGCAGCTCAGCAAGGAGAATAAAAAGTTCCAGTATTCTGTTGTAAAGAAAGGCGCTTCCGCGTCCCGCTACGCGGGCAGCCTGCAATGGATAGAAGACGCCGGCATTATTGCACGGTGCTATAACCTTTCCATCCCGGAGCTGCCATTAGACGGGAACGCGGAGGAGAATATATTTAAGGTCTATATGCGGGACTGCGGCTTATTTGTGAGCATGCTGGAAGACGGTACGCAATACGATATTTTGCAGGGCCGCCTTTACGGGTATAAGGGCGCGATTTTTGAAAATCTGATTGCGGATATATTCGGCAAAATGGGGCGCAGGCTGTATTATTTCCACAAAGACACGGGTTTGGAAGTGGATTTTGTCATCCGCTACCGGGGCGAACCTGTCCTCATAGAGGTAAAAGCGTCTACGGGGAACATAAAAAGCACCAAAACCATTTTGCAGCACCCGGAAAAATACCATGTGCAGCGCGCAATCAAATTGGGGGATTACAACGTGGGGAAATCGGGGCAGATTTTAACGCTGCCGCTCTACATGGCTTTCCTCTTAAAAGAACCCTGACAGGCGCACCCATGTCCAGCTATGCCCAGGATGGGTTTCCAAAGGGGCTGCGCCCCTTTGGCGGGTCCGGGCAGCGCCCGGCAGGATTCCAAAGGGCGGCGCCCTTTGGCTGGCCGCGCGTCTACTGGATTTTCAGCGCGCGCGCCAGGCGGTAGCCGATATAGTGGAACGTCTCCCGGAACAGACGCCATTCTATCCAGCAGTAGTGGGGGAGGTTTTTCAGGCGGCAGGGCGGTTTTTGGAGGCGCGGCAGGGCGGCGAAGGCCTCTTTCATCCCCTGGATATAGGGCTTTGGGAAGCCGCGCAGGCTGAATACCGCCACCTTTAGCGCATACCCCAGCGCCAGCGGCACGAGGTTGAGCAGGAACATCAGCAGCGGCATGTTTTTATAGGGCAGCAGGATGCTGTTCCGGCCGCTCTGCACGCTTTTGAAATCGTTATAGCGCACCGCGCCCGTTGTCGCGCCGCAGATATGGTAGCACTTTGCCGCCGGGCAGTACAGGTTGATATACCCCGCGCTGTTCGCCCGCCAACTGATGTCCACGTCCTCAAAATAGGCAAAGAACAGCTCGTCGAACAGGCCTATTTCCTCTAAAATGCGCATTCGGTACAGGCTTGCGCCGCCGCAGGCGGAGAAAATGCGGCCCGGCTTTGTGTAGCGCTGCCAGCGAAAGCCGTCGCCGCGCTTGCACGCGAAGCCGAACAGCGTTACATAATCCCCCGCGTCGTCGCAGATATCCCGCTCGAAATGGCGGATCATCAGGCTTTGCACGGCGAAGGCGCGCGGGTTGGCGTCGGCCATGGCGCAGAGCTGGGCGAGCCAGTCCGGTTCGGCGAAGGCGTCGTTGTTGAACAGGACCGCGTACTCGCCCTTCGCCTGCCGGATGCCCTGGTTGACCGCCGCCGAAAAACCCAGATTGTGATCGTTTTCAATCAGCGTATACCCCGCGCGCCCCCGGTACGCCCGCGCGGCGGCGAGGCTTTCGTCCGTGGAGCCGTTGTCGACCACGATCAGCTCAAAATCGCGCATGGTCTGTGCCCAGATGGATTCTATGGAATCGCGCAGCCAGCCCGCGCCGTTTAAGTTGGGAATTATCACGCTTGCTTTTATCCGAATCGTCCCCTTCCTGTTATATAGGATAACCACTAAAAAACGCGCATGATTTTTCCGTGTTTCCCCGCCCGGAGGGCGGGGAAACACCAAAAAGATTTTGCCTGTTTATAAGTGGTTTCACTATAGTAAATGCCCCTGAAAGCGGGCAAATACATTCTGTGTTTCTCCTCCCTGTGGAAACCCATTTTTCCTATCCTGCGCCCAAAAACGCAATGAATTTCACGGTTTTCCCGCCCCGGCAGGCAAAATGGATTTTTCAGGAGGGACACATAACAACCTTTCCATGACGAGGTGTTCCTGTATGGTTGATATCACCGCCGCGCGTCTTTTCCTATTGGACATGGACGGCACGTTCTATCTGGGCGATACCCTTCTGCCCGGCGCGCTGGAATTCCTTGCGCTGTGCCGCCGCACGGGCCGCCGCTTCGCGTTCCTGACAAACAATTCCTCGCGCGGCAAAGCGGATTACGTCGCCCGCCTGCGCGGCTTCGGGGCGGACGTGGGGGAAGATGACATCTTCACCTCCGCCGACGCCACGCTGCTCTACCTTGCCGAAAACCATTTCTCCCGCGACCTTCTGCTGATCGGCACGCCGAGCCTGGAGCGGCAGTTTACGGAATCGGGCTACGTGGTGCATGCCAAAGAGCCGCGGGCGGTGGTACTGGGGTTTGACACGACCCTCACCTATGAAAAACTGTGCGCCCTGTGCAACGCGGTGCGGGCGGGGCTGCCCTACATTGCCACGCACCCGGACCTCAACTGCCCTGTCGCGGGGGGATTCATCCCGGACATTGGGGCGGTCATCGCGTTTGTGGAGGCCAGCACGGGGCGCAGGCCGGACGCGGTGATCGGCAAGCCGAACGGATACATTGCCCGCGCCGCCGCCGCGAAATACGGCGTTCCGTTAGACGCCCTGTGCATGGTGGGCGACCGCCTGTACACGGATATCGCCTTGGGCGCGTGCGGCTGCGGCACCGCGCTGGTGCTGTGCGGGGAAACGACGCGCGCGGACCTTGCGGGCAGTGGTATCCGGCCCGACGTGGTATGCGAAAACCTGGCGGAGCTTGCCGCGCTGCTTTGAACAGAACGGCCCGCGCCCTTGTGCGGCGCGGGCCGGGTTTTGCCTCCGGCGGCTTAGCCCTTTTTGAAAAAAGGGCTAAGGACCCCAAAAACTTTTCCATGTTTGAAATGCCCCGCGCGCACCGCGGCGGCGCGCCTGCGCACAGCTATCCCATGATGGGTTTCCAAAGGGGCTGTGCCCCTTTGGCGGAGTCCAGAGGCAGGGCCTCTGGCGGGTCCGGGCAGCGCCCGGCATGCTACGCGCCCACCACCCGCAGAAGCAGCAGCCAGGCAAGGCCGTAGTAGGTGACGACGGCGATCAGGTCGTTGACGGTGGTGATCAGCGGCCCGGACGCGACGGCGGGGTCGATGCCCAGGCGTTTGAACAGCAGGGGGATGGCCGTGCCGCAGACGCTGGAAAAGAGCATGGAAAGCATCAGCGCTACGCCAGTGCAGGCGGAGACGCCGAAGGCCAGCGCCGGGGGCTGCTGCTTGAACCACAACAGGAACAGCCCCACCAGGCCGAACGAGAGCGCGCCCAGCAAAAGGCCGTTGCACAGCCCCACGCGCGCTTCTTTGCCCACTAAGGCCAGCTTCTGGCGGGCCGTGAGCTGCTCGTCCATCAGCACGCGGATGGTGATAGCCAGCGACTGCGTGCCCGCGTTGCCCGCCATATCCAGAATCAGCGACTGGAAACTGACGATCACCGTCAGGCTCGCCACCACCGTTTCAAACGCGCCCACCACGCCGGAGACAAGCATCCCCAGGCCCAGCAGGACAATCAGCCAGGGCAGGCGTTTGGCGATGCTCTTTTTCAGCGGTTCGTTCAAATCCTCCTCGGCGGTCAGGCCCGCCAGACGGGCGTAGTCCTCGCCCAGTTCATCATCCACAAGCTGTGTCAGGTCCTGGCTTGTCAATACGCCGGTCAGGCGGTTTTCCGCGTCCAGGACGGGGATGGAATCTTCCGAATAGTCTTTCAGACGCTCGATGCAGTCCTCGATCAGCTCATTGGCGTAGACATAGGGGTAGGATGTCATGGTGATGGCGGAGAGCGGCGTCGTCTCGCGGGCGATAATCAGGTCTTTCAGGTCGATCGCGCCCAGCAGGGTGTTGTCCTCATAGATCGGAAGAGCGTCGTGTAGGGAAAGAGTGTTGCGAGACGTGGGG
>CANCXY010000145.1 GCA_947381875.1 uncultured Clostridia bacterium | reverse complement strand
TACTTCTGCGATTACGCCGTATGCGAGGCATCCGCCGAGGAGGAGGAAGGGCAAGAGGAGAGCGCGCAGCCGGGCATCCCCATGATGGCCGCCGCTGCTGCCAAACAGACGCTGGCGGAATACGCGCGCATGTTCTCCCGCGCGGGCATCCGGCTGAAAACCATCCTCCCGCAGGAAATGGCGCTCATCCAGCTTGCCGGGGCGCAGAAGGGGGAGGAAGAATTCTTTTTCATCGACCTGGGCCACCAGTACACGCGCATCATCGCCGTTCTGCGCGACCGCGTACAGGCCACCCGCCAGATCGCTTTCGGCGGGCGCAATATCGACGCGGCGGCGGCGCAGGAACTGGGCGTCGACCCGTTTTTAGCGGCCACTTATAAGATGAGCAATTATCAGAATATCCTTGCCGCGCCCGCCATAACCGATTTGTGCGACCGCATCGCCGTGGAGATTTTGAAGGTCATCAATTTTTACCAGTTCACCTACCGCGCCAACCAGTTGCAGGGCATTTATCTGGTGGGCGGGGGCGCGGCGCTCGCGCCTTTGCGCACGGCCATTGAAAACACAGTGGACATGCCGCTGCTCGACGCGGCCTCGCTGCTGCCGGGCGCGGGGGAAGCGGCGGCGCCGGGCGTATTTGCCGCCGGGGCGGCGATGGGAGGGAAGGCGAAATGAAGAACGCGGGCATTCCCACCAAGCACACGATGAACCTTTTCTATAAGCCGGACCGCACCACAAAGCCCGCCACCGCCGCGCTGTATATCCTGTTTGCGCTTACGGTGCTGTTAGGGCTTTCCAAGGTGCTTGTATATGATTTATGGCAGGAGACGCGCACAGCCGAGGAACAGCGCACCGCCGCGCAGGAGCAGCTTGCCGCCGTATTGTCGGAGATGGCCGATTATGACGCGGTGCAGGAGCGCTACAGCCGCTACGCCGCCACGCCGGACGAGCGCGCCACCGTGGACCGCATGGAGGTGCTGGCTCTGCTGGACAGCGCCGTCGCCGCCGTGGCGAATGTGGAAAATATCTCCATCCAGGGCGGCTTTGTGCAGATGCAATTTTCAGGTGTGACGCTGGCGCAGACGGCGGAGATTGTAAAGACACTGGAGGCGTCGCCGCTGGTGGCGGGCACCACGGTGAACACGGCGTCCACAACAGAGGGGGAAGGGGCCGTGGTGCAGACGCATGTGCTGATCGAGCTGAAAAACCCGGCAGAGGAGGCGGCGGAATGAGACGGAAACTGACCGCGCGCGAATGGATGCTTCTGGGCGTTTTGGCGGTGCTGGCGCTTGCCAGCGGGTATATTATGCTGTTTTATACGCCCATGACGCAGCGGCGCGACGCCGCCATAGAGGAGACCGCACAATATCAGGAGCAGGTTTCAGCCGCCCAGCTCCGAATGGAGGAGAAACGCCGCATGGAGCAGGAGTTGGAAACGATTTTTGAGAACGACCCCGACCCAATAGGGCTGGCGCGCTATGACAATATACAGCCCGTGATGATGGAGCTGCACACCATCCTTTCCGCCGCGAACGACTACAGCCTGTCTTTCAGCACGGTGGACGCGGAGGGCGGGGATATTGTCCGGCGGGACATTGCGCTTTCCTTTGTAAGCGGCACCTATGAGGAGGCGAAGGCCATCCTGCAAAGCCTGAAAAACAGCGCCTACCGCTGCATGATAGACACCGTGAACATTTCCTTCGGGCAGGAAGGGGACGGCGTTACCGTCAACGGCACCATCGCCTTTTTTGAGTACCAGTAATCTTTCCCGTCGGGGGAGGCCGCGATCTGCTCTTCCCGCGGCGCTCTCCGGGGAAGGAAACAAAACCCGCGAAAGGCCCTTATGCGCAGGGGCTTTCGCGGGTTTTTTATGGCCCACGCCGAGGGCACATAGGGAACTATTATGGCCGGGGTGGGGTGTCAGAGAAATAGACGGTGCGAGAGGGGAGCGCGAAGTGCGCGCTGTGCTGCTCCATAATGGCTAAAATGCGCAGGTTGATATCCTCGCGGATGACGCGGTAATCGACAATGCTGGTCGTGTTCACATAGAAGAATATGAAGATATCCAGGCTGTTTTCGGAGAAATCAAGCAGGCGCACCTGGACGGTATCGGAGAGGACATCGGGGTGCGCGGCCAGCATGGCGCGGATATCCTGCGTCACGGCGGTGAGAACGCTGCGGGGGGTGGAATAGGTCAGGGAAAGTGTGAAATTTGCCAGGCGCATGTTCAGCCGCGACCAGTTGGTGATGGGTTCGGCGCATATTTTGGAATTGGGTACAAGGGTGGGGGCGTTGCCCAGTGTGCGGATCTTGGTGCTGCGGAAGGTCATATCCTCCACGGTGCCTTCTACGGTGGGGGTGCTGATCCAGTCGCCGATGCCGAACGGCTTTTCAAACAAAATCACCAGCCCGCCAAACAGATTGCCCGCCGTATCCTGCGCGGCGAGGGCGAAGGTGAGGCCGCCCAGGCCCAGGCCGGTGATCAGGCTGGTGACGTTGAACCCCAGCTCATTGATGATGAGTACCACGGCGAAAAAACCGATAAGGGCCTTGCACACGCGCTCCAAAAAGCGGGACGCCGTCGCGCCGAGGGTGTGGGTGACGGGGCTTTCGGGGTCGGCGATGGTGCGGGGCACGAAAGCGAATGTATTCAGCGCGCCCCACGCGCCGAGGAGGATGAGGCAGACGCGTACCAGATGTAAGAGCGCGCCGCGCCATTCAGGCGTAGAGAGGAACTCAAACGGCAGCAGGCGCACGCCGATATACAGCCCGGCGAGGGCGATCAACGCCGCGCAGGGGCGCAGGTAGCCCTGTAGGATCGCCGAGACATAGGGCCGTTCCAGATGCTTTGCGGCGCGGGCGAGCCGCGGGCCGATCCAGTGCTTGAACAGCCGGCTGGCGAGGAAGAAGCCCGCGAACCATGCCGCGCAGACCAGATATTGGATAGGGATGCTCATCACGCTTGTGGCGGCGTCGATAACGTCTGTGGTTTCTGGCAAGAGAACACCTCCCGAATGTTTATCGCTCTGTTATTTGTAATTCCCGTTTTAAGGCCGCTTGCAAAACCGCTGAAAAATTTATCCCTTCACGTTCTGACATGGTATTTAACCAGGCGGGGATCGTTAAAGTTTTTTTAACGGCCCTTGCGTCGTAATATTGCCGATATTCCAACGTATTACATGCGACAAGGGAAATAAATTCATTATTTTCCGCCTGAAGCGCGGATATTTCCGATGCTGCAGGAATAGCTGCTTTTTCTTCTTCTAAATTATACAGTGTCAAACACAACACATCAGAAGCCATTTCATATGCGTCCTGAACACTGTCGCCCTGGGTATAGCAGCTTTCAAAATCCGGGAAGCGCACTGTGTAAAATGCGCCCTCTTTCGCAAAAATCGCAGGATAAATATATTTTGCCATTGGTTTGCCTCCTTTGGCCAGCCCAGCAGGACGCTCAGATAATTTTTTGCGGCGCTTGCAGATGGTGTCGAAAAATAGTATAATAAGGATGCTGCCCACCCTATACCCAAGCGCGGAAAGGGGGGAGATTGGTGAATTTTCTTCTGGAAGTCATCGTGTCAGTTTTAGTAAACATAGTGGCCTACTATGTTTGCAAATGGCTTGACCGGCACGGAAATGACGGGCAGTAAGCCTACAGGCGAAAAAAGCCCCGGAGAGTGGCCTCTCTCCGGGGCTTTGCCTTGGGTGAGAACAGTGAATTTCTTCTGGAATCGATGCTATTATTATACCATATTCTTTTCAGGATGTGCAAGAGGGAAACAGAACTTTTTCTAAAATTTTTCAAAAAAGGGGGCGCAACAATGAAATTGCCCGGCAAGATGGGTTTCCAAAGGGGGCTTGCCCCCTTTGGCGGAGTCCAGAGGCAGCGCCTCTGGCAGGATTCCAAAGGGCAGCGCCCTTTGGGCAGGTTTGGGCGGCAGCCCAACAAAAAAGGGGTTGCAAAACGGAGGGACAGGGTGTATAATAAACGAAAGCTTGTTTCAGGGCGGGGTGAAAGACCCCACCGGCGGTGAGCAGGGGGGAACCCTGCAAAGCCCGCGACCGCCGCGCAGACGCGCGGCGCTGACCCGGTGTGAATCCGGGGCCGACGGTATGCCTGCCGCGTGCGCGGCGGGGAAAGTCCGGATGAAAGAAACGGCGTCGTTTTGCTGTTTCGCCCTTCTGTGCTGTTTGCGCGGAAGGGCTTTTTTGCGGCATGGGGCGGCGCGCTTCCCAAAACAGGCGCAAAATCATTTTTATTTTTGGGAGGGCATTTTTTATGCGCAATGTCACGTCAAACACACAGAAACTCACCACGCTGGCCGTGCTGGCCGCGCTCGCCGTCGTACTGGTGGCGCTCATCCATTTCCCGCTGGTTCCCGCCGCGCCGTTCCTCGAATATGACCCCGCCGATATCCCTATCTTTATTGGCACGTTCCTCTTTGGGCCTGCCGCAGGATTGGCGCTCACGGCGGCTGTCAGCGTGATCCAGGGGCTGACTGTCAGCGCGGCCAGCGGGCCGATCGGTATTATCATGCACTTTCTGGCGACGGGCACATTTGTACTTATCGCGGGCAATCTTTACCGCGCCCGCCGCACGCGCAAGGCGGCGGTTTTGGGTTTGGCGCTGGGCACGCTCGCCATGACGGCTGTGATGTGCGGGTGCAACCTCATCTTTACGCCGCTGTTCATGGGGCAGTCGGTGGGTACGGTGGTGCAGATGCTCGTGCCCGCCATCATCCCGTTCAATCTGGCAAAAGCGGCCATCAACAGCGTTGTTACGTACTTGGTCTATAAGCCCATCAGCCGCGTGGTGTTCGGCGAAAAAGGAGAGAAAAGCTCCGCCACGGCCTGATAACACGGGAACCCGCTTTGGCTGTTTTATGTTTCCATCCCCACCAAAGCGGGGAGGGAAATGCGAAATCTGCTGAAAAATCAATTTTCCCGCCTTGACAAACGTCTACCGGTTTGGTACAATACTATTAAATTGAATACACCTTATCAAGAGCGACTGAGGGAACAGGCCCTGTGAAGTCCGGCAACCTGCCGCAAGGCAAGGTGCTAATTCCTGCGGGTAACACCGGAAGATAAGCGTAGATATGCAACGCCCCCGGTGGTACGCGCCGGGGGCGTTTTTTGGGCATATCCGAAGCGGGGGAATACACGCTTGAATTATGCCCTGTTCCCTCACGCTTTTGCAGGCGGAAAGGAAGCTTTGTATATGGCAAGAAAACTGTTTACATCCGAATCAGTCACCGAGGGGCACCCCGATAAAGTGTGCGACCAGCTCTCCGACGCCATTCTGGACGCCATGCTGGCGCAGGACCCGAACAGCCGCGTCGCGTGCGAGGTGACGGCCAGCACCGGCCTTGTCCACATTATGGGGGAGATCACAACAAAGAGCTATGTGGACCTGCAAAAGGTTGTGCGCGGTGTGGTGTGCGACATCGGCTACACGGACGCTTCGTATGGTTTCGACGGCAATACCTGCGCGGTACTTTCCAACATCGACGAGCAAAGCCCGGATATCGCGATGGGCGTGAACCCCGGCGGCGCGGGCGACCAAGGCATGATGTTCGGCTTCGCCTGCCGCGAGACGCCCGAACTGATGCCGCTGCCCATTTCCTTGGCGCATAAGCTGGCAAAGCGTCTGGCCGAAGTGCGCAAAGACGGAACGCTGCCCTATCTGCGCCCGGACGGCAAAAGCCAGGTGACAGTGGAATACGACGGCGAAAAGCCCGTGCGCGTAGATACCGTAGTCATTTCCACACAGCACGCGGAGGACATAGGGCTGGAGACCCTGCGCGAAGACATTTTGGAGCAGGTGATAAAGCCCGTGATTCCCGCCGAGTGGCTGGATGAAGGTACAAAGTATTACGTCAACCCGACAGGCCGGTTCGTGGTCGGCGGCCCGCAGGGCGATTCCGGCCTGACAGGACGCAAGATCATTGTCGACACCTACGGCGGCTATGGCCGGCACGGCGGCGGCGCGTTCAGCGGCAAAGACCCCACAAAGGTGGACCGCAGCGCCGCCTACGCCGCGCGCTGGGTAGCGAAAAACATCGTCGCCGCATCCCTGGCCGACAAGTGCGAGGTGCAGCTTGCTTATGCCATCGGCGTGGCCGAACCCGTGAGCGTCCGCGTCGACACCTTCGGCACTGGCAAAGCGCCCGAAGAAGCCATCGAACAGGCCGTGACAAAGGTATTTGACCTGCGCCCGGCGGCTATCATTGAGGAATTGGGCCTGCGCAAACCCATCTACCGCGCCCTTGCCGCCTACGGCCACATGGGCCGCGAAGACCTCGGCGTCGCTTGGGAAAAAACCGACAAAGCCGACGCCCTGAAAGCCGCCGTGGGCGTGTAACGCCCGCCGGGCTGCCGCCCGGACCTGCCCAAAGGGCGCCGCCCTTTGGAATCCTGCCAGAGGCTCTGCCTCTGGACTCTGCCACCCTTTGAAAAGGGTGGACGGAAACTTTAATATGCGCCCATACATGCGTATGGGCGCAGACTTTTTATTGGATGGCAGCTACGCCAGAGCGCGGCACTCGATACCGCTCTTTTTCAGCAGCGACAGCAGGTGGGAAGCGTTCTGTTTTTCCAGGCCGGAGAGGCATGGCAGGCTCCATTCGTGGCTGGTTAGCTGCTGGGCGGCGCACACTTCTTGCGCCGCCTGTTCTGCCGTCAGGTTCAGATGCGTTTGCAGGGCTTTGGGCAGCGTTTCACTGTGCATGGCTTCGTCGGTGATCCAGATATGGTAGCGGCTGCGCAGGACTACCCGTTCCAGCGTGCCCGCCGCGTCCAGGAAGCAATGCGCCCATATCCTGTCCAGCGTGAGCAGCATGGAGCCATCCTCCATCTGCTGGACACTCTGCGGCCAGCGCGCGCAGAATTCCGCGTAGGGCAGACGGTTGAAATAGACATGCGGGCCGAAGGTTTTCAGGTCGATTTCATATTCTGTCCGTTCTTTGTCCCGCCAGTAAGCGCCCTTGTGCGGGGAAAAGTCAGCCCGCTCAATCGTGCGCAGGAGTTTGTTGCTGCCGTTGAGGATGACGGAACCGCCTAAAATGATGCAGGCATTTACCGTCTGCAGCGAAAGCAGGGCCAGCAACGCCTGTGTGCGGACCGGTTTAGAAAGATAGCGTTTCAGCGCCAGCCTGGGGTTCACCTGGGGCTGGGGCGGGAAACACCATTCGCCGGGGTGGTCGGGGCAGGCGAAACGCGGCATCTGCTGTGTGATGCGCAACGGCGTTTTGGAGCCGGGCAACGGCGATTCCAGATAACAGAACGCCATGACGCCCTGGAACTGGTGCGTTTTTTTCTTGCAGACGGGGCATACGCCGCTTTCCCCCGCCGCCTCCGTGATGATCCTGTATGTTACAGGTTCCCCGTGCGCTCCGGGCGGCGTGCGCACATGGTAGAGGTATTTACCCGCCCCTAAATATTCGGTAAGCGTTTCCAGCGTGACAGCCTCCGGCATGGGCCGGGGCGGCTTATGACGTTCCTGGAAAGCGGTGATGGACTTTTTGGGGAACCGGAACCCGTCCTGCCCCAAAAGCCGCGCCGCTGTGTTTAAGTACCACGCCCAGAACTTCATCCGACGTACCGCGCGCAGGGCCGGGTCGCCGTCCGCGCCGGCCTCCTGCCAGATCGCACAGGCGTTCTGGGCGGCGTCCCAGTCGCGGGGGGTAAGGTCGCTGTCTTTGGCGTCTGCGTAGCGCGGGTCCAGCAGCGGTTCATCGTACAGCGCCACCACCATGGCTTTCCAGGCGGAAATGGCGGCGGGGAAGGGGTCATGCGGGTCGTTCTCACACAGCGCCATCAAGTCCTGGATGGCATTGCCCGCCATTGCGGCGGAGAGCGGCTCGGCGGTACAGTTTCCCCGCAGGTAGGATGTGGTCATGCGTGAAATTTCATCTACGCGCTTATCCTCCGGCGCGTGGACTTTCCAAAGCGGCACGGCCTTTTTTGCGCTGGCGAGGGCCAGCTCGGCGCGTCCGCGCATGGGTTCCGTGAGCGCGCAGGGGACTGCGGCGTCCTCCGGCGGGCCTTCATAGGGGCCAAAGGCTTCCCACAGCCGCCGCCGGGCGGGGAAGGAGAGCGTACCGGTTCTGGCAAGCTCCGCCGCCGCGTTGGACAGCGCGGGGCATTCAAGGATGAGCATAGGGCGATCCTCCATTCTCGCCGCTGTGACGCGGCCATTTTTTATAGCAGCCGTACTTGAAAACAGGTTGGTTTTCCGTCCTCCCGCCATCCGGGCGGGAGAGGACAGACGGTTTTCAACTGCGTCGATTCTATTATAGCGCGGCGGCGCGCTGTTGTCCACAGAAAAGCGGTTTTGGGGAGGGAAATCCATTTTGCCTGTTTCCCTTCCGCTGGATGCGGGGAGAATCGGCAGGAAGGATTCATCCCCGCCGCGTAAAATCGCAAAAAGTGATTTCCGCACATGTTGGGTACCGTCTGCCGCGCGGCAATGAAATTGCCGCGCAAGATGGGTTTCCAAAGGGGGCTTGCCCCCTTTGGCGGAGTCCAGAGGCAGAGC
>CANCXY010000144.1 GCA_947381875.1 uncultured Clostridia bacterium | reverse complement strand
GCACAGCGCCGCCGTCAGCAGGCCAATAGCGTACCGGTTGGCATAGGCGCGCTGCGCGGGCGACAGCAGGGGCGTAAGCGCATACTGAACGCCATAGCACAGGGACGCCGTTTTGCACAGCTCCGCCAGCACCCACGCGGCAATGTGCATAGCGTCCAGGCGGCGGAACACGGAGATGCTGCCCAGACGGGAAAGCGTGTGGACCGTCTGCTCCTGCTGCTGAGCGGCGGGGCCAAGTACGGCCTGCGTGCAGAACGTGAGCGCGATATAAAATACGGCCAGCGCCGTCAGCGTCCGGCGCACGGGCACAGAGGAGGTGTTATCCTCCTCCCGCATTCCAAGCAAAAAGATCAGCAGCAGCTCCGGCGGCAGCGTGAAGCCCTGCGCCGCCACGGTAAGCACCGCCAACGGCTCAAACGGCTGTGTGCCCAGGCGGAACAGACGCATGGTGCCTAAGTTCGACAGGAGCATCAGCAGCATGGAGGCGAGGAAAACCGCCACGGCAAGGCCGATCACGCGCACCAGGCTGTCTAAGCCGCTGTGCAGGGCATAAAAGACCGCCGCGAGGAATACCGCATAAAAGACCACACGCGGTGTGGGGCCGTCGCTGACGTAACGGAAAAACTGTTCGGTGCGCGCCGCCGCACCCGCGCCCGCGAACGCGAACAGGAGCGCCGCGAGGCCAAGGAACAGGCGGGAGGCCGCCGTCATCCCCTGCGGCGCACCGAATATACCTTTCCGGCGGGCATGCAGGACAGGGGCCAGCAGCAGGCACACAACGGCTGTATCAAGGACCGCCGCCGCAATGGCCTGTTGGGCCGGGGCCGCGCCGCAGCCCGTAAAGGGGCGCACGGCCATATCGACCGCCAGGCAGAGGAAAAGCATCGCGCTGAGTTGCGCGGGGCGGGGTGCGGGATGTTCGTTCATGCGCCAGCCCCCTCCCCGCTGCCCGGCAGCTTTTCAATGGAGAAATCATCCTTCGCCAGTGTGCGCCAACTGCGCCGCGCGATGCCGTCGCGCAAAAAGCCTCTCCCGCCCGGCGCGAGGGGCGAGGTGTACGGGATACCAAACGCGTTCATACCGCACATGCTCAACAGCATGGCAAACAACAGCGCCACAATGCCCAGGGGGCCGGTCAGCCCGCCCGCCAGGATGAACAGCATGCGCAGCAGCGTGATTGGCTCATAGAGCGAGGGCACGACAAAGGTACAGATTGTTGTGAGCGCCGTCACGATGATTACTGGCGTACCAATCAGCCCCGCGCTGACAGCCGCGTCGCCGACAATCAGCGCCGCCACAAGGCTGACTGAATGGCCGATCGGCTTTGGCAGGCGCAGACCGGCCTCCCGCACGACCTCTAACAGGAAATTGACGAACAGCGCCTCCAGGAACAGCGGCAGCGGTGTAGCCAGTTCCGCTGATGCGATCTTATAGAGCAGCTCCGGCGGGAACAGTTCGGGCGTGAAATTGGCAATGGAGACAAACACGCCCGGCAGCATCACGGCAATCAGGAACGAGGTATATTTCAATATGCGGATAAAGGTGGCAAAATACGCCTTTTCAGCGTAATCATCCATGCTCTGGAAGTTTTCGGTAAAAAAATAGGGTACGATCATCGCGAATGGGCTTCCGTTGGCTAAAATCACGATTTTCCCTTCACAAATTTTTGCGCAGGCGGTGTCGGGGCGCTCGGTGTAGCCGACCGACTGGAAAAACGAAAACCGGCTTTTCTGCACAAAGGAGGCCAGATACCCCGTGTCGAACACAAATGGCAGCTTGGCCGATTCCAGACGCCGCTTGACGGCCGTCAGGATAGGACCGGGCACCAGCTTTGGGTCATACAGCAGCGCGATTTCCGTCTGCGTACGCTCGCCCGCGGTCATTGTCTCCACCATCAGCTCATCCGTGCGGATCAGGCGGCGGACAAGGCTGATATTCACGCGCAGCGGCTCCGTGAACCCCTCGTGCGATCCGCGCAGATTCCCCTCGCCGCTCGGCTCCTGCACAGAGCGGTACTGCATGCTCTGTGTGGAGAGGACAAGCCCTTTCGCCACGCCGTCGATTAGGATAATGCTCGTGCCCGCCGTAAGCTGCGCGCGGGCGTCCTCGACGCACACGACGCTCCTTGTCTCCAGCGGGATGGCCGTCTGGTTCAGGATATAGTCATACAGTTCCTCCGGCGTTTCGGGGCGTACCTCGGGCTTGCTGAGGATATCCAGCATCATGATCCACAGGCGCTCAATACTGGAAAGGCCCTCGAACATGCAGATACAGCATGGGTGGCCCAGCAGCGTGATATCCTTTGTGTAAAAATCGATCGAGGCGCCGAACAGGGCTTTCAATGCCATCTTGTTTTCCAAAAGGCTGGTGTACAGCGGTTGCTCCAAGATCATCCCTCCCTGCCCCTATTATGGCAAAAGCGGGATAAATTTAGTCAGGCGGGGCAAGATTCCTTTGTATTCTTACCTGAAACAAAGAGGGGATGTCCATGTCTATTTTACTGTTCCGCACACTGCTCATCTATGTGCTGATCATTGCCGCCATGCGTATGATGGGCAAAAAACAACTCGGAGAGCTTCAGCCCTCCGAGCTTGTCTCTACGATTTTGATCTCCAACCTAGCGTCCATCTCCATCGAATCGCCGGAACTGCCGTTGTTGGGCAGCATTCTTCCTGTGTTTGTGATTGTCGCGGCGGAGATCCTGCTCTCGGCGCTCTGTGTGCGTTCCCACCGCGCGGCGGCGCTTGTCTCCGGGCACCCGCGCGTTATTGTGCGCAACGGCGTGATTGACCAGGCCACATTGTTTGACCTGCGCTTTACGGTGGACGACCTGATGGAAGCGCTGCACGGGAAGGATATTTTTGAGCTTTCCGACGTAGCCTTCGCAATGGTGGAAACAAACGGCAGCATCAGCGTCCAGAAGAAATTTGCGCGCGATACACCCACCAACGACAGCCTGCATATCTCCCCGCCTGCCGCGCACATGCCCTCCCTGCCGCTTGTGTTAGACGGCGCGCTGAACGAGGAAAACATGCGCCTGTTCTCGGTGGACGCGGCTTGGGTGGAAAAGGAGTGCCGCCGCCAGGGCGTCGCGCGGCGTGATGTGCTGCTGTTTTTGTGCAATGACGCCAAAGAGGTGTGCATCATCCCCAAACAGCGCCCCGCGCGTAAGGGGGTGGCATAAATGCGCCGTATCCGTATGGCATGGGCGATCCTGCTCCTCTCCGCGCTCCTTTGCGCCGGAAGCCATTTTGCCGTTTTGCACACGACGCGCCGCGTCCACACACAGCTTGCACAGGTGCGCGCCGCCGCTGTGGAGGAACGCTATGCGGACGCCGCCGTGCAGGCCAAAGCGCTGGCGGAGTATTACAACACCCGCCAGCACCTTTTGGAAATATTTCTCCGGCGCGATACCGTCGCGGCTGTCAGCGTAAGCCTGAACGGCCTGGCCGCGTATGCTGAGGAGGACACCCAGCGCGACCTGTTCAGCGAAGTCGACAAAGCAGACGCGCAGGTGAGCGCGATGGAGCATCTATTTTTCAGCGTCTTCTGACGGCGCAGCTTCCGCCGTGCGCCTGTTCAGAAGGTCTTTCAGCTCATCCATAAAGGTGTTGATGTCGCTGAACTGCCGGTAGACGGAGGCGAAGCGCACATAGGCCACCTCGTCGATATTTTTCAGCTCCTGCATCGCCAGCTCCCCGATGCACGCGGTAGAGACTTCCCGCTCATAGCCGCTGTGCAGGGCCTGTTCAATATTGCTTACGGCTTTATCCAGCATTTCAAAAGGGACAGGCCGTTTTTCGCATGCCCGCAGCATGCCGTTGAGCAGTTTCTGACGGTCAAATGCCTGCCGGGAGGCGTCCCGTTTGATGACGACCAGCGGCACAGTCTCCACGGCCTCATAAGTCGTGAAACGCTTCTGGCAGGCAAGGCATTCCCGGCGGCGGCGGATGCGTTCGCCGTCATCCGCCGGACGGGAATCAATCACCTTGGACTCACTCTCTCCGCAATATGGGCATTTCATCTGTGCTTCTCCCCTTCCCCGTCCTGTCCGTTTTTCAGTTCCGCATACAGCGCCCCGATATGCGCGGCGGCGGCACGCAGCTCCTCCAACTCGGAAAAGCCGCCCCGGTACAGCTCTATTACCATATCCCCCCGGTAGCCCTCCCGCATAAGGCGGGTCAGGAAGGCCCGCAGGGGGAAATTGTTTTCATCTGGCGTCACGCAGTCGTTTTCGGGCGTTTCGCCGCTCAGATGGATATGTGATATGTTTCCCTGCATCGCGTCCATTATTTCCCACAAGGGAACCTTGGCCCGCCGCTGCTGCTTCACATCCAGCACAAACGATACATCGCCGCCCGTGCATTCCCGCATACGGCGGATATATTCCGGTTTGCCACATTTGCAGCGCACAACGTTTTCCTGACAGAACTCCACACCATAGGAGCGTGCCATTTGGCGCAACAGGACATAATGCGCGCAGTGCTTTTCAAATGGGTACGGCGTTTGCAGGAAGTCGCCGTGGAACACCACGCGCGGGATACCCAACAGACGGCATACCTCGAAATACCGCCGGTACACCCGCAGGCCATCTTCCAGCCTGCCCTGGTACTCCGCCGCGAAGAAAAACGTTTCCAATGCTGATGTAAATGGGTGCAGGCTGCATACGCGCGTTTGTGCGCCGCGCAATATCTCACTGAGACGGTCAATATAAGCCGGATCCAGTTCGCTGAATGTATTTAGAAAAATCTCGGTTGTCCCCACGCCCGCTGCGCATACCGCGCGCAGGGATTCCGCCGTATCCTGCGGATACAGGCAGGCGGTGGAAATGCCGCATTCCATCCGCGTTCACCTCTTTCCATCTGCCGTGCTGTGCGGAAAACGGCAGCTATTTTTATGGAAGGGCCAGATTTGTTCCTATAACGGAAAGCACTGTCAACAGCCTTGGTATTTTCTGATATATTTCTGGGCAGGCGCCTCGTCGATGTTGAATTTATCGCAAATACGAGTGGGGATCTCCGCGTCTGGCACACGAAATTCTTTCAGGGTATCAATAAGCGCAAAAACGCCTCGTTCAATGCCTTGTTCAATGCCTCGTTCCATACCTTGTTCAACGCCCTGTTCAACACCCCGGTCAATAAAGCCCTGCAATATCTCACACATCGTATTCTCCCCGCCTTTCTTGGTTGGAATGGCCTGTTCGTACCTGCGGTCTTTCGACATCACCGACAACAGCTTCAGGACCTCGTCTACATGCTGGATGACCTTCTGGCTTGGCACATAGTTTTTATCCCTCCGCTTGCGGACAAAGAAATCCGCCACAATGCCAAAATCACTTTGGAACATTTCTATTTGTTCATTGGAAAGCCATGCGATATCAAATACATTGATTTTATAATCGCTTACATATTCTTCCCATCCGTCAGGGATTTCCAATGCCTTTTTCAGCGTTTTGGGCGCGCTCCAAGGCCTGTCATTGAAATTCAGGACTACTGTCACAACCGGCACAAGCCTTTTTATATCTTTGTCGAGAAGCTGTGCCCGATAGGACGCCCCGTCGTAGCCTATGACCCGCAGCGGCATCCCATTCTCTATCGCCATCTGGTTCTCAATCCCGCAGATACTCAACTGGATTCCCCCGACCACCCATTTCTTTGCGACATCACGTTCCTCCTCATGCAGCACATTATCGTCTGCTTTATACTGGGAGTGTACGCTGCGGCTTACCAGTTCTTCTGGCTGAATGATCTGTTTGCCCTGGAAAAGAAGTACATTTATTACGTCCGCAAAAACATCATTGTAGTCGAAAAGGATTTTTTCGGATAAATCTTTTTACCCCATACTTTATCACCTTTGTTATGTTAGCATATTTTTCTTGATTTGTCAATTTGAAAACGCGAATAACAATACCTTTTTGTATTATGGAGCATCACGGAAAAGAAAATGCCGAAGCAGAGTACCCAATCCTCCCCAATTCACCCAAAGCCCCATTATGCCAGCAGCTTCTTCGCTTGCTTATGGACCTGGGCCGCATAATATTCCGAATACTGTTCGTTTCCTGTGTCAGGCGCACTGCCCGTGCCGCCTTTGTAGAGCTTGATCTTCCCTTTCTCCCTCCGCCGGCATTTCGGCAGCATCCCGTCGGTCGTAAATCCCGGTTTTTCTAAAACCTTCTGTTTGTTTTGCAATAGTTCTGCCCCATCCTCCTGCCTGTAACCTTATGGGAAGGGATTTCGATTTGTTAAGAAAAGAACAGGGAGTACCGCAAACCTTTACGTCCTGCGGTACTCCCTGTTCCTGATAAATTCGTTCTGTTTTTTGTAACAAATTATTTTTACTTTTTTGCACCGGACGGCTTTTTCTTGCGCGCTTCCCATTCCGCCCACAGCGGCCCGGCAATACACACTGTGCTGTACACGCCGGAGACCATACCGACCATCAGCGGGAAAGCAAATGTGACAATGGTGTCCAACCCGAACGCCAATGCCACAATACCGACGGTGCCCAGCGCCAGCAGCGTGGAAATCGTGGTATTGATGGAGCGGCGCAGGCTCTGGTCGATGCTGGTGTTGAGCAGCGTTTCAAAATCCATCGCGTTCCCATGCAGTTTGCGGTTCTCGCGCACACGGTCATAAATGACGACGGTATCGTTGATGGAGTAGCCGAGGATCATCAGCAGCGCGGCGATAAAGTTGCCGTTGAGCGGGATGCGGAACACGACAAACACGCCGTATACAATAATCAAGTCATGCACCAGCGCTGCCACCGCCATACAGCCTGCGGGCCAGCCGCCGATCTTGCGGAACCGGATGGCGATATATACAAGGATTAGCAGCGACGCGGCCACTACGGCGACGATGCTCTTGGCAAAGAACTCCTTGCCGATAATGGGGTCGACGTTGTTGAGCGAGAGCTGGCGGAAATTCTGCGCGGCATAATTCTCCGTGAGGGCCTGCGTCAGCGATTCCACCGTCTCTGTCTCCACCGTCTGCGTGCCCGGCAGCGAGATTGTGAGCGTCTGGGCGCTTGTCGCAAGGCTCGTACCGGTTTGCAGCGTAACGTCGCTGCCCAGCAGGCCCTGCACGTCCTTCTGCACAGTGGCAAGGTCAAGCTCGCCCTCATAGCCATAGGTGAGTACTGCGCCGCCCTTGAACTGGATATCCATTTTCACGCCGAAGATCAGGCTGAACAGAAGGATAAACACGATCACCGCGGCGGAGAAGATAAAATACTTTTTGCGGTTTCCAATAATGTCATACTGCTTTTTCATTCTTTACCCCTCCATACAAAACCGGGTTGCGCAGGCATTTCAGCTTGGAGATGCTCTTTACCATCACGCGCATGCAGATGACGCCGAACACGAAGTTGAGCAGCACACCCACTAACAGCGTATACCCGAAGGAATAGATTGTGCCCGCCGTCGAGGGGCCAAAGGCAAAGAAGATGGGCCGCAGGACCTTGGCGAAGAAGCCGTCTGTGGGGCCGAAGGCGCCCATCAGCATCACCGCGACAATCACGACGGTGACGTTGCCGTCGATCACCGGCGTGAGGCCGCGTTCAAAGCCCGCGCGGATCGCACCGTCCAGGCTCTTGCCCGCGCGCAGCTCCTCCTTGATGCGCTCGGCGGCAATGACGTTCGCGTCCACGCCCATACCGATGGCAAGGATAATGCCCGCGATGCCAGGCAGTGTCAGCGTAAAGCTGTTCATCACGGGGAAGTAGCCCGACACAAAGGCCAGCGTCATAGCTGTCTGGCCCAGCAGCGCAATGACCGCCACCGCACCGGGCAGGCGGTACAGCGCGATCATAAACAGCGCCACAAGGACAAATGCGATAACGCCCGCGATCACCATAGCCTGGAGCGAATTTGCGCCGAGGCTTGGGCTGATGGTGCTGTAGTTCTCGGCGGTGAGCGCAAACGGCAGCGCGCCGGAATTGATCTGGTTCGCCAGGCGGATCGCCTGTTCGCGCGCCTGGTCGTCCTTGCCGTTCAGTGTGATCATCGCGCTGCCATCGGTGATGGCGGAATTGACGGTCGGATACGAGATCATTGTATCATCCATCCAGATGGAGATGATGCCGCGCGTCTCGGCCAGGCGCGTGGTCGCGTCCGCAAAGCTCTGCTTGCCGGAATCGTTCAGCTCCAGCGAGACATAGTACTCGCCGTAAGTAGAACTTCCGGTGTTCATATCGACAGCGGCCCGCGCGCTCTTGATATCTGTGCCCTGCAAGATAATGTTCTCCTGCGTCACGCCGGTTGGTTTGCCCTCGCTGTCCACGCTGTTGCCCTCGCGGAACGTCAGCACGGCGGTCGCGCCAATCTCCTGGATGGCGGCTTCGGGGTTGAAATCCGTCTCGCCCTCCTTCCACGGGAAGCGCACGATGATACGGTCTTTATTGTAGTCCGTATACACCTCGTTGTCCGTGATGTTGAGGTTGACAAGGCGCTGCTGAATCACGGATTCCGCCGCGTCCATCTGTTCGTCGGTGGCGTCGTAGCCGTCGGCGGGCATGAACGTCACATCCACGCCGCCGCGGATATCAATGCCGAAGCGGATGTCCTGT
>CANCXY010000143.1 GCA_947381875.1 uncultured Clostridia bacterium | reverse complement strand
GGCAAGCCCCCTTTGGAAACCCATCACGCGCAGCAATTTCATTGCTGCGCACCCTATCTTGTTCCCAAAAGGGGGTGTGCGCCCTACTGCTGCACCCGGCAAAAGGTGGGCGCGTTATTTTAAGATCCCGTTTTGTACCTGTTCCACATACCACGGCGGCGCGGCGCACAGCGTTTTGCCCGACAGGGCGGCGCAGGGGCTGTCTGGCGGCAGGGATGGGAAGCGCAGGCGATAGGCGCACAGCGCCTGATATTTCAGCCGCAGAGCGCGGTTGACCGCCTGGTCCCCATACTTGCTGTCGCCTAAGACAGGGCAGCCGATATGCGCCATATGGGCGCGTATTTGATGGGTGCGCCCCGTGACGAGCGTCACCTCCAAAAGCGCCAGCCGACCGCTGACGGTCAACGTTCGATAGCGTGTGACAATTTGCTTTGCGCCGTGTGCGGGCTTGTCTGTTACGCGCACAAAGCTGTTTTGCGCGTCTTTTGTCAGATACCCGCGCAGTTCCCCTGCGGGCGGTTTCGGATGGCCGACCGTAACGCACAAATATTGCTTTTCTATTTCCCGTTCCCGAATCAGCGTCAGCAGAGCCTGTTCCGCCTCGGCGGTTTTGGCGATCAGCACAAGGCCGGAGGTGCCTGTATCCAGTCGATGGCACAGACAGGGCGAAAAGGTCGTGTTGAGCGCGTATTCCCCCTTTTGATAGAGATAGAGCCATACGCGGTGGAGCAGCGTGTCGGCCGTATCCTCCTTTTCGTCCGCCACCAGCAGGCCGGCGGGCTTTTCCACAGCCAGAACGGCGCTGTCCTCGTATACGACAGTGAGCTGTGCCCGCGCCGCCAGGAAGGACGGCCCGGCAGGCGGGCAGAGGAGCGCATCGGGCAGATATACCCGAACGACACTGCCCGCCGCCAGCCTTGCCGAGAGCGGCTGACGCTTGCCGTCCACCTTGATCTTGTTTTCCCGGACATATTTGTACAGCGCGCCCGCCGGAAGCTGTGGAAAGCGCGCCCGCAGCACCGCCTCTAAGCGCGGCGCGTCTGTCTGTGTGACGATCCATTCCTGCATGGCAGGCCCCTCCGATCCTGTACCATCTGTTCCCCCGCCTATAGAGGGGGAGGAAACACAAAAACTGTTTGTGTTTCCATTGTAGCAGACCCGCCCGTCCAGGGCAAGCGGTTTAAGGAGTTTTGTGCGTATTCCCGCCCGCAGAGGAGAGGGATATACGTGGAAATATCCCCACAGTTTGGGCGCTCTGAATTTTCTATGCGATTTTGCGCGAAAAAAATTGGATTTTCTCTTGACAAACGGCAAAAAATACGGTAAAATAAATATCGCCGTTTGAGGCAGCGATTCAAAACAAACGCCTGCGGATTTAGCTCATCTGGTAGAGCGCCACCTTGCCAAGGTGGAGGTAGCGAGTTCGAGCCTCGTAATCCGCTCCACTCGGCGCTGCAAACCCTTCCGCTTGCAGCGCCGAATCAATATGGTGTCGTAGCCAAGTGGTAAGGCAGAGGTCTGCAAAACCTCTATGCACCAGTTCAAATCTGGTCGACACCTCCATATTTTATGATAGATGCACTGTGGATAGATTCCGCAGTGCATCTGTGTTTAGGGGAGGTAATATGGTGATTGCGATTCGGAGGCCGGGTATGCGGGAGCCTATATGTGATACTGTATGTGGCGTGGTGCGTAACAGGCAGCATGAAAGAATGGGATAGATATGAAAGCAAAGACCGCGCGTTATATTATTTCTTTATGCTGTGCAGCGATATTTGCCCTGCTGCTGACGGGCTGCGATCCAACGGCTGGTGCAACGGACTATGAAGTAATATATCCGTCTGGCTATAGTAGGGATGGCCATACCTATGATGGAAAATCCCCCATTGAGGGAAGTTCCTACTATCTTCAGTGGGAAGAAGCGGATGATTATAAGAAAACCCATGACTATGATATTCATATCTTGGATGAAAATGGCTCAATATTATATATTTATCCAGATGTGGGGAGCAAAACAATGCGCGGGAGCGTGCAGGAAGATAGTAAAATCTGGGTCTGCACGGAGCATTGGACGGCCCCGCACCACAATGGCTATGTGGAAGGCTGGCTGAAAAAAAGCGAGTTGCTCTTGATTGACTTGAGCGATGGCGAAATCCTGTTTCAAGAAAATGCGGCAGAAAATGAACTTTACATTATCTCAAATGGAACACGGTGCTATTTCTATCTTCCCGGAAAAGAAGAAAGCGAGAAGCTGTTTGGACTGATAAAGATACCAGCGACAAATGCGGAAATCTATTACCGGGATACCTCAGATTGGACGCAGAAACATACAATTTACACGTTTGACTATGTTACGGAACCTGATATTGATACAAGTAACGGGGTGGAAACGCGTATCAAATTTTATATATCCGAAGATCGGGTCAAGGTGGCTTGGACATCTTATGAATCGGTCGGGAATGGAGATTGGGAATACCTGGAGAAAAAGGCTTATGAAATCCCAGCAGATGCTGGCAAGTGAGCCAAAAGTGCAGACGAGGCGGCGCGTTCTGGCGTCCTCTTTGTAGAAGGGGCGCTGTTCCTGTTATATGCCAAAACAAAGCATGTCGGTTCCGCCGCCCGCTTGCCGATATCCCCGCGGCCTGTGTGTTTTTATCGTTGTGCAGCATGCGTATGTGTGCTATAATGAAAAGCAATAAGAATATGACGGTAAGGAAAAGATCAAACAACGTCGGAAGGAGTGGGCTGGGCGAGCGGCTTGCCGAATATAAGAGGAGAGGAAAATGGTTGATAGTATGACAGATAAACAGTTTGACAAAATCATTAAAATGATTCGTATGCTCCTGGATGACTGCAAGGATCTTGAAAAAGCTAAGAAAAAAGTAGATGAGCGGATAGAAGAAAACATTGGCCTGTAAGTGCCTCCGGCTTTTTTCCATTCCATCCTATCCAAATTGTGCAGGAAATGTAGAGAAATCCGTCTATCGCAGGCGTATAATCATTTTCAGGGAGGAGGGATCGCATGGATTGGCTCAAGGGGATGAATGACGTTGTAAAGTATATTGAGGAAAATCTGACGGAGACGATACAGTATGAAGCACTTGCGCGTATAGCTGGCTGTTCTGTTTATGAGTTTTCGCGGATTTTCTCTTTTATGACCGGCATGTCAATTTCAGAGTATATTCGCCGCCGCCGATTGTCGCAGGCAGTTTTTGACCTTCAGAATGGGAGCGGTAAAATAGTGGATATTGCTCTGAAATATGGTTACGAGTCTCCGACAACGTTTACAAGGGCATTTAAGGAATTGCACGGCGTCACGCCTTCGGATGTCCGAAAGAGGCCCGTCCCCTTGAAAACCTATCCGGCGATCACTTTTCTACTAACAATTCAAGGAGTGACTGCGATGGATTTCAGGATCGAAAAAAAGGAGAGCTTCCAGATCGTCGGCTTGTCTGGGTATGATGAGGCGGAATGCAGGCCGGGCGATACATTGACGCCGCTGTGGCGCGCATTTATGGACGCATATGATCCCCGCCTGTGGAACGGCGGGGGAAAGGACAGTTTTTACACCGCGCCCTTGTGGCAGGTGGCGGCCTATGATTTTCAGTCAGAAGGGGGGAAGACAAAAACCGTCATAGGCGCGCAGTTCAAAGGGACATGCCCGGAAAATATGGACATCATCGCCATCCCCGCCGCTACATGGGCAGTATTCCCCATCACATCCCCCACAGGAGCGGACTATGTGCCCGCCGCATATACCCGGATTATGACGGAATGGTTTCCGGCAAGCCAATATCGCCGGGATGAGTCAGCGCCCAATCTGGAGGTGTTCCCGGCAGGGAATGTGACCGCCAAAGGGTATACATGGGAAATCTGGATGCCTGTTGTAAGCAAATAGGGCAGCATATCCGGTTCCGGGATCTCATAACAAAATAGGGATAAGTAAAATGCCGCCCCGCGCTGACTCTACGCGCGGGGCGGCAAAAGTTATTTTACTATATTTTATTGCTCAGAAAAAGCATGATTACGCCCAGACAGCCAAAGGCGCTGATCTCAAAATCGGGAATCGCTTTGATTATCTGAAAGTGATAGAAGAACGTATATTAGATAACCATAGCTTTGAAAAATCTATCCCGTACATTGCAGATACAATGTAATGTACAGGATAGCCATCACCACAAAAAACAAAAACATAGCCCTCCCCCTCTTGCGCACTGCCGCCCGCGCGTGGTACAATAGAGCGGTCGTTATTCTGCCGGGAGGAGGCTTGCGAGATGGATCGGAAAACCTATGCTTTGATAGAAAACTATATGCACGCTTGCATGGGGGACACGGCGCACGACAGAGAGCATGTCCGCCGTGTGCTGTATCAGGCGCTGGCAATCGCCAAGACGGAAATGCCTGTTGATCTCGATGTCCTGATTGCCGCTTGCCTGCTGCATGACATCGGGCGCAGGGAGCAGTTTGAAAATCCCGCCGTGTGCCACGCGATGGTCGGCGGGGAGAAGGCGTACCAGTTCTTAGTGCAGCAGGGATTTTCCGAGGATTACGCCCGGCAGGTGCGCCACTGCATTGAAACACACCGGTACAGGAAGCGAAGCCCGCCCCAGAGCATGGAGGCCAAGATCCTGTTTGACGCGGACAAGCTGGACGTGGCGGGCGCGGTGGGTATCGCGCGGACACTGCTGTATAAAGGCATCGTCGGCGAACCGCTGTATTCCCTGCGGACAGATGGGACGGTATCGGATGGGGACGGGGACGAAGCTCCCTCGTTTTTTCAGGAATACAAGTACAAGCTGGAAAATTTATATGGAAAGTTTTATACAAAACGCGCCGCGGAGATCGCGCTCGAAAGGCGGCAGGCCGCGGTGGATTTCTATAACAGCCTTTATCGGGAGGTAAGCGCGCTGTATCAAAGCGGTAAAGACGAATTGGATAAGGCTGTGCAATAAAGGCGCGGTACGCGGACAGGGGCAGGTCAAGCCGCCCCTGTGTCTGCCGCCTGTATGTATTTTTGCCGGAAAGGGGCATTTTGTTTTATGATGTGGTTTTTTCTCTCTCTCATTGCGATCCTATTTTGGAGCGGATCGGACCTGTTTTCCAAAATCGGCTCCAAACAAGATGATATTTACAGCCATTGGAAAATGGTGATGGCCGTGGGATTGGTGATGGGCCTGCACGCGCTGTTTATGATTGTGACGGGCACGCCGTTCCATTTGCAGGATATTATCACTTATTTGCCCGCCTCTGCCATGTACATTTTGTCGATGATCCTTGGCTATGCGGGGCTTCGGTATATCGAGCTTTCGGTCTCCTCACCCATCTGCAATTCTTCGGGAGCGGTGGCCGCGCTGTTGTGCTTTTTCTTCCTGAACGAGCGCATGACGGGTTTACAGCTCTTTGCGGTGGCGCTTATCTGCGGCGGCGTATTCGCGCTTTCCTTTATCGAAAAGAAGCAGGACGACGCTTTGCGCGAGGCGAGCGGCGAGCAGGCCGATAAAAAATACACGCGCGGTCTGTTGGCAATCCTTTTCCCGATCCTCTACTGCCTGATTGATGGCCTGGGCACTTTCGCCGACGCGCTGCTGTTAGATACCGTGATTGCGGAAGAACAGGCGAACATTGCCTATGAGCTGACATTCCTGATGATGGGAATCGTGGCGTTCATCTATGTGGTGGTTATCCGCAAACAGAAGATTCAGGTTCCGCGCGAGACGCCGAAACTGGTGGCCGCGCTGTGTGAGACGGCGGGGCAGTTCGCCTATGTATACGCAATCGGGGCCAATGCCATTGTGGCTGCGCCGATGATCTCCTCTTACTGTGTGGCATCGGTGCTGTGGAGCCGACTGTTCCTGAAAGAGAAGCTGAGCAAGGCGCAGTATGGCGTGATCGCGATGGCGGCGGTGGGTATTGCTATCCTGGGGATGGAGTGACGTAAAAAAGTATATCCCCCTGTCTTTTTGCGGGAAAAGGCAGGGGGATATTTTGGTAAATGGGATAGCAAAGGGATGGTGCATCACGCGCCCTGTTCCAGTTCCAGCACACCCCATTTGCCGTCCGCTTTCGCCCAGAGCCGCCCTTGATGAACACTGAGAAGCTGTTCAAAAACGCCAAAGGGGATGACCTCCTCGCCGGAGACGGTATAGAGCGCATACGCGCCGTCTTTATACAGCACTACCGTCCCTTCGGTGGCGTTCATGCAGCCGCTGTGCTGTACCTCGCCGGTGTCAGAAAGGTATGTGAGGCTGCCGTCGTATTCAAACGGGAAAACGATATTACCCTTTATGTCCAAATAGCCGTATTTGCCGTCTTTTTTCGCGGGGACGATTCCTTCGGCGACACAACCGATGCTTTCATACAGCTCCTGTGTGACGGAGCCGCTGCCGTCGTAGAGGACCCATTGCAGGGCGTTAAAGTCGGGAATCCACTCGTAATAATTTTTGCCGTTGATTGTATCGTACTGCCGCCCTTCGGTTTCAGCCATATAGAGGGCGCAGACTGGATAGTTCAGCGGTTCATCCCAGGAATAGGGCGGAAAGACACTGGCATCATTAAAGAGGGCGATCGTTTGGTCTTTTGCGACCCAGCACGGGATGTTATTGGTGTGAGTGCCTGTGATGCGGACAAGTACGCCGGATCCGTCGGGGTTTGTTTCATCCGGGGAAACCTCGCGCAGGGCGTGATTTTCATCAAAGATAAAGGAGCGGGCGGGGGCATCTGCCAGGTTCTGATCCAGGGCGTATTTCCCTTCAAACCCGCAGAGGATGGAGTCAAATTCGCAGGGCGCGACCCAGTTGCCGTCATGGTCAAGCAGACCGTACAGGCCGTCTTTGCTGGCTTCGCTCAGCCCGTCGTCGGTGATCATGCCGATCGAGTTGTAATACTGCGCCCCATCACCGCGAAAACGGGTCACGGGTGCGAGGTTATCCAGTTCGAGGGCCGGCTCCACGGCCCAGTGCATCCCTTCGGGCATCACAAACGCGGGCGCAGGTGGTTCCGGTGCGCTTTCCGGGCTGTTGGAATTTTCGGGTACGCTTTGGCTGGTGCTTGCTGACGGGCTGTCCGAGGCCGCCAGCGGGGCGATGGAAGCGCTGCCGGGCGGGGCACTTTCCGTCGCGCACCCCACCAGCAGTGCCGCCGCCAGAATGAGGGGCAAAGCCCGTCTGATGATATCCCTGATTTGTTTCCGCATAGAGAAAGGACCCCTTTCTGAACATAAAATAATAGGCAGCCAAGGTGCATATGCCCTGCCGTCACAATATCAAATTGGGTGCGCGGCAATGAAATTGCCGCGCGAGATGGGTTTCCAAAGGGGGCTTGCCCCCTTTGGCGGAGTCCAGAGGCAGAGCCTCTGGCAGGATTCCAAAGGGCAGCGCCCTTTGGGCAGGCGTCAAGCAGACGGCTGTGTGCCGAAATAGGCGCAGATGGCCTCATAGTAGAGGCGTGCGGCGCGCTGGCATCCGGCGTCGGTACCCCATGCTTCTATGTCGGCGGCGCTGGTGACGAAGCATTGTTCGGCGAGGACTGCCGGGCAGGCGGTCTTTTCCAGAATGCCGAACGTCTGTTCTTCCCGAATGGTGGTGTCGCTTTCTTCTATCACCTGTTTTTCATAGCCTGTGGCGTCGTCGCCCACATAGTAGATGTAACGCACACCCGCCTCGCCACGCAGGCGCTGGCCTGTTTCGCCCATGCGCTGGGCGATCAGATGGGCAAAATAGAGGGAGGCGTCGTGGTATTTGCGTCCGGGGGGCTGGGCATAGCATTCAAAGCCCGTCGTTTTGTCGCTGTAGGGGTTCGAGTTCCCATGTACCGAGAGCAGCAGCGCCGCCCCCGCGTGGTTTGAGGTTTCGGCGCGATCAGTGTTTTCGGTGAATGTATCGTAGGGGTGTGTGCGCACAGGCGTGTAGTTTTCGTCCTGTGTCAAAAGCTGTTCCAGATACCCGATGGCCGTTTCCGTCATGGCGCTCTCGTTCAGGAACCCCTGCGCACCCACGTCCGTACCGCCGTGCCCCGCGTCGATGGCGATGGTGTAGGGCGGGCCGCTCTCCGGGATGAGCGCGGCGGACATACCCTCGGCGGGCGCGTCCGGCAGGCGGGGGTCTTTCGGACGGCGGCGGTATGCGGAAAGGGTGATCGGGATCAGGATCGCCAGGGAAAGCAGGAGCATCAGGCGCAGCCGGTGTGCCCGGCGCTTGCGTTTGCGGGCAGCGGCGCGGGCGGCGCGTGTCTGGCGCGGGGGTGGGGCGCTGTAGGCCGGGGACACCCTGCCGCGCCTCTGCGGGGCCGTCTGAGGCGGCGCGGCCCGTCGGGCAGGGGGCGCGGGATATTCGGCCGCGCCGCCGAAGGTAACAGACATATAATTGTTTTGCATGGGGCTTTCACTTCTTCCCTTGGGGTTTTTATGATATATACGATTTTACCACCCGCTTGTCTCCAAATTGTAACAGGATTCCTAAAATTTTCTGAAGAAACGTACCCCTGGACCCCGCCGGGCTGCCGCCCGGACCCGCGGGGGGGGGGGGGGGGCGGGCGCCGCCCCCCCCGGCCGCCCCCCCGAGGCCAACCCCCCCCCCCCCCCCAAACAAATACGCCCGCCC
>CANCXY010000142.1 GCA_947381875.1 uncultured Clostridia bacterium | reverse complement strand
TTTCAGCACCGTGCTTGCGGTGGGCGAAGAAGGCGGCGTCAAGTTCGGCAATCCGACTGTTGAGGGCGCGAAAGTTACCGCCAAAGTCGTGAAGAACGGCAAGGGCAAAAAGCTGAACATTCTGACATACCGCCCCAAAAAGGGCAGCATGCGTCGGATGGGCCACCGTCAGCCGTATACGAAAGTGGAAATCACCGAGATCGTCGGGTAATCAGCAGGGAGGGAGAAAAGCATGGCACATAAAAAAGGTGTAGGTTCTACCAAGAACGGCCGCGATTCCGAGTCCAAGCGCCTCGGCGTAAAGCGCGGCGACGGCCAGTTTGTTTTGGCCGGCAATATTCTGGTGCGTCAGCGCGGCACCCATATTCATCCGGGTGAGAACGTTGGGCGCGGCAGCGACGACACATTATTCGCCCTCGCCGACGGCAGGGTCTGTTTTGAGCGCGTAGGGCGCGACCGCAAAAAGGTCAGCATCAGGCAGTAATTCATCTAAAAATTCTCCTTTTTACAAAGAAAGCCGGGCCTGTTGGCTCGGCTTTCTTTGTAAGGGGTGTACCAGGGCGCAGAAAAAATTTTGCTGTTTCCCCGATCTTCGGGCGGAGAAACAGGTAAAACAACTTTCCACAGGAAATAATACTACAGGAAAATGTTTATTTGAAGCCGGGAGGCGCTTTATGTTTATTGACACCGCAACCATCCATCTTGCCGCCGGGAAGGGCGGCAACGGGTCCGTATCGTTCCACCGCGAAAAATATGTGGCGGCGGGCGGGCCGGACGGCGGCGACGGCGGGCGCGGCGGCAGCGTCGTGTTTGTGGCCGATCCCAACCTCTCCACATTGATGGATTTCCGCTACAAACGCAAATATGCCGCGCAAAACGGCGAGGATGGCCGCTCCGGGCGCTCCAGCGGCAAGAACGCGCCCGACCTTGTGATCCGTGTGCCGCGCGGCACGGTGATCCGCGACGCTGAAAGCGGACTGGTGATTGCGGATATTTCCGGCAGTGAACCCGTTGTCGTGGCGCGCGGCGGGCGCGGCGGATGGGGCAACGTCCATTTTGCCACGCCGACGCGCCAGATCCCAAAATTCGCCAAACCCGGCGGGGCGGGCGAGGAATTAGACGTGCGTCTGGAACTGAAACTGATCGCCGATGTCGGGCTGGTCGGTTTCCCGAATGTAGGCAAAAGCACGCTGATCTCCGCCATCAGCGCCGCGAAGCCGAAGATTGCGAACTACCATTTTACCACGCTCTCGCCGGTGCTGGGCGTGGTGCGCGTGGGGACGGAGGCCAGCTTTGTGGCTGCCGATATCCCAGGATTGATCGAGGGCGCGGCGGAGGGCGTCGGCCTGGGGCACGACTTCCTGCGCCATGTCGACCGCTGCCGCCTGCTGCTGCATGTAGTCGATGTCTCCGGCTGCGAGGGGCGCGACCCGAAAGAGGATTTTGAAAAAATCAACGCGGAACTTGCCCGCTTCTCCGCGCCGCTTGCCGAGCGCCCGCAGATCGTACTGGGCAACAAATGCGATATTGCCGCAGAGGAGCAGGTCGACGATTTCCGGCAGTTTGTAGAGGAAAAAGGCTTGACCTTTTTACCCATCTCCGCCGCGACGCGGCAGGGCATAGACGCGCTGCCCGGCCTTGTATATGAGCGCCTGCGCGGCTTGCCGCCCGTTACGGTGTATGAGCCGGAATATGTGCGCCCCGACCCAGCACTTCAGGACCATCGCGCCTTTTCGGTCATGCGCACCGACGACGGCGCATGGCAGGTCGACGCGCCGTGGCTGGAAACCATTCTGGAAGGTTCCGATGTCGCCGACTACGAGAGCCTGCAATATTTCCAGCGCCAGCTTGCGGACGGCGGCGTGCTGGATCGTCTGGTAGAAATGGGCGTGCAGGAAAACGATACCATACGCATTGGCGAATTTGAATTTGACTATGTATTTTGAGAATCGTTATTTTTCATAAAATGGGGGAGTGCCCAAACCAAAGCGCTTTGTGTATTTTCCCGCCCTGCGGGCGGGGAAATATATGGAAAAGCTCTCAGCGGTTTGGCTTCCCTTTTTTGAAATGGCAGGAGGGAAAAACTGCTTGTTATGGAAAGTAGATACAGCAATCGACCTGCGGGAGCGCTCGCCATTGGCGTTGGCTTTTGTGGGCGACGGCATTTTAGAGGCGATGGTGCGCACGCGGCTTGTGGAGCGCACGCGCCTTGCGCCGGGGCGTCTGCATACGGCGGCGGTGCATTTCGTCTGCGCCCGCTCGCAGTGCGCGGCGTTGGAGGCCATTGAACCGCTGTTGAATGAGGAAGAACAGGAGATGGTGCGCCGTGGGAAGAATGCCAGCAAGGCCACCGTAGCCAAACACGCCACCCCGCGCGAATACCGCGCATCTACGGCGTTGGAAGCGCTGTTCGGGTGGCTCTACCTGAAAAACGACTTCGACCGCGTGCAGCTATTATTCGACGCCGTATGGGAAGCGCTGCTGCCCAGCCTGAACGCGCCGGAAGAACACCTGACGGAATAAAAGAGCCTGGAGAAAACGCATAAAAAACCGCGGCGTATTTTCCAGGCGGATGGTCCTGCGCCCTGAAAATGCGCCGTGGCTTTGTACGGAAGCGCCTAACGCGGCTGATCTATAGAAAAAAGGATATCCGATAAAGCGCGTGCGGCTTCCGCTGCTAAGACAGAACGATTATTTGCACTGGCTGTTGCCCTTGCTGTTCGTGCTGTCAGAGCTGTTCTTGGAATTGCTGCTCTGCTGGTTCGAGGTCTTGTTGCTGTTAGAAGACTTCTGATTCTGGGTCTGGTTCTTGTTTTCCATGGTGTTTTCACCTCCCTTGACGCTCATAGTATGTGCCGCCCCCGTGCGGAATATACAACGCGCCGCAAAAAACCATACAAAGAATTTTATACCGAGATGGGATTCCAAAGGGACTGCGTCCCTTTGGCGGAGTCCAGAGGCAGCGCCTCTGGGCAGGTTTGGGCGGCAGCCCAACAAAAAAAGGAGCGACGAATGCCCGGATATTTTGAAACGCGCGAACGCGCGCTGCTTGGCGCGCGGTACGATACACTTTATGCCGCAGCATCGCCGCTGTACCGGGGCGTGACGGTCAACGGCTTGCGCTGTACGGCGGAGCGCTTTGCCGAAACGCCGCCGTTTGCGGTGTCCCCCTCGCCCTTTTGCGCGCAGAGCTTCCTTTTGGACGACCCCGCGTGCCGTCTTGGGCGCAGTGCGTGGCACCATGCGGGCGTCTTTTATGTGCAGGAGCCGTCTGCCGCCATGCCCGCTGCGCTGTTGGATGTGCAGCCGGGGGAGCGGGTGTTGGATCTGTGCGCCGCGCCGGGCGGGAAATCCAGCCAGCTTGCCGCGGCGTTGATGGGGGAAGGCGTGCTGGTCGCGAATGAATATGAGGCCGCGCGCGCCGCGGTCCTGCGTGGCAATCTGGAGCGTATGGGCGTGCGGAACGCTGTGGTGCTGAATGAGACAAGCAATCGTATCGCGGCGGCTTTCCCGCGCTTTTTCGATAAAGTATTGGTGGACGCGCCCTGTTCCGGCGAGGGGATGTTCCGCAAGGAGCCGGAGGCTTTGCGCCAGCATTCAGCGGCGCTGGTGGCACGGTGCGCCGCGCTGGGCGCGCAGATTTTAGACGATGCCGCCGCTGTGCTGCGTCCGGGCGGGATTTTATGCTATTCTACCTGTACTTTCGCGCCGGAGGAGGACGAAGGGCAGGTCGGCGCGTTTTTGGCGCGTCACCCGGACTTTGCGCTTCTGCCCATTGCGGCGCAGGCGGGCGCGCCGGGTGAGCGGGCGCGGTGCGGCGCGTTCCCCTTTGCGGCGGAGGATACGCGCCGCGTGTATCCATGCCACGGCGGGGAAGGGCATTTTATGGCCCTTTTACAAAAAAGGGGCGCGCCGCAGGGGGAAAACGGCAGACAGGAGAGCGCCTCAAAAGCCAAAAAGGCGCGTATCCCGCGCGGCGCGGAACAGGCGCTGAAAAGCTGTACGGCATTTTTGCGGGAATATTTTCCCGGCCTTGCCGCGTGTTTCCTTGCCGTGCGCGGGGATGACGTGTTTCTGCCCGCCGGATTGCCGCTGCCACAGGCGCTCCGTATCGTGCGCGACGGCGTATGGGTGGGCAGCGCGGAAAAGGGGCGTTTCACGCCTGCACACCAGTTGTTTATGGCCTATGGCGCGGAGTGTGAAAACACCGAACATTTGACGCCAGACGACGCGCGCTGTGCGGCCTGGCTGCGCGGAGAGACGATTCCGGCGCGGATGGCCGCCCCCGGCTGGACGGCGGTACTTGTGGACGGGTTTCCGCTTGGGTTTGGCAAACAGAGCGGCGGGGTGGTGAAAAACCATTATCCAAAGGGGCTGAGAAACTTAGGGTAAAGGTTGTTTATCGGAAACAAAATAAGGGGCGGTGTTTTTCTCACCACAGGGAGAGCAAAGACGCCGCTTTTTTATGCCTTTATGCCGCATGAAAAATGCCATCTACACAATAGATTCAAATTTCCCTGTTACAATAATAGGCAGGAGGTGCGCGGATGAATAAGATTTTAATTGTAGAGGACGACCCCTCTATACAGGCGCTGCTGCATGACTTTTTAGAGGAAGCCGGATATACGGTTGCAGCCGCCGCCGATGGAGTGCAAGCCATTGAAAAGTATACAGAACAGACTTTCGATTTGATTCTGCTTGACATCATGCTCCCGAAAATGGATGGGTACGCTGTCTGCGAGGTGATCCGGCAGAAATCGGATGTTCCTGTCATCATGCTGACGGCACTGGACAGCGAGGAAAGCCAGATAAAGGGGCTGGATTTACAGGCGGACGACTACATTACAAAACCGTTTTCCATGCCGGTGCTGCTGCGGAAGATCGCCGCTGTCCTGCGCCGTTCCGCAAAGCAGAAGGAACCGCCGCAAATGATGAAGTATAAGGATTTGATATTGGATTTAGGCGCATACAGGGCCTATACGAAAGAAGGGGGTCTTGATTTGACGCCCCGTGAGTTTGAAATACTCCGGGAACGGCTGATCCATCAGGGCCGGATTTTAACGCGGCAAAACCTGTTGCAGACGCTTTGGAAGTATGAGTTTTTCGGGGAAGAACGGATCATAGATACTCATATCAAAAATCTGCGGAAAAAACTTGGCGCGGCTGATTACATTGAAACGATCAGAGGGGTGGGATACAGGATTGATAAAGAAACTGAAAAGCCGTTTATCCCTTAAAGTTTTTTTGATTACGGCAGCATTGACGGGGATATGCTGCTTTGTCACATACAGTTTCCTTTCATGGGCTATCCCCAATTTCTACAAATACGACCTGAAAGATATTGATGAACAGGAGGTTTCCTTTATACCGGAGTTTATATCGTTAGAATGCAAAGAAAACGGTTATTCTATACTCGCGGAAATCGACAAAGATCTCCAGGAGCGCTATGAAGGGGAATTTTCGCTGCATCTTTTTCAGGCCGACGGACAGGAAACGGATGTATATAATGTGAATATGGATAAGCCCACAGGCGGGCATATCACCGACTTTGAGGAAATAGAAGAAACGAAATCCTACCAGATCACCTTTGCCGACACCGATTCTTTGTATACCCTGATGCTGGCAAGAAATATCGCGAAGCACACCCAGATGGAGGAGGCGCTGCAAAGGGCGTTTCCGTCGCTTTGTGTTGTGATTTTTGTCAGTTCAATAGCGTCCGCCCTTTTCTATTCATGGTATATGGCGGCCCCCATCCAGAAAGTAAGCAAAATTTCAAAGCAGATGGCGGGGATGGATTTCAGCGGCCTTTGCCCCACAAAGCGCACGGATGAAATAGGTGTATTGTCGGACAGCCTGAATACGCTCTCCCGGAAATTGGCGGCGGCGCTTTCGGAATTGCGGGAGGCGAATGAAAAATTGCAGGCAGATATTGATAGGGAAAGGGAGCTGGAACGACAGCGGACAGAGTTCTTTTCGGCGGCGTCCCATGAATTAAAAACGCCCATCACCATCATCAAGGGGCAGCTACAGGGGATGCTGTATCAGGTGGGGCGCTATAAGGACAGGGAAACATACCTGGCGCAGTCTTTGGAGGTTACAGATACCTTAGAAAAAATGGTGCAGGAGCTTTTGGCAATATCCCATCTGGACGCCCCAGGCTACACCTGTAAAAAATCCCGCCTGAACCTCAGTAAACTGGTCTATGACCGGCTTGCCGCTTACGAGGATCTGTTTATGCAAAAAGCTTTGACGGTTGAATATGCCATATCCCCGGATGCTTTTATTTTAGGGGACAGCCAGCAGCTTCAAAAAGTACTGGATAATCTGTTGGGGAATGCGGCGGCGTATTCGGGAGCGGGAAACTGTATCGTTGTGAACCTGTGGGAAGATGCGGAAAAAGTATGCCTTACAATAGAGAATACAGGCGCACATATTCCAGACGCGGATATCCCCAAACTGTTTGAGGCCTTTTACAGGGTGGACCCATCGCGCAATCGCCAGACAGGCGGTATAGGGTTAGGGTTGTATATTGTGAAAACGATTCTTGATCTGCATGGGGCGTCGGTAAAAATCGAAAATTCTGTGCAGGGGGTTATCGTCCGTGTGCAGTTTCAGGAAAGCGCGTGTAACTCCACATAAAAAACATATTCAATTCAAACTCACTTCAAGCAGAGATAGTATCCTGAAGCTGTACCCGAAAGGGATAACAGAAAGGAGCATCTTTATGAAAAAATGTTTATCTGTCGTTCTTGCCGCCGTATTATCTGTGGGCATATTGGCGGGATGCGTGAGGCAGGACCTTGTGCCTGCGCAGCAAAACGCCGCTTCCGGGCAGTCCGGCACGGGACAAAGCGCGGCACCCATAAGCAGGGCAGTAAACCCCGCCGCACCCGCGAATCCTTCCGACGCATACAAAAAACTGGCGGCATTCAAAACTGAAAATTATTTGCAGCAGAGCATCGCCGATTTCAACACCACGCTTGCCCCCACGCCCGATAAGCTGTCCGAGCTGCTTGCGGCTGTCGCGGAAGTGAACGTATCGAACATATCGCCGGATGATGAAAACTACGATTTTATCACGACAACAATAACCATCTCGGCCAATGAATTGTATTGCGAACATAGGGGGGAGCAGGTTGTGTTTATCGCACCGATTGTCAAGAGCAGCAGGCCGTCCCCTTATCCAGATGAGGACGGGGATGTGTGGTACGAGTTTTGGTGTTCCGCCACTTTGTGCGTGGACTATGACATCAAATCGCCGGGGCAGCTATCGGTGGGCGAGCGGGATACTACTTTATTAACGTTCAAGGAAAAAATGCAAAATTATCTGGAGGGTTTAAGTGAATCTGAGATCAAAGGCGGCGATATCCGGGCAATGCTTACAGAAAAAGCCGCCGAAACCGCAAAGAGCCTGTCCACAGATAAAATGGCGTTATCCTGCGAAATTTTCCTTCTTGAAGGGAGCAATTTAGAGCCGGAACAAGCAGCAGACAATTCTTTTTGTGAGGAGGAGTACCAAAAATTAGCGGCTTTGCAATTAGACGGTTACGAAGATATGACAATTTCAGAATATCGGAGCCGTATTGGAAAGCTGACAGACTCGGCAGAATACAGGGATTTATTGGAACGTTTCTGGAAAAGCCAAACCCTTTACGAAAAGAGGGATACTGACGAAACCGCCTCTTACCTGTTCTATGTGTTGCCGCTGGCGGGAGAGGGATGGAAAACCCAAAATTATAGCGGTGAGGGGGTGTCTTCTTACCAAGAGGGAAATACAAGGCTGGAATATAATTTTTCCTTAACCATTTTAGACACGGACGCTCTTACCATCCGGGAATACAACGACATGCGAGTAAATGTAATAAAGGCTATGCAGGATATAGCTTTTAAGGGGGATGATATTCAGAGAGGAATCGGCAACCTCATCAAACAGCTGCAAACAGGTAAAATTGGAATCTCCATTGATTACGCCTATTTTCAAGATTTTGCCCAGGAGGCGGATAAAGAAAACACACAGGTTGCGGAGTTTAACGGTTCCCTGTTGGCGTGGGCAAATACAGACCGCGAAAGGATGGAAAGGATTGACGAAGATATAAAATGGGACGATTTTTCTGTCAACTTGACGGCGGAGGAGCGTTCTTTTATAAAAGTAACAGCATTTTTATCCGGCATGGAAAACGGGAAACAAATTCAAAGTATCTATACCGGGACAGAGCAGGCAAGCCCGTATTTTGGTGAATATCTTCCAGAAAAAATTACCAATGGCAGTCGGGATAAGGCCAGATGCAGCCTGTATTACCAGTTCTCTTACAACATTTCAGACACAGAAACGGTTACAATAGGGGAACGCGATCGCCAAATCGAAGGAATGATAAATGCCGTAAGAACATTTTGGAGCGGCACAGACACAGAAAAGCTGCTCAAAATGGACGAAAACAATATAGTAAAAGAGCTGAAAAAAATTGCAGCCGCCCATACCATCGAAAATATAGCGATTGCGATAAACGAAGAACAAGTGCATTTTGAACGTCTGGATGAAAGGAATATTTCCTGATATGCCTTCGCATATTGACAAAGGCATAATATAGTAAAAGCACTTAAAAACGCTCAAACAAAAGAAAGGCGATTTCAGAAGTGAAAGGTGGTCAA
>CANCXY010000141.1 GCA_947381875.1 uncultured Clostridia bacterium | reverse complement strand
GAGATGTCCGTGCGTGACTGGAGTTCAGACGTGTGCTCTTCCGATCTAGAACGCAGGGCAGGCGTGAAGGGGCACACAGGCCCCTTTTGGCCCCATCCCGCTTTTGTCACACCCTCCAATTTTTTGATCCCTTTTCGCACAAACCCTCCAAAAATATGGCAGAGGGCATTTTTTGTTTGACAACTTGTATACAAGTGATTTATAATTTAATTGCATCATAATAAAAAATTATTGCCCTGCGAAAACACGCCGCCGCACCCCTGGCGGCCTGTCAGCCGGCGCGGTTCGGGACACGCCGTGCGGGACAGCGCCTGCCCAGCCCCCGTGCAGCGGAAAACGCAAGCCTCAACAGGAACGGAGGGACCTACTTATGGAAACAGTACGTTTTGGCATCATCGGCACCGGGTTCATGGGCGGCAACCACGCCGGTTGGCTGCACGAGGGCAATATCCCTGGCGCGCGCCTTGCCGCCGTGTGCGACATCGACCCCGCGCGCCTCGCCTGGGCACAGGAACGCTTCGGCGCGGACCTCGCCGCCTATACCGACTACAAAGCACTTTTGGCCAGCGGGACGGTGGATGCCGTACTGATTGCCACGCCGCACTATCTGCATCCGGTAATCGCCATTGAGGCGCTCTCGGCGGGGCTGCACACGCTTGTGGAAAAGCCCGCGGGCGTCTATACGCGCAAGGTGCATGAGATGAACGCCGCGGCCGCGGCGCACCCGGAGCTTGTCTTTGGCATGATGTTCAACCAGCGCATGAACCCGCTGTACCAGAAGATCAAAGAAGTAGTATCCTCTGGTGCGGTCGGCGAACTGCGCCATGTGAACTGGATCATCACCAGTTGGTACCGCCCGCAGAAATACTATGAACAGAGCGCGTGGCGCGCCACCTGGGCCGGGGAGGGCGGCGGCGTGCTGGCGAACCAGGCGCCGCACCAGATCGACCTTTTGCAGTGGATCTGTGGCATGCCCTGCCGCGTAAATGCCCAGTTACAATACGGCTCGCACCGGAAGATCACGGTGGAAGACGACGTGGTGGCGACATTCACCTATCCGAACGGCGCGACGGGTGTGTTTGTAACCTGCACGCACGATATCCTGGGCACCGACAGGCTGGAAATTTTCGGGAACAAGGGCAAGATTGTCATTGAGGACAGCCGCCGGGCGTCCATCCGTATCCTGCGCCGTCCGGAAGAATCGCTGAACGCCACGCTCACCTTTGACGACGTGCGGGCACTTGTGCGCGGCACAGGTACCGGGGAAAAGCTGTACGACGAAACAGTACTGGATATCCCCGATCAATGGGGGGACCAGCATCAGGCGGTATTGAAAAACTTTACACAGGCCATCCGCAGCGGCGCGCCGCTCATTGCCCCAGGGCAGGATGGTGTGTTGGGGCTTACGCTCTCCAACGCCATGCACCTGTCGAGCTGGACGGGCGGGCCGGTCGATATCCCATTTGACGAGGACGTTTTCTTTGAATTGCTGCAGCAGAAGATCACACAGGAACAGGAGGGGCGGGCATGAATGAAGGAAAAATCGCATTGCAGCTGATGACGCTGCGGGAAGTGACGAGCTTTGGCGCAAAAGGGCTGATCCAGATCGACGAGATCGCCGACAAGAAAATATACGGCGTCGACGACACGTTCCGCAAGATCCGCGAGCTGGGCATCCGCTATATCGAGCTGTCAAAAGTAGCTGTGACAGATGAGATCGCCGAGGAAATGGCGGCGGCCTGCCGCGCTTATGATGTGCATATCATTGCCCCAGGCGTGATCTATGAGCGCTATATGCCGGACGAGCCGGGCGATCTGCTGGCAACGGATTTTGAGCGCATCGTGCGCCGCTGCCAGCAGTTCGACGCACACTATGTGCGAAACGGTATGCTGCCGCGAAGCTGTTTCAGCTCCTATGATGGCTACATGCGCGCGGCGGAGGGGATCAATGAATATGGCCGGCGGCTTTCGGAATACGGCATCAAGCTGTACTTGCACACGCACCACTATGAATTCCAGCGCTTTGGCAGGAAATTTGGGCTGGAGCTGCTGGCGGAAAACACAGACCCGCGCTATATCGGTTTTGAGCTGGACACCCACTGGGTACAGCGCGGCGGGCAGAACCCGGCCAAATGGATCCGCAAGTTGGCGGGGCGCGTCGACCTGCTGCATCTGAAAGACTACCGCATCCAGCTTCCCGAAGCCGCGGGCATGACGCGCGCCTCCTTGCAGGGGTGTATTGAGTTCGGCGAGATCGGGGAAGGCAATTTGGATTGGGATGAGATATTTGCGGCAGCGGCGGAATCCGGCGTGCGCTATTATCCCATCGAACAGGACAACACCTATGGCCGCAACCCATTCGACAGCCTCGCCATCAGCGTGCGCAACCTGCATGAGATGGGCTACGGGTCACTTTTCTAAGATACCGCCCCTTTCTCCTTTTCCCGCAAAAAAGCAGGCGGACGTCCATATTCTTGTATATTCCCCGCCCTATGGGCGGGGAAACATACTATTTTGGGCACTGCACAGGGCGGCCTGCCGGTTGCAGCGCGTGGGAAAATGTGGTACAATACAGGAAATGTCCAGGCCGCAGAAGTATTTCCGTGTTTTTCCCCGCCCTACGGGCGGGGAAAAACACAAAAACGCTTCTCTTTGGCCACTCCCCAATCCTATAGGATCTCTTGGCTGCGGGGGAAAGCGCGGAAAAGAACGGAGGCTTTGTCGGTATGCTGGAAAGCTATAAGAAGCTGGTGAATTTTCTTGGGCTTGTCATGGGGGCGCACTGCAAGATTGTTTTGTTTGATCTGACACAATCCCCGCCGGTCACAGTAGCCATCGCCAACGGCACGATGGAGGGCGGGCAGGGCGTCGGCGCACCGCTGACCCGCGTGGCAAGGGAGATTTTGGAGAGCGGCGAGTGGAAAACCTGCGATTATAAATCGGAGTTCCTTGGGCGCACGCGCAAGGGGGAAGTGCTGAAATCGTCTTACTTTTTCATTAAGGATGGCGAGCGCCTCATTGGCATGCTTTCCATCAACTCCAGCGCCACACAGTATCAGAAACTGTGCGGCGATCTGCTGCGCCTGGGCGGCTTTTCCGATCTGCTCACCGTGCAGGCCGCTGACACCGCACCCGCGCCAAAACACTTTTCCGAAAGTTTTATGGACGTGGGCGACCTTGTTTCTTCCATCCTGGCCGAACGCTTCGCGGGCATCAGCCCCGCGCGGCTGAAACAGGAGGAACGGATGACGGTGATCCATACATTGCAGGAAAAAGGCGTTTTCCTCATCAAAGGCGCTGTGCCCGAAGTCGCACAGGCGCTTTCCTGTTCCGAAGCGACAATCTACCGCTACCTGTCCAAACTGCCGCATAACTGAGGAGCTTTCAGCCAATACGCGGCCAGCACAGCGCCAGAAGCGCTTACAAACGCCTGTACGATCCATTGTTTGGCAAGAACATCTTTCACCGACGGCGACAGGGAAAACAGCTGCGCAATGGCTGTCCGCAAAGCCCGCGGGAGGGCTTGCCAGTACGAAAAGTCGCTCCATCGTGCTGGTACGAGCCAGGGCGGGAGCGCCTCCAACAGAATGGGCAGTACAAATGCCAATGCAAACAGGGAACCCCACAAAATCCATGCGCGCTGTCCGCGCAAAATATTTTGAAACCGTACCGCCAGTTGGGACAGTACCGGCAGGTATAAGAGAAAAAGCACATACAACGTAAGGGCCGCCATCCAGAGAAACGGATAGAAAATACCGGCGCTCTCCCCAATGCCCGCCGCCCGCATCATGAGCTGGACCGTCTCTGTGGGCGGGGTGCAAAAGCAGATTGTCCAACTGCCGGGATGGAGCGAACACCCCACGCACGGGGCGTTTTACTGTGCCATTTCATGTGCTTTCAAGTGCAACTACATACAGCAACAGGAAGCGCAAAACCCGCACAGCATCTGACTTTTCAGCTATCTGTGCGGGTTAGCATGTAATGTGTCAAAGGGACTATGTTCCTCTAGAGGGTCCGGGCAGCGCCCGGCGGGAGTCCAGAGGGCGGCGCCCTCTGGCAGGCCGGGGCGTCAGCTTAGCGATGGGTCGTCGATGTCCAGTGTCGCGTACCCGTTGAGGGAAAGCCCGGCGGTGTGCCCGGCCTGGTACTCGTAATAGCCCTGGGCCGCGATCATTGCGCCGTTGTCGCCGCACAGGGAAAGGTCTGGCAAATACAACCGCGCACCGAGGTGCTTTGCGCCTGTTGTCAGCGTTTCGCGCAGGACGCGGTTTGCCGCCACGCCCCCCGCGACGCAGATTTTTTTTGCCCCGGTGTCGCGCGCGGCGGCGAGGAGCTTTTCGGCTAAGATGTCCGTAATGCGGAACTCAAAGCTCGCGGCCATGTCGGGCACGCTGACGGTTTCCCCTTTCATGCGCGCCCGGTTGACGAGGTTCAGCACCGCCGTTTTCAGGCCGGAAAAACTGACGTTGTATTTCCCCTCCACATGCGGCGTGGGCAATGCGTAGGCGCGCGGGTCGCCCTGCTTGGCCGCCGCGCTCACCGCCGGGCCGCCCGGATAGCCGAGGCCAAGGGTGCGCGCTACTTTGTCAAACGCCTCGCCCGCGGCATCGTCGACGGTGCGGCCCAGTACACGGAACTGTGTAAAATCCTCCACCTGTACGATGTGGCTGTGTCCGCCGCTGGCTACAAGGCACAGGAAAGGCGGGGCAAGGTCCGGGTGCGTGAGATACAGCGCAGCGATATGCCCCCGCAGGTGATGTACGCCGACAAGCGGCTTTTGGGCGGAAAAAGCCAGCCCTTTTGCGAAATTCACGCCCACCAGCACCGCGCCGATCAGCCCCGGAGCAAACGTGACGGCCACCGCGTCTATTTCCGCCAGCGAAAGCCCCGCCCCGTCCAGCGCGGCGCGCGTCACCTGCGAAATATGCTCGATATGGCGTCGGCTGGCAATCTCCGGCACTACACCACCATACAGATCCTGCTCGGCGGCACTGGATGCAACGCAGTTGGAAAGCAGCACCTTTCCGTCCCGCACCACAGCGGCGCAGGTGTCGTCGCAGCTCGATTCAATGCCCAATATATTCATCTACCCGTTTCCTCCCCACATTTATACAACAGCCGCAGCTACCGCAGGGGGCGCTGCCCCCTGCATCCCGCCAGAGGGCGCCGTCCTCTGGACTCCTGCCACCTTTCCGACTTGCTAAGAGCCGCCGCTACGCGGCGGTCGCTCGCCGGACGCGCCTGCGGGCGCAGTGAAAAAGGTGGACGAAACTTTTGGTCGCCCTCAAATTTCATTTGAGGACAGGGAAAGATCTTTGCGCATCACCACAGCGTCGTCCGCCGGGTCACGGTAAAACCTCCGCCGCAGGCCCGCACGCACGAACCCTAACCGGTGATAGAGGGCAAGCGCCGCTGTGTTCCCCGCGCGCACTTCCAAAAACACGGTGCGCGCGCCCTCATCTGTCAGCGCTTCCAACGCGGACCGCAAAAGCGCGCCCGCCGCGCCCTGTCGTCGGCAGGCAGGCGCGGTGTGTACGGCCAACAGGCTTGCCTCATCCAGTACAAGCTGGAACGCCGTAAAGGAAATCACCTTGCCGCCTTGTTCCGCGACAAACAGGCGCGCGGCGGGCTGATTCAGTTCCTCGGCCAATGCCGCCGCACTCCAGCATTCCGGGTCGCCCGCCGCCAGAGACGCGCAGGCGGGTACGTCCGCCGCCGTCATAGCCCGGCAGCGCAGAGGGCGCGCGCTGTGACTGCCGCCGAGTATGTCCATCTCCAAGGTTTTTTGGGTATCTCCCCGCCCTTCGGGCGGGGAGATACCTGGACACTCAGTCTGGGGAATATACGAACAGTCAGGCACCGAGATGCACGAACGGTCAAGCGGGGAGGTACATGGAGCGCCAGACGGGGGAAAATATGGGCGGTCATTAACCCTTTGCGTCATACCAGTTCCCTCCGCTGTGTACATCCGCCGTCAGCGGCACAGTCAGAGACGCCGCGCCGCGCATCTCCTCGCCCAATATCTCCCCGGCGCGTTGTGCTTCTTCGGCGGGGGCTTCGACAATCAGTTCGTCATGCACCTGCAAAATCAGCCGCGCCTTCAGCCCTTCCGCCTTCAGACGCCGTGCCACGCGCACCATCGCCAGCTTGATGATATCTGCCGCTGTGCCCTGGATGGGTGTGTTCATCGCCATACGCTCGCCCAGACTGCGCACGTTGTAATTGCTGCTGGAAATCTCCGGCAGCATGCGGCGGCGGCCATACATGGTAGTCACAAAGCCGTTTTCGTGGCCGTGCGCCACCGTTTCATCCAAATACTGTTTGACGCGCGGGAAATTGGCAAAATAATTGCGGATGAACGCGTCGGCCTCCTTGACGCTGACGCCCAAATCTTTTGACAGGCTGAACGCGCCGATCCCGTACACAATGCCGAAATTGACCGCCTTTGCCGAGGAACGCAGGGCGGGCGTCACCTGCTCAGGGGGCAGGCCATACATCTTGGCGGCAGTGCTGCGGTGGATATCCGCCCCCGTGCAGAACGCTTCGCGCATGGCCTCGTCACCGGAGATATGTGCTAACAGGCGCAGTTCGATTTGACTGTAGTCGGCGTCCAGCAGCACACACCCTTCCGGCGCGAGGAAATATTTGCGGAACCGGCTGCCCAATTCTGTGCGCACCGGGATATTTTGCAGGTTCGGTTCGGCGGATGAAATGCGCCCTGTGCGCGTTTCCGTCTGGATAAACGTAGAATGGACGCGCCCGTCCGGCCCAATCACCTTCAACAGCCCCTCCACATAGGTGGAAAGCAGTTTCTGGTACATGCGGTACTGTAAAATGTGTTCGACGACGGGCGAATAGTTCCGAAGACTTTCCAGCGTTTCCGCGTTTGTGGAATAGCCGCTTTTGGTCTTTTTGCGTGTCGGCAGCCCCAAATCCTCAAACAGCGCTTTTCCCAACTGTTTGGGGCTGTTGACATTGAACGTATACCCCACGCCCTCATAGATCGCTTTCAGCTCGCCCTCCACGGCTTTCCCCAGCTCCGTGCCAAACGCCTCAATGCCCGCGCGGTCCACTAAGATGCCGATGTGTTCCATTTCCGCCAATACTTCGCAAAGCGGCAGTTCTATTTCATCCAACAGCTTTCCCATCCCGGCCTCGTCGCAACGGGCGCGCAGGATTTCACACAGCCCTGTCAGCACGCCCGCCTCGTTTTCGGCGCAGGTGAACGCGGGCGCGACGCCGTATTCCATCGCCAGGCGTGCCACGGTGTAATCGTTGGCCGAGGGGTTCAGCAGATATGCGGCCAGTTTTGCGTCAAAGACAATGCCCTCCGCCGCGCGCCCCGCCGCCAGGCAGGCGCGGTACAGCGGCTTTGCGTCAAAACAGCACTTGCGCGCGTCTGGGCTGCACAGCAGGTCGAGAAAAGCGGGATCGTCAATACCAGAAGTATAAACTGCTAAATCTTGTACTATCAGCATATGATTTTCCGCCGCGCAGATGTACACGTCGCCCGTGAGCAGCGTGGCAAGGGGTACGGCCTCGGTGGAAACGGCGGGCGGCTCCTGCGCCGAGAAAAGGTCGAGCTGCGCGGGCGCGCTGTCCAGGGAGAGCTTTTCCAGCAGCGCGTACATTTCCAGGCCGCGCAGGATGCGCGCGGCGGCGGGCGCGTCGGGGGCTGCCTTGCGGTAAGCGCCGGGGGCGGTGTCCACGGGGGCGCTGCGCACAATCTCGCCGAGCGTGCGGCTCATCTCGGCCTGGTCTTTGCCGCGCAGGAGCTTTTCACGCACGCTTTTTTTGATGCGCGCGTCATCGATATGGGCGTAGACATCGGAAAGGGAGCCGAAGGTCTGGATCAGGGAAAGGGCCGTTTTTTCGCCGATGCCCGCGACGCCGGGAATGTTGTCCGAGGAATCGCCCATCAGGCTTTTCACGTCGATGAGCTGGCGCGGCGCGACGCCGTATTTGTCGCGCACAGCCTGTTCGTCCATTTCTGTGGTGACGCTGCGGCCCATACTGGTGCCCGCCAGAAGGACGTGGGTGGTGCCGTCGATGAGCTGAAGGCTGTCGCGGTCGCCGGTGGCGAGCGCGCAGACATCGCCCCGTGCGGCGCATGCGGCGCTCAGCGTACCGAGGATGTCATCGGCCTCGTACCCCTCGCACGTCACCATTTTGTAGCCCAGCGCGGCCAGCAGTTCTTTCAGGACGGGGAGCTGCACGGCCAGTTCTTCGGGCATGCCTTTCCGCTGGGCTTTGTAGCCGTCGTACATCTTATGGCGGAAGGTGGGGGCTTTCAGGTCGAACGCGACGGCGATCTCGTCGGGCTGTGCCTGAGCTTCGAGGTGCAGAAGGATGTTCATAAAGCCGACAATGGCGTTGGTGGGGCGGCCATCCTTTGTGGTAAGCACCTTGATACCGTAAAAGGCGCGGTTGACGATGCTGTTGCCGTCAAGCACAAGAAGTTTCATAGACGCTTTCTCCTTTTCTCAAAAGCTCCGCCCGCCGCTGGAAGGGGCGGGAGGAGAAAGGGGAACCGCCCCTTTGCCGGGTTTGGGCGCGAGCCGCCGCAAAAGATAAAAATACTATACCATATTTTCGGGAAATATGCTACAATTTTGATGCCGGACGCTGTGCGAGTCTGCCCAGAGGCTCTGCCTCTGGACTCCGCCGGGCGCTGCCCGGACCTGCCAGAG
>CANCXY010000140.1 GCA_947381875.1 uncultured Clostridia bacterium | reverse complement strand
CCTGTACTATCCCCTACTTCGCTGTAATTTTCGGTTTCTATATTGGAACGCAATGCAAGTTCTACCAAATCCGCAGGGGTAAAAGCGCCTTCTGTTTGATCGCCATCTTCTTCGGTTGGCTGCAAATCAAATGTTACCAGAGCATATTCCGCCATACCGTTCCCTTTGCCCATGGTCATATGAAACACATACTCGTGCGGGTACTGATTGTCTGGCGTATATCCCTTCAGCCCTCCAGAGAATGTATCCAAATACAGTGCTGTAGGTTCTTCAAATATTGTATAATCCGGCTGATTCGATAACAATGTCTTTTTTAAGCCATCTTCGGTTCCCGTCCAGGTGCTGTGCGCTTTTATCCCGGCTTTGGTTCCTTTGCCGCTGATGGTGATATCAAATTCTACCGTCCGTGTTTTTTGTTCAGCGAAATCACATGTAACCGTTGCGATTAACTTACCTTTCACATCTCCTTCCATACGGAGGTCATCTTTGTTCGTATTGCTGAAAGTAATCGTGTTTTCATCTGTCCCGTTCACCCTTCGCAGGTACGCGTCAGAAATAACATTTTGTGCTTTTTTCTGGGTATCGGCATCTAAATCAGCAATCTTTTTTTCTTCACCATTTATTTCCACAGTTTCCGGCTTCCATTGCCAGGTAATGGGGAAGTCGTAGTCGAACGTTCTTTTTGTCATTTTGATTTTGAACGAATCGCCGGAGACCAATGCCAAACTGTCCGCTTTACCAGATGTGCCTTCAAACTCAAAATACTTGTAATTGTCCTGTAGACGTTGATCCTCCTTCATCTCTTTCTCGATGGAGTTTAATACATAGTTGGCTGTGGCAATGTATAAGTAACGCGGCTGGGTTGTGAGTGGTACAAAAGACAATGTATATTCTTTTCCGCTTCGGAAGAAATTGTTTGGTACAGGATCCGTTCCTTGCGGCAGTTCGCCTTCTTGGTATACATAGTCCGGCTCTGATTGCTCAGTCTTTATTTTATTAGCGTCTTCCCAGGTCATATAACTACTTTCCAGCCCAGGTGTTGCACCCGCTTTCAGCACATATTCCACATATGTTTTTTGCTTATAATCCCAAATCTCCAATCTTCTATTTGTATACACTTGGGGAACCCTAAACTCCAATCTTTGCAAGCCACTTCCTGGCTGCGGGATTCGCATATATGCAGTTTTATTCGTATTATTCAGTGACGGTATACCCACAGATTGATTGGGATAAACAAGAACCAGTTTGTCTTTGAAACTTCTTTCCTCCGTCTCGTTCCCGAATTTTATTTTGTCTGTGCCTTCTTTTATTGCCTCTTGTATCTTCTTTGCATCTCCTTCTGATACAAGAAGGTCTCTATATGGCTCGAAATTGCCCGTCACCCCTGTGATTACAAACTGCGGCTCCTGCGTAAAGTCCTCATCCTTTACACATGTAAGTTTAATCTCACTTTTCAGAGACATGGGGATTTTCGTAATCAATTCTGCATCTTTATCCGTATCGCCACTAATACTGCCTGTGTAGTTTCCCTCTTTTGTAATGGAGTTAAAACGGCCCGATATAGAAAACGTTTCCATATAATCATCAATGTTATATTGTTTTCCTTCTGCATCTGTAGGCCATTTGCTCTCAGCGGCTTTTATTGCTGTAATTTTTGCTGTGCCAGATGTCGCAATGCCTCCACTTTCAACATTGGTATCAAAAAATTGCCCCTCATACGCTGTCTGTTCTGTGCCGCCATTGTATTTTTCTACATCCAGCGGGTCGCCGCTCGGCATAGTATCTGTTTTATCATAATGCAGTTGAACATTCGCCCAGCGGTCAACCATAATATAGAGACCCAAGGGGTCATCTTTAATTGTATCCGTCTGCTTATGGCCTACATATTCAATACGCATGGAGTTGTCATCGCCCGGTGCGGCCATCGCCACAAGCCCGCTTGGCCACACCGAAGCAAGGCACGCCGCGCACAGCGCACCTGCCATCACTCTTTTTGCAAATTTTTTCCAGTTGTGCATAGCTGTTTCCCCTTCGCCCACATGGGCACCCTTCGCTGTTTTTTGTTCCTTTTGCCCTAAGAGTTCCTATGTATTCTATGCAAGCGACGCCTCCAATGCGCGCAATGCGTCCATTGTTACCGCGTAGTCTTCCCTGACAGGCGGCAGAAGACTTTCCACCTCTGCGCTCCAGCCGTCGCGCAGGGCGTCGGTGAGACGCGCGCTGGATTCATACAGCCTTGTGAACCCTAAATTCTGACACACGCCCTTGATGGTGTGCGCGGCGCGGAAAGCCTCCTCATAGTTCTGCGCGTCCAGTGAATCCTGCAAAAGCTGGTAGCTGCCATCCGCCAGGAATTTCAGCGCGAATTTCTGTACCAGCCGCTCGCCGTGGAAACGTGAGACAACTCCGTCGTAATCGCCGCCCAAAACGGCATAACATTCCTTGAGGCTCACCGTGAACCCCCTCCTTTTTTACCTGATATGCTGTGTTTGTTCCTATTCCTAATATGTATAGGGCCTTTGGCGCGCGATTATGCGGCGGGCGCGGGCAAAGCAGCCCGCACGGGGATATCCCCGCGGCTTTGGCGACCCATGCGGCCCCATACAAAAGGGGTCGGTCCCCCTTTTAATCCTATTTACTGCTATTATACCCCATTTGCCGACAATAGGCAAGGAAAAAATTGTGGAAACGGTGTGAAATGGCATATTTTGACATTTTTACCAATTTTCTTCTGGATTATTAGAAATATCTTCCTCTTTCCTGTCGGAAGGCCGGGTGAAGTACCCGGCAGCGGCTGTCGGGGCGTCCGGGGAAAGCTCGTAGCGCTCCCCCGCCCATGTGCCGGGCAGGACGCCCGCGCGGTATTCGGGGGGTTCCTTTTGCAGGAATCGGAAAATACGTTCGTAGTCGTAAATCTGCACGGCGGTGAGATCGGTGGAGCTTTGGGCTAACGCGGCGCGCAGGGCGTCGGGCACTTTTTCGGCGAGGGTGTCCGCGCCCACGCGCAGGAACGCGAGGTATCCCTCCGCGCGCAGGAGCGTTTGGAGGTCGGGCGCGGCCACCTTTGCGGCGAGGACATCGGCCAGCATGGCGGGGGTGAGCGTGAGCGTTTCGATGCCGGGCAGATCCAGCTTGACCTGCGCGAGGGCCTCCGGCGTGAGGTAGTTGGATAACGGGATGCGCGCCGTGCCGAAGCCGGAAACCATTTTCAGGAGGGAATCGGCGGGGGCATAGAAGTAATTATCGACCGATATTTCCAGCGTTTCCTCAATGGCGGCGGCGGCCTGGGCGGGGCCTGCCTGCTGAGCGGCTTCGGTGAGAGTGAGGGGTTGTCCGCCCACGAGCATCACGGCCTCGGCGGGGATTGCGGCGGTACATACCTCGCCCGACCATGCGTCGAAACGGAGCAGAACGAAGGTTTCGGGCTGTTCGGGGCCGGTCATGAGGAGCAGGGTGCGGGCGTCCGTGGCACGGGGCTGGACGATGGGCACGCCGCTTTGGATGGTATCGACGGGCTGGGTGCGTGTAAAAAGAATGGCCGCCGCCGCCAGGTAGATGGGCAGGACGACCGTTAAGGTTCCAAAGAGCGCCAGAAAATACGCTTTTGTCTTGCGCATAGAAAAACATCCTCCTTTTCCGCATATATTCTGGGACATTGGCAAGAGTAATATGCAGGAAGATCCTTTTTTGTATGGTTCCCCCGCCTGACGGCGGGGAAAGCATGCGGGTTTGGGACATTGGCAACCCTACTCTGCAAAGAGCCTTTTTGTATGGTCCTCCTACCTGACGGCGGGGAAAGCATGCGGGTTTGGGACATTGGCAACCCTACTCTGCAAAGAGCCTTTTTGTATGGTCCTCCTACCTGACGGCGGGGAAAGCATGCGGGTTTGGGACATTGGCAAGGGGGGCGCAAAATGCAATTTTGCGCCATGATGGGTTTCCAAAGGGGGCTTGCCCCCTTTGGCGGAGTCCAGAGGCAGAGCCTCTGGGAAACGTTTCAGAAAAGGAGATGTTTGGTATGAAGAAGAACATTCAGCCGCAGCGCCGGGCGGCGGCGCGCATTGAGGACCCGGTGGTGCGGGAGATCGTGATGCAGCTTCCGAGCGGGACGGATCCGAACGGCAGCTATACGGGCAAGCCGGTGAACGAAGCCGAATGGCCCGTGCAGGACGCGGACGACCTGTGAGGGCGCGGCGCGGGGGCGTTCAGGCGTTCCTGAAACAGCACCGATGGGCGATCCTGGCGGCGGGCGCGGCGATCCAGGTATTGACTGGCGTGCCCGCCGCCTGGGGCGTGTTCCAAAAAGGCGTATGTGATGGGTATGAGCTGACGGAAGGGAACGCGGCGCTTATATTCAGCTTTACCATTTGCTTTTTTGGAATTGGGTGCATTTTGGGCGGGGCATTACAGGACAAAAAAGGCCCGCGCGCTGCCGGATTGGCGGGCGCGGGGCTTTTGTTCGCGGGGTTTTTCGGCTCGGGGTTCCTGCCGGGCGGTCAGGCCCTGCTTTTCTATGCGCTGTTCAGTGTGCCGGTAGGGCTGGGGTGTGCGTTTTTGTACCCGGCGGTAATGAGTACGGCGCAGAAATGGTTTGCCGACCGGAAGGGGTTGGCGACAGGCGTGATTGGCGGCGCGGTGGGGGCGTCGGGCGCGGTGCTGACGGGGCTTGGCCGGTGGCTGATGCAGCGCTGGGGTATCCGGGGAACGTTCCGCGCGCTGGGAGTTCTGATGCTCTTTGTATGCGGCGCGGGGGCCGCGCTGTTGGAGAACCCGGAGGGGAAGGAAACGGACGCGAAGGCTTCCGGCAGACACGATTACACTGTGCGCGAAATGGTGCGGACGCGGCAGTATTGGCTGATGGTAGCCGTTGTGGCCCTGGCAACACCGGCGGTGCTGCTGTTCAGCCCGATCATTGTCCAGCTTGCACAGCGGCGGGGGCTTAGCGAGACGGCAGCGCTGGCGTGCGTGGTGGTTGGGTCGGTATGCTCCGCGCTGGGCCGCCTGCTGATGCCGTGGCTGAGCGACCATATTGGGCGCAGGTATACGGATATGCTGCTGCTGGGCGCAATGGGCGGGCTGTCGGTGTGGTTCGCGTTCGCGCAGAGATGGCAGGTCGTAGCGTGTTACAGCCTGCTGACGTTCTGTTATTCGGGCGAAGCGGCGGTGATCCCTGCGGCGGGTACCGACCTGTTCGGGACAAAGCACGCGGGGGTGAATTATGGGTTCCTGGCGCTGGGCATGAGCGCGGGGAGCGTGGGATTCCCTCTGCTGGCACGGGGTCTGGGGCTGGAATTTGGACGGCATGTGCTGGCGGCGTGCGCGGCAGTGGCGGGGTTTGTGTGTTTGTGGTTTTTGAGGCCGACACATGGGGAGAGATTGTGAGGTTTTTTCGAGGGGATGGGTTAACAAGGGCAGCTAAAGCGTGTATAGTAAGGGCATAACAAAGGGCACTGCCGACAGACGGTTCGCCCAGGTTTTTGACTAAAAAGAAATAGCCGCAAACCTTTGCTGGGGTGGCGGCTATTTCTTTTTATCGTTTGTGGGAGAAAGAGGCAAGATTTTTTTGGCAGCAGGTTGACAAGGACGCCCAGAGCGTGTATAATAAAGGCATAATAAGGGTACTGCCGACAGACGGTTTGCCCGGGGTTACTTAGCTAAAAAAGAAATAGCCGTTTACCTTTGGGCAGGTTGGGCGGCTATTTCTTTTTATCGTTTGTGATTTTCCATGTAATGGAGAACACGCCCTTCGCTACTGAAACCAGCAGTAGTAACAATGTTAATACTTCCATCGTATTCATGGTCTGTTCACCTCCCGGACTATACGGCTCCAAGAGTTGCGCCCGGCTTGTATCCGGGCTGACCGCCTGCTGTTTCGACAGTGCCGAACATATCATAGCAGGGTTTCACAGAGTTTGCAACAGGGAATTCGTATTTTTGTTTTTTGCGCATATTTGCGGCACAGGGGTCTTGCCTGGCGGGCGCAGATGTTGTATTATTAGAATACATTCCTCCCCAAAATAACAAATATTCCCCGCGCTCATACGTCAGTATGGGCGCAATGAAAAGTTTCGCCGGCCTTTTCAAAGGCCGCGGAGGATTCCAAAGGGGGCAGCGCCCCCTTTGGGCAGGTCCGGGCGGCAGCCCGGCAGGCAGGAGGGCGCGGATGGTCTTAGCAGTGAATGTGAGCAACTCGCACATTTTAATGGGAGCGTATGCGGGGGGCGAACGGCGGTTTTGCGCGAGCGTGCATACCAACCTTGCCAAGAGCGCGGACGAGTATGCGGTGCAGCTTCGGAGTATTTTGGGGTTGTATGGGGTGGGTCCAGATGATATGGCGGGGGCCATCCTTTCATGTGTGGTGCCATCCATGCTGGGATGCGTGCGGGAGGCGCTGGGAAGGCTTTGCAAGGGGCGTATCTATATCGTGGGGCCGGGGCTGAAAACAGGGGTCGTGATACGCACCGAGGACCCGGCGCAGGTGGGCAGTGAGCTTGTGTGCTGCGCCGCCGCCGCACTGGCGCTGTATCCCCCGCCCTGCCTCATCCTTTCGCTGGATACCGCTACCTCTATCACCGCGCTGGATGAAATGGGCGCGCTACGCGGAGGGGCGATCATGGTCGGGGTGCGGCTGGGGCTGGAAGCGCTCTGCGCACGCACTGCGCAGCTTCCGCAGATCGACCTTGCCGCGCCTGCGGGCGGCGTGCTGGGCGCAGGGACAGTCGCCAGCATGCAGTCCGGCGCGGTGTTCGGCACCGCCGCTATGTTGGATGGGATGATCGACCGCTTTTCCGACGCACTGGGGGGCGATCCCGCACTGGTGGGGACTGGGACGGTAGCACGGGTCATTTTGCCGCATTGCAGACATGTTGTGCGTTATCATGACAACCTTGTATTGGATGGGTTGTACCTTTTATATACCAAAAACGCAAAGGAGAGATTGGGTTGAAATTGGCACAGGCTTTGATTGAACGGGCGGAACTGAAAACGAAAAACGCCGCGCTGCTGGACCGTATCCAGAAAAATACACTTGTGCAGGAAGGCGACGCGCCTGGGGAAGCGCCGGAGGCTTTAATTGCGGAATATGAGGAGAATATGGCGCGGATGGAATGGCTTATTGTGCATATCAACCGCACCAACAGCGCTACTTCTTTCGACGACGCGCGCACCGTTACCGATGCGATCGCCGCACGCGACTGTCTTGGGGCGAAAATCCGCGCATACCGTGCTGTCTGTGATTCGGCCTCCGGGGAACATATCCGGTATGGCAGGAATGAGATCAAATTTGTGCGGTGCGTGAATGTGAAAGAATTGCAGGCGCTGATCGACAGGCTTTCCAAAGAGTACCGCACATTAGATACCCGGCTTCAGGAATTGAACTGGACCGCTGAACTTTTATAATCCTTTTGTCGGTAGGGGCCGGAAAGGCGTGACACACCTGTAATACAGAGGCTGCTGTATGATTTGGCTTTTGCCATGACTGCATCAAGACGGGCCTGTGCCTTACCTTCTTAGTGTCAACGGGCAGGACTGTTACACGGGCAGGCTGAATGGGTATTGTGAAAACCAGTGTCAGATTTTTGGCCCTGAGGGTGGGTTTGCGGGGTTTTTTCCTTTTTCTTCTTTTTTCATTCTTCGTATGTCCTCGCCTTTTTTAAGGCGCGTACATAAATATGGTTACGCTGTATCCGTTTTTCAGAATGGAACGGCAGTAAAGGAGAATGTGTTATGAACAACACGAAAACTGTACGACTTGTCCGCATTGGCCTGCTGATGGCAATCACCATCCTGCTGGCTGCAACACCGCTGGGGTATATCCCCGCCGGACCGCTTTCCTTTACCATCATGGTACTGCCCGTCGCTGTGGGCGGCGTGCTGTTAGGGATGCCCGCCGGATTGATCTTGGGGCTTACCTTCGGCCTCACAAGTCTGGCGAAAGCCCCAAGCGAGGCTTTGGGGCAGCTCATTTTGAGCTACAGCGGATTGTTTACCGCATTCGTCTGCGTTGTGCCGCGCGTGTGCGTGGGTGCGTTCGCCGGGTGGATCCATGAGCGCCTTGCCAAGAGTGAGCGGCGCGGCGCGTGGGTGTATCTGCTGGCTGGCGGCGGGGCGTCGTTTGTCAATACCGCGCTGTTCGTGGGGCTGATTTACGTCTTCTGCCACGGGCTGGTGGAGGGCGCGTTCGGGGCGGTTATCTGGTCGTCAACGCTACTGGGCGGCGTGGTCGAGATGGCCGCTAATGCTGTGTTGACGATGGTTGTCGCGAAAGCGCTGGAACGGTTTGTGCGGCCCGCGGCGGTGTGATGACGCTGATTTGACCGTGACAGGAAGAAATTTTCAGAAATTTTGCCCTGTGGGGTTGAAAAATCTGAATTCTGTGGTATGATTATGGGTAGACGCCGTCCCTCTCGTGGCGGGAGGGACGGCGGATATATGGATGTGCGTCTGTAGCTCAGTTGGATAGAGCGTTCGGCTCCGACCCGGAAGGCCGCTGGTTCGACTCCAGTCAGGCGCACCAAGCAAAGCTCACGCAAATCTCTCATACTTTGAGATTTGCGTGAGCTTTGCTTTGCCAATATGTACAATTAAGGAAGGGATACACCACTGGAAATCTCTTGGAATGTATCCTTATTTGAAAGCCGCACTTGAGTTCTTTGCGGGTCAATCCCAAATTCTGTGTAAACTCCATTTGGGGTGCAAATAGAGCAAAA
>CANCXY010000139.1 GCA_947381875.1 uncultured Clostridia bacterium | reverse complement strand
ACGGCCTGCCCCTGCCTGTAACGGATAGCCGCGCCGTTTTCAAGCTGGAACACGCCCTCGCCGCCCGTGCAGTATACAAGCTCCCAGTGGTCGTGGCAGTGCCAGCAGACATCAAAGGTGCGCGGGTGTTCGCCCACAAACAGAATCGTATTCACAAAACGCCCCCTTTCGCAGGAGCATCCAAAGCCGCAGAGATGATTTCCAGGTATTTCCCCGCCTCCGGCGGGGAGACACACGGAAACACCCCACATTGGACACTTCCCAAAATAGATTTTTCTGTTTCACGCTGGGGACAGGCGTGATCAGCAGCGAGATTGCCGCCGGTATGGAAAATTTGAGTATCATGGGAAATAATTTTCCATGTAAGTAATCCACCGTTTTTTCGTTCATTCCACCTCAAACATTTGTTTTTCAGATTTTCGGAGCGGCACGCCTCCGTTTCAGGAAATATTCTCCATCATTTTTTCCATCACACGGAAAAAGGTATCCAGTTCGTCAGGGGGGATACCCTGGGTCAGCTCCGCCTCCAGGCGGGTGATGTCGTCGATCATCACATTCTTGTATTGCAGCGCCTTTTCGGCGACGAGGATCTTTTTCATCCGCGCGTCATTCGGCATCACTTCCCGCCGGATGAACCCGCCACGCTCCATCTTTTGCAGCAGCTCCGTCGCCGTGGACGGGCGCAGGCCATATTCTTCCTCAATGTCTTTTTGAAAAACATCGCCCTTTTGCGCAAGGATGAAATGCAGCGCTTTCCCCTCGGCGCCGCTCATGTCGCTTCGAGTGGAGAATGCGTCGATTTTCCTGCGCAGCTTATTGGCCAATTTGCTGATATAGCGGGCCGCGTACCTGTCATGGGTCATGTCTGTGCCTCCATCACTTAGTATCCTAAGTATATCACAGGAGAAAGCCTTTGTCAAGGACGTGTGGACAGCTTGAAAAAGGGCCGCCGATTCTTTCAATTTTTAGATATTTTTCCTACAAAACCGTGAAAAAAGCCTTTCCTTTTGGCAAAATTTGCGGTATACTGAAACAAACTCAACAACGGGAGGGCTTTACGTTATGGAATATACAATCGAAAATGATTTCCTGCGCGTGCGTATCCAGAGCAAAGGCGCGGAAATGTGCAGCGTTGTAAAAAAGGAAACGGGCGAGGAAATGCTCTGGCAGGCCGACCCCGCCGTATGGAATCGGCACGCGCCGATTCTTTTCCCCTACTGCGGGCGGCTGAAGGACGGCAAATTCACCCACAAAGGCGTGGCCTATGAGGGCGGCCAGCACGGGTTCGCGCGCGATATGGAACACACCCTGGCCGAGCAGGGCACCGACTGCCTCACGCTCTGCCTGGAGGCCAACGCGCTCACAATGGAAAAATACCCGTTCGCGTTCAAGCTGTTCTCCACCTACCGCCTTTCAGGCGAAACGCTGCACCACACCGTGCGTGTCGCAAACGACGGTGACGAGGATATGCCGTTCGGCTTTGGCTACCATCCCGGCTTCCTGTGCCCGTTTGATGAAAAGCACCCCATCTCCGATTACGTCCTGCGTTTTGATACGCCGGAATCGCCTGTCGTGATCGAGACGAACGAGGACGACGGCCTTGTGACGGGCGAAACGCGCGTCTTTTTCCAGAACGAAACCGACATCCCCCTTTCCGACGGCATGTTCGACCACGACAGCACCTGTTTCTCCCGCCTGCGCTCCAAGACCTTCTCGGTGATGGAGAAATCGTCGGGGCGGCGTGTCTCGGTGAATATCGAGGGCTTCCCCTATGTGCTGATGTGGAGCGCCAAGGGGCCCGTCCGCTATGTGTGCATCGAGCCGTGGCACGGCCTGCCGGACGCGCGCACCGCAACCGGCGTATGGACGGAAAAGCCCGATACCGTGCATCTTGCGCCGGGCCAAAGCTGGAGCTGCGACCTTGCGATGACGTTCGCGCGCTGAAAGGGGGCGGCGGATTATGCTGACGAAAAACAGCCGCCTGGGCGAATTCCTGCGCGCCCCGATGGGCCGGGATATCCTGCAAACGCTCTGCATGCAGACGGGGCTGCCGGAAACCATTGCTGACAACTCCGCCTTGCGGCATATCTCCCTGCGCGCGCTGCAAAAGCTCTCGCGCGGGAAACTGGATGACGGCCTGATTGATTCCCTGCTGGCGCTGGTGAACACGGACAGCGATATCCCGCCCGTACAGCACGGCCTCAGCAAGCCCGCGTGGTGGAAAGAGGCCGTCGCATACCAGATCTACCCCCGCAGCTTCGCCGATTCCAACGGCGACGGCATCGGGGATCTGGCGGGCATCCGCGCGAAGCTGCCGTATTTGAAAGAATTAGGCGTCAACCTGCTGTGGCTCTCGCCTGTGTACGACTCCCCCTGCGACGACAACGGGTACGACATCCGCGATTATCAGGCAATCCTTGACGATTTTGGCACAATGGCGGATTTTGACGCGCTTCTCTCCGACGCCCACGCGTGCGGCATGCGGCTGATTATGGACCTCGTTGTCAATCATACCTCCGACGAACACCCGTGGTTCCAAAGCTCCCTGAATGACCCCAACGGCCCCCGCCGCGATTACTATATCTGGCGCGAGGGCAGGCCGGAGGGCGGCGCACCCAACAACTGGGCCAGTTTCTTCTCCGGCCCGGCTTGGAACTATTACCCTGAACGCGGTGAATGGGCGCTGCATCTGTTCAGCAAAAAGCAGATGGATCTGAACTGGGAAAATGAAAACGTCCGCCGCGATGTCTATGATATGATCAACTGGTGGCTGGAAAAGGGCGTCGACGGCTTCCGCATGGATGTGATCAATTTAATTTCCAAAGGCAGCCTCGCGGACGGCAGCGAGCTGCTGGGCAAGGCCGTGGGGCACCAGGGCATCGAGCATTATTTCTATGGCCCGCGCCTGCACGAATACCTGTCCGAGATGCGGCGCGAGACGTTTGGGAAATACGATACCGTCACCGTGGGCGAGACAGCGGGTCTGGGCATGCAGGCGTCCCGCATGCTGACGGCGGAGAGCCGCAAAGAATTGGACATGGTGTTCAACTTTGACGCGCTGGAAAACCCCGGCAAGAGCCGCTTTGACGATTACCGCTATGACCTGCGCCACCTGAAAAGCTATCTCATCAACTGGCAGCAGAACTACGGTTCCGACTGCTGGCCCGCTGTGTTCCTGGAAAACCACGACAACCCCCGCATGGTGAGCAAAGTGGACCCGGATCCCGCTGTGCGGGAGGTATTGGCGAAGCTGTTAGGCACCATCCAGCTTACGATGCGCGGCACGCCGTTCCTCTATCAGGGGCAGGAACTGGGGCTGACAAACGTCGATTTCGCCTCCATTGAGGAGATCAACGACGTGGAGAGCCGAAACCTCTACGAGGAGCTGTGCCGGAGCATGACGCCCGACGAGGCGTGGCAGCGCATTTTAGCGGGTACACGCGACCACGCCCGCGCGCCCATGCCCTGGAGCGGCGCGGAAAACGGCGGCTTCACGACGGGGATGCCCTGGCTGCGCATGGCAAGCGGCTGGCAGGAGGTGAACGCCGAGGCGCAGATGGCCGACGAACACTCCGTACTGCACTATTTCCAGTCGTTGATCCGCCTGCGCCGCGAGAACCCCGCACTGGTGTACGGCGATTTCCGCCCGGTATTTTTGAAAGATAAGCACTGGCAGGATTTATTCTGCTATTTCCGCATAGGCCACAGGCAGAAGTTCTATATTGAATGCAACCTGACCGGGCATACAGTTCCGCGCGCCGCCAAAGTCGAGGGCGTGCTGTGCAAGCGCGTGGGCAATTACGCCAGCGCGAGCGGCCGCCTGCGGCCCTATGAGGCGAATGTGTATGAGATACGGTAAAAATTGCGCTGACTATCATTGGGAGGTATCATCATGAAGAAAGCATATTATTACTTTGGTGAATGCGGTCAACTGGTGAAAATATTCCTGATAGCCGGAATCGTTACTGCCGTTATTGCCTTGATCTTTTTATTGAAGGGTGGGTTTTTACCGTTGGTAAGCGATACCTTTTATTTTACGGTATATAATGCGTGGTTTATCTTCTTTTTATCTATAAGCATTTTTTCATTTGCAGTCACCTTCTGTATCCATAAAATATGTACAGATGTTGCAAATCTTTTGAAAGAAGCGGAAGAAAAACAAAGAAGCTAACGGGGAACCACTATACAGCAGAAAGCGCCCGGAACGTCGATGTTTTCCTCGATGCCTATCATGAGGATCTTGCTAAGTTTATGGGCAAGAAAGGCGCAAATACTTTACGGAATACCGCGGACGTGTTCGGGAGCTATATCGGGGAAACGCTGCTGCGCTGCGGGCTTACTGAAAAGGGATTTGTCTGGGTAGATAATGGCAACAAGCCCCCCTTCCTCCGCGGCCCCAGTGGAAAGATCCTTACCCCCATCGAAAAAGTCCAAAAACGTGTCCTGAGCAGCTCGGAGAAGAACATGGAGAGCTTTGTCAATATGACGCTTATGATCATAAACGGCGAGCGGTGAAAAAACCATCAGAGCGTGGATGAAGAAGCAGTTATGATATTGCTGTTCCAAACATCGGGGCCGCCGCACGAGGGAAAATCCCTGTGCGGCAGCCCTGTTTGTCCTATTTCATGGTCTGTCAAGAAAATAACAAAACTTTTTCGGGCAGATTATAAAGACCGCAGATCAGGCGTTGAGGTACTGTTCCGCCCGGTCGAGTACGCCGCTGTAGGGGACGGGCAGCGTCTGCTTTGCGTGAGGCAATTCCAGCCACTCATATGCCGATATTTCCCCTGGGCGAAGGGCCAGCGGCGCGCCGCTGTATTCGGCGAGAAACAGCACGACCGTTTTGTAAATGTGGATGTCGTCACACAGCTCGTAGTGCATCTCCTCGCGAAAACCCGGCGCAAAGCGGAGGGACAAGCCTGTTTCCTCCCTTATTTCCCGCCTTGCCGTTTCCTCCTCGCTCTCAAACGCTTCCATGTGCCCTTTAGGGACGCTGTATGTGCCGGATGGAATCTGCCGCAGGCAGAGGTATTCTATTTGGCCACCGTTTCTGCGGAAGATGACCGCGCCGCACGAGCGGTGGTAAACAGCCTCCACGCGGTTCTGGAAGCACCTTTCCTGAAAATGGACAGCCTCGGCAATCTGCGCCTGATGAAAGCACATGCCCTCCGGTGCGGCAATCAGCTTATCTGCCGTGCCATTTTCATGGTACACAATGCCAATCACCTGTGCAGTATACACCTGCGCAGGACTGTCCGCGCCGAGGAGATATACGCCCTGTTTCCCGCCGTCCCCGCCCGTCACGCCGGGCAGAAATCCGGCGCAGACGGGAAAGGGCAGCGCCGAGCCGTTTTGGATAAGCCGGCGGCTGACGCGAATGGGTACAGTTTTACCAAGGTATGCCCGCATGCGGTCTTTGCGTTCGGATGAGAGCATTGCGATTCCTCCTCTGGTTCATGTGAGCAGCAGCACCCGCAGCAGCAGCAGCGTAACGACGCCCGGCGCGCCCAGCACGACCGCGACAAACGCCGTGGCGTAGTTGAGCGCGATGGCAACGCCTGTATACCCAGCCATCAGGTTGACGGCCCCCAGCGAGGCAATGCCGCACAGGGCGCTGCCCAGGGCGCGTCGCACGGGCCGTTTGGCTTTCTGCGCCGCCAGCACGACGCCCGCCGTACTGATAAGCGCGGCGAATACCGCGATTGTTTGGACAAGGATCATGTTTTTCACCCCGTCACAGCATATGCGGACAAGGCCCCCGGATATGCCCCGGCAGCGCTCGCGGGAGCCGCAAAAGGCGGACTTCCGTCCGCCTTTGGGATGATGGAATGTTGGGCTGCGCCCAAACGGCCCAAAGGCTCCGCCTTTGGAATCCGCCAGCGTCCCGCTGGACCGGCCAAAGGCTCTGCCTTTGGAATCCGCGGCCTTTGGAAAAGGCCGGCGAAACTTTTATATGGCTATGGGTGCCGCTTTCGCTATGGGTTCCGCGTCCACGGGTTCAAACTCGATGCGGCCGCATGAGACATCGGCCTGGATGGCACGCACGCGCAGCCGGTCGCCTAAGCGCCACACACGGCCCGTCTGCACATCGCGCAGCGCCACACCCTCCATCAGGGTCAGCGCGTGGCGCGAGAGCGTTTCGGCGCGCACAAGGCCCTCTACCGTGTTTTCCAACTCTATATAGATGCCAAACGGCATCACACCGGCCACCGTGCCAAGGAACACGCCCTCATCCCCCGGCACACCCACATACTGCCGCATCCACTCCGCCTTACAGCATGCGTCGGCCTCGCGTTCCAGCGCCATTGCGGCCATCTCGCGCTCGCTCGATTTCACCGACGCCTCCGCCACAAACTGCGTGTACTTCTTTTTCAGCGTCTCGCCGTCCGCCCCCGCGCACACGTCGGAGAGGATACGGTGGATCGACAGGTCCGGGTACCGCCGAATGGGCGAGGTAAAGTGCGCGTAATCCGCCAGCGCCAGCCCGAAATGGCCCTCCGGCACGGGTGAATACTTCGCCTTCGCCATACTCCGCAGCACGTTCTCATGCACCGCGCGCGCCAGCGGTGTGCCGCGCGTCGCGTCCAGCAGCCGCGCCAATTCCTTTGCCGTGGGGATATCCCCCGCGAAACGATAGCTGACCCCCAACGCACCCAGCGATTCCCTCAGCATTTCCACGCGCTCCAGGTCGGGCTTCTCATGCACGCGGTACACGAACGGGATCCCCTGTTTCTTCGCCAGCGCCGCCGCCGCTGTGTTCGCCAGCAGCATAAATTCCTCGATCATGCGCTCCGCGTCCCCGCGTGCGCGCCGCGCCACCGCCACACAGCGCCCCGCCTCGTCGAACGACAGCTTCGCCTCGCCGCTCTCGATATCCAGCGCGCCGCGCCCCGTGCGCAAGGCCCGCAGCTTTTCATATACCGCGTGCATCTCATTGAGCGGTTCCCGCACCGCCGCGTATTTCTCGCACACCGCCGTATCCGCCGTGCCGTCCCACAGCGCGTTGATCTCGTCATACACGCCCTTCACGCGGGAGCGGATGACCCCGCGCACGAACTTCGCGTCCCGCACACAGGCATCTTTGCCCAGTGTCAGCAGGCAGGAGAACGTCAGCCTGTCGGCCCCCTCGTTGAGGCTGCATATCCCGTTGGAAAGCGCTTTGGGCAGCATTGGCACCACGCTGTCGGCGTAATAGACGGACGTGCCGCGCGCCATCGCCTCCGCGTCCAGCGCCGACCCCGCCCGCACATACTCGCTCACCGCCGCGATATGCACGCCCAGCCGCCAGCCGTCCGGCAGTTTTTCAATGGAGACAGCGTCGTCGATATCTTTGGTATCGGCCCCATCGATGGTGAAAACGGGCAGGGCGCGGAAATCCGTGCGGCCCTCGCAGTCCCTGGCGGAGACCTCGGCCCCCTCCCATTTTTTCGCCTCGGCCTTCACCTTGGCGGGGAAATGCTTCGTCACCCCGGCGCTGTACAGCATGGCCTTGATGCACTGTTTCGACTCCTGCGCGCTGCCGAACCGCATGGCGACGCCCGCGCGGTGCGCCTCATAGCTGTCGCCGCGCTCAATGATCTCCACAGCGGCTTTCTCGCCCTCCTGCGCGCCGCCGTCAGCGCTTTTTTTTATGAAGATCGGGCACGCCGGGCACGCGTCCGGCGCAAGCGCCAAACGCCCGTCCACCTGCACGATCACGCCCGTAAAACTGGTGCGCGGCCTTGTGATGCGCACCACTTCGCCCTCCGGCTTATCAGGCACGCGGTCGGACGGGTGCGTCGCCACCAAAATGCCATCCCCCGGCAACGCCCCGGCCAGCGCCTTGGCGGGGATAAAGATATCGCTGCCCTCCGCCGGGCGCGCAAAGCCGAATTTCGCCGTCAGCTTCACCAGTACGCACGGCAGCGGCTCGCTGCGGGCCCCGGCCTTCGCGGCGCTTTTCCCGGCCCCGCTCCCAGCTTTGCTTTTTGCGTCCGGCAGGGCGTACATGCCGCCGCTCTCTATGAGCTTGCCGCGCCGCTCCAGTTCTTCTACAGCGTGGGCCACTTTTTTGTCATTGCCCAGTTTCGCTTTCAGTTCTTTCAGGCTGCGCGGCTTTTTCGCCAGTTCTTTTTCAATTTTCGCCCGTATCCCCATAATATTCTCTCCCCGTGCCCGCGCGGTTTCGCGGACTTCTGTTTTTCGGGAGTGCCCAGGCGGCAAAGATATTTCCGTGTGTTTCCCCGCCCTTCAGCCGGGGAAACACCCAAAAGCGCTCCGCTTTGGCCGCTCCCGTTTTTATAGTATCTCCCTTACTTCTCCAAAAAAAAGCCCGCCCTGCGGGGGGCGGGTTTTCATGCGGTCACTTTACATAAATGCTGATGACGCCAACTAAGACGGCAAGCACAAAGAACACGATGGCCGCATACTTCGTATACTTCGCCATCATACTGTTCATGGAACGCGAACGGCCTTCGCGCCCCATCATATCGCCGCCTGCGATTGCACCGGAAAGCCCGCTGCCCTGCGATTCCTGCATCAGCACCATCGCAATGATTGCGATGCTGCACAGCATCAGCAGCACGCCGCCGATGATCTCAAAAACGCCCATTGGGAAAAACCTCCTTCGTCCGAATGCCTTCGATACAAGGCTATCATACCACACAGCGTCTCAAATTGCAAGAGGCTTGTTCGCGAAAATGCCCCAAAGGGCGCCGCCCTTTGGAATCCTGCCAG
>CANCXY010000138.1 GCA_947381875.1 uncultured Clostridia bacterium | reverse complement strand
GATGCGGCGGGTCTGGCCATCAGCGAGAAGATGAAAGCGCAGATTAAGGGCCTGGAAACCGCTTCCGCGAACGCGCAGGACGGTATCAGCCTGATTCAGACGGCTGAGGGCAACCTTTCCGAAGTACATGATATGCTGAATCGCATGGTCGAGCTGGCTACAAAGTCGGCGAATGGAACCTATACCAGCACTGAGCGCCAGGCGTTGCAGGATGAGGCGGATCAGCTGCTGGATGAGATCGACCGCATCAGTAAAAGTGCTAACTTCAATGGCACCAAACTGCTAAACGGCACAATGGGGCTGAATAACGAGGCGCTGCAAATTGGTACATCTACTGGATATGTTGCTCCCGGAGCTGTTGACATTTCTGATAGTGTAAGTGCATCTCACTTTGGAAGTGCCGCCACGGAAAAACCTCCTGTATTTGCCGTAGATTTCCAGGACTATAAGTTTGTTTCTGAGGCTGCTCCAGCAAACAAAACGGCAACCGCTACTCTTGATCTCAAAGTAAACGGTCAGGCAATTAAGCTTTGGGATGGCACAGATGGCAGCGCGCCCACAGATATAACAGTGGATGCTGCCGCTGCCGCAACGGCTGTCACAGTAGATGGTGCGGCAATTGCCAATGCTTTGGATGGTCAAAAGGTTGTTATCAATGGCTATGTTTATGGTGCCACTAAAGAAGGAAACACCGGGGTCAAGTTTACCTATGCGGGTAAATTTGACGCTACGAACAAAAAAATCAGTGATACCAAAGTTCCCACTGACGCGGCAGAGTTTGCCAAGGTTGTTCCTCAGGGCAATGTGACTGTCGGAGAGCCGGATGTTAAGGATAACGATGATGCTCCCATAATAGGAGGAACTACCACTGGCCGCACAGACTGCCCGGTTTACACCATTACCGATCCTGTGGCTGGCGCTGATGCCCAGCGTGCAGGAGCAAAACTGACTTTGACAGAGGATATGGTGAAGGATGGCTATACGCTAAAGATTGGTGACACGACTTTCACCTTCAGCGCCAGTACTGCTCCTGCCAATTCCTCTACAGGAACCACAATCGGCATCAAAGGATTGAGCGGCAATGCGCTTCTCCAATCTGTAACAGAGCAGATGTCCCACAAAACTGCAACTATCAAGAAGAAAGATGTTACCGGAATAGAGCAGACCTATACCTTCAAGATCGGTCGCGAATCGGGCAAGAATATCATTGAAATCGAAGAAGAAGATCCTGCTACAGGTAAAACCGTAGGCGGTTTCAGTGAAGATGAAATGAAAGCAGTTTTCAGCCTGAGCGCAAAAGAGACTATGGCTAACACGAAGTTGACTATCTCCGACAACAGTAAGTTGGCTACGGAAGAAAAAATTCTGGTTGACGGCACAGAATATAAGTTTGCTAAGGGCACTACTTTGAATGATACAATGACCAATATTCAGAGTGCCTTGGGTAGCGCGTATGATGTCACGACAGAAACAGTTGACGGAAAGGGTGTTGTGACAATTTCCGCAAAGACTGCGTCTGCTAAGGCACCTGCGCTTGCCGGTTCAGGTTTGACCCTCCAGATTGGCGACACAGCGGATGATTTCAACAAGATGAATGTTAAGGTTGCTGATATGAGCGCTAATGGCTTGGGCTTAGAGAGCCTTAAAGAGGTTGGGATCATGAATGAGCCCGCCGCCAGTGATGCCATCGACATGATTAAAAAGGCTATCAACACAGTTTCCAGTCAGCGTGCTTCCATGGGCGCACTCCAGAACCGCCTGGAGCACACCATCAACAACCTGGACGTAGCCGCCGAGAACCTCTCCGCTGCCAACAGCCGTATCCGTGATACGGACATGGCAAAGGAAATGATGAACTACACGAAGATGAACGTCTTAGTGCAGTCCGCACAGGCCATGCTTGCGCAGGCGAATCAGCAGCCGCAGAGCGTGTTGCAGCTCCTGCAATAAGCCGCATTCCCAGGCATATTTACAACAAAGGTAATCTCCAAAGAAATAGTGCAGGCCGGAGGCAAGTGTCTCCGGCCTGCACTATGTTCAAATTTAAAAAATTCCAATCCATAAAAGTAAGAATCACACCCGCGAAGGAACCCATTTTGCAACAAGATGGGGTTCCAAAGGGGTTGCGCCCCTTTGGCGGAGTCCAGAGGCAGCGCCTCTGGCAGGATTCCAAAGGGCAGCGCCCTTTGGGCAGGTTTGGGCGGCAGCCCAACATCAAAGGCTTGCCGCCGCCGCGCTCTGGCCTACGCGGCGTGTTTTTTCGTCCGGCGCTTCCGGGCGGAAATGGACATCGGGATATTCCTCGTCCATCACGCGCGACGCTTCGGCCATGATGATATCGCCGCCCTTGCCGCTCATGACGCGGCCCATCATCTGCACGCGGCGGATATCGTAGAACATTGCGTACAGGCCCAGCGTGTGGCCGAGGTAGGTGCCAATGGATTTATAAACGGATACCGCCCGTTCGTCGTCCTGCGCCATCAGCGCCTGCACTTCTTTGAGCTTCTCTGCAGGGGAAGCGCCCGTCAGCGTGATGCCCGCGCGCGGGGCCAGCTTGATCACACCGTCCTGGCTGAAATACTTCACGCCGCAGCCGATATCGCCGCTCCACTCATCCTCCATCGCGTCCGGCTGACCGTCCACGGGCGCAAAGGCCAGTTCGTTCAGCCATCCGCAGATGTTGCCCGCCGCGTCCACATATCCAACGGCCTCGCTGGTGCCCATAGCGATGCCCATGATACCGTTTTCGCCCAGGCCCATTGCGCCCGCCAGTGCGCTCACATCGCCGTCGTTTGCCACCACAACAGGGATATGGTATCCCAACTGGTTGGAAAGCTGTTCAGCGGCGCGCAGGTAAATGTTTTTGACCTTTTTATCGAAATCCTCTTTGCCTACCTTTAAGAACAGGCTTGCCACCATGCACTTGTTGTCGATGAAAACGCCCGCCGACGATACGCCGATTGCGTCCACATGCCCGCCTTTTTCCAGAATCTTGGCCGCCGCCGTCGAAAGCGCCGCCATGATGCCCTCAAAATGATAATCCGGGTTGGAAATGGTCTTGGGGAACCAGACAACTTCCTCGCTGTAGATCGGCTCACCGTCCAGCACCGCCGATACCTTACGGTCGGAGCCGCCCGCGTCAAAGCCGATGCGCCCGCCCCTGGTGTTGCGGCCCACAGATTCCGTGCGCTGTACGGGCGCTGGGCGCTGGTCGTAAGGCAGGCTTTCCACAATGAACGGCGTTTCATAGACCTGTTCCATAAAGCCCTTATCAAACGCGCGCGAACCGGTGTCAGTGTAAGCGGCTTTGATTTTTGCCGCGACAGCCTCGTCGCCGCAGACGGTCACTTTGAAGCCGCCCCAGCTCCAAAGCAGGAACTTGACAAGGCGGTCGACATAGTATGCGTCGGCCTCCGCCATTTCCGGCGTGCCGTGGATGTGCGTCTCATAGACGCCGATCTGCCCGCCGGAGCGCTCGACAGCGACGGCCAAGGGTTTTGTGGCTCCCTGCTGGTACGCGCGGAAGAACGCGCCCAGCGGGACGAACGTCTCATCCAGGCAGGGAAGGTTTTTTACAGGGATATCCACATTCAAAAATTTCATAAAAACGCCTTCTTTCGTTGTGATTCGCGGCTGTGCCGCGTTTTGGGTGGGTTTGTTGTCATCCAGTATAGCACATTTGTGCCCCACAATCCATATGCCGCGCGTATTTGTTTTTTGCATTTTCGGGCGCGGGGGAAACCTTGCCATAGTTTATACATTTATGTGCCAGCGGGCAAGCATTACAGGACATTCCAAAAAAATTTCCGCGCAAAACACCCCCCTATCCGAAAGGGCAGGGGAAATAAAAAGCACAAATCCGGACCGCTTTGTACAAAATGCGCAGAAAGAAAAGGGAAACCCTGTCGATTTCCGTCAGTGTTACCCTCTTTTCTTTATTTTTTTGTATGTTACAATAATAGGGAAGGAAAAAATTTTGCAAAAAACAGGAGAAAGAGGAAACATGGAAGAACGAAAAGAAAACATCATGGGCACGCAGCCCATTACAAAGCTGCTGCCCTCTATGGCTCTACCCATCATGCTGAGCATGCTGGTACAGGCGCTGTACAACATTGTGGACAGCATTTTCGTGTCCCGCGTCAGTGAGAACGCCCTGACAAGCGTCAGCCTGGCTTTCCCGGTACAGAGCCTGATGATCGCCGTGTCGGTAGGTACGGCGGTTGGCCTGAACGCGCTGCTCTCGCGGCGTCTGGGGGAAAAGAACTATGAGGCCGCGAACAAGGTGGCCGAAAACGGCATTTTCCTCGCGGTCGTCAGTTGGGCGGCGTTTGCGGTGCTGGGCGGCGCGTTCAGCGGTCCCTTCTTGCGCGGGTTCACGAGTACGCCGGAGGTATTGGAAGGCGGTACGGCGTACCTGCGCATTGTCACCATCTGTTCGATCGGGCTTTTCATGTCCGTCACAATGGAGCGCATCTTACAGGTGACGGGAAACACGACGTATCAGATGATCAGCCAGCTTACGGGCGCAATTACAAACATTGTGCTGGACCCCGTGTTCATCTTTGGATGGTTTGGCCTGCCCGCAATGGGCGTGGCGGGCGCGGCGTGGGCGACGGTGATCGGGCAGTGCTGCGGCATGGCGGTGGCGCTGGCGCTCAACCGCGCCAAAAACCATGAGGTGACTTTGCGCTTGCGCGGGTTCCGCCCGGACGGCGCGGCCATCCGCGGCATCTATCAGGTGGGGCTTCCTTCTATCATCATGCAGAGCATCGGCAGCGTGATGGTGGTGGGCATGAACAAGATTTTGATCTCCTTTACGGAGACGGCGGTGTCGGTGTTCGGTATCTACTTCAAATTGCAGAGCTTTGTCTTTATGCCGGTGTTCGGCCTGACAAACGCGATGGTGCCTATTATCGGTTTCAACTACGGCGCGCGCAACAAAGAGCGCATCCGGGAGACCACGCGCCTGGCCGCGTGTATCTCGGTGGGAATCATGGCGATAGGAACAATGCTGTTCCACGCCGCGCCGCGCATGCTGTTGGGGATGTTCGACGCGTCGGAGACGATGTTGGAGATCGGCGTGCCCGCTTTGCGCATTATCTCAGTCAGTTTCTGCTTTGCGGGCGTCGGCATTGTATTTTCCAGCCTCTTTCAGGCGCTTGGCGACGGCGTGTTGAGCCTCACCATGAGCGTGGTGCGTCAGCTTTTGCTGTTGTTGCCCAGCGCCTGGCTGCTGGCGCATTTCGTGGGCCTGACCGCTGTATGGTTCAGCTTCCTGATCGCGGAGTGCGCATCCCTTACGCTTGCCATTCTCTTTTATCGCCGTATCCAGCGGACGAAACTGGAAAACCTCTAAGAATGAAGTATGGCGGCCGCAAAGCGGCCGCCATAAAAGCGGTTCCTATTTGTTTTCCAATTCGCCTTTGCTTGCCATTTTCAGATAGGCGTTGACGAACCCGTCCAAATCGCCGTCCATTACAGCGTTGACGTTGCCGTTTTCAAAACTGGTGCGGTGGTCTTTTACCAGCGTGTAGGGCATAAACACATAGCTGCGGATCTGGCTGCCCCAAGCGATGGCGTTCTGCACGCCCTTGATATCGCTGATTTTGTCCAAATGTTCGCGCTCCTTGATCTGGTAGAGCTTCGCGGCCAGCATCTTCATACACATATCGCGGTTCTGGAACTGGCTGCGCTCGTTCTGGCAGCTTACGACAATGCCCGTGGGGATGTGGATGAGGCGGACGGCGCTGCTCGTCTTATTGATGTGCTGGCCGCCCGCGCCGGAGGAACGGAACACCTCCATTTTGATGTCCTCCGGCCTGATCTCCACGGTGATTTTGTCGTCCAGCTCCGGCATGACCTCCAAAGAGGCGAAACTGGTGTGGCGGCGGCCGGAGGCGTCGAACGGCGAGACGCGCACCAGGCGGTGTACGCCGTTTTCACTGCGCAGGAACCCGTAGGCATTGTGGCCCTCCACCAGCAGGGAGGCGGATTTGATGCCCGCTTCGTCGCCCTCCAGATAATCCAGCATCTTCACGTTCCAGCCGTGGCGCGCGGCAAAGCGGGAGTACATGCGGTAGAGCATCTCTACCCAATCCTGCGCCTCGGTGCCGCCCGCGCCCGCGTGGAAAGTCAGGATGGCGTTGTTGGCGTCGTATTCCCCGGAGAGCAGCGTTACCAGACGCAGCTCGTCGATCTTCGCGGCCAGGGCGTCCACCGCCGCGCCCGCCTCGTCGGCCAGGGAGGGGTCGTCCTCCTCCTCGCACATCTCCACCAGGGTTTCGGCGTCCTCCAGCATGGTTTGCAGGGTGCGGTACTGCTCCAACTTTTCCTTCAGCTCGCCCATTTCGGCGAATACCGCCCCGGAGGCGTCGGTATCATTGTAGAAATCCGGGTCGGCGCTTTTCTGCTCTAACTCCTCCAGCCGGAGTTTGCTGCGCTCAATGGCGAGCGCGTCATGCAGGTCGGCCGCTTCGGGGCGCAGTTCGGACAGATGGTGCTTTACTTCGTCTAAAATAATCATAAAACCCTCACTTTATTTTTGTTTCCCTATAGTAATGTTCACATTTTTCGTTTATAATGAAAGCATACCGCCTGTTTCTATTATAATGGAAACGCGGACGCTTGTAAAGCCGCTTTGCAGAAAGATATATGGGAATGCCCAAACCGCAGGGCATTTCCGTGCGTTTCCCCGCCATGCGGGCAGGGAAACACACAAAAACGCTTCGGCAAAGCATATATAGGAGGAATTGCTGCATGATCGACTATCGGGGGCACCGGTGCGTGTCCTGCCATAAGGAATTTGCGGAAGGGGACGACGTTGTCGTCTGCCCGGAGTGCGGCGCGCCCTATCATCGGGACTGCTATGCCGCCGAGGGACGCTGTGTGTTCAGTGCGCGGCACGGCGCCGGGTTTGAGTATGAGCTGCCGGAGAGCGCGCGCGTACACGAAAAGGGAAAGGTGTTTGTCTGCCCGGCCTGCCGCAACGAGAACCCGCCAGGGGCGCTGTTCTGCGAACAGTGCGGTCGCCCGCTGCGCCCCGGCACAGCGCCGCCCATGCAGGAGGCCATGCCGCGCTACGCACAGCCGCAGCCCGGCCTGAGCGGCGCAGACGCGAACGACGAAACACAGTATGTGCAGCCGAATGTGATGACCCAGCTGCACCTTGCCAAGGAGTATGACGGCGTAGATACCAAGGACTGGATGCGGTATATCGGCAATTCCGCGCCGTACTACCTGTACCAGTTCCAGCGCATGAACGAGAGCGGGCGCAAGGTGAGCGTATGCTGGAGCGCGCTGCTTTTCCCGGAGTTCTACTTTTTCTATCGGAAGATGTGGGGCTGGGGCGCGCTGGCGCTGGCGGTGACGCTGATTGTAAGCGTGCCGCCGCTGCTCTCGGTGATGGCGGCGCTGGGGCTGCCGCTGGCGCTCTCGACGCATACGCTGGAAATCCTTGCCAGCTTGTGCGGCGTACTCAACTGGGGCGTGCGGATCGCGGCGGGGCTGTTCAGCTTTTACCTGTTCCGGCAAAACGCGGGCAAGCGCCTGCGCGCTATGCGGGAGGAGAGCGCGGATGATTCCGTATACCAGGAGGAGATTGCGCGTCACGCCGGCCCCTCACATGTCGCGGTGATCGTAGTGGGGCTGCTCCTGGTCGCTTTCAGCACGGCTTTCTATATGTGGATCGGCCCGGAGCGCCTGTTGAGCGCGTTCTATATGGCCTGACAGTTTGTGCGTTTCCCTGTCCTATGGGCGGAGGAATACACAGAAAATATCCCTGCAAAAAGGAGCTTTTCAATGACAAAACCAATTCGCAAAGCAGTGATTCCGGTGGCGGGCTTCGGCACGCGGATGCTGCCCGCCACAAAGGCGATGCCCAAGGCGATGCTGCCCATTGTGGATAAGCCCGCAATCCAGTATATCGTGGAGGAGGCAGCCGCCGCCGGGGCGCGGGAGATCCTGATGATTATCGGGCGCGGCGGCGGTGCGATAGAGGACCACTTCGACCGCGCCCCCGAACTGGAAGCGGCGCTGGAACGTTCGCACAAGGACGCTCTGCTAAAAACTGTGTGCGCTGCCGCGGACATTGCCGACATCACGTTCCTGCGCCAGAAGGAAATGAAGGGTTTAGGCCATGCCGTGCTGAAAGCGCGCGCCTTTACAGGGGACGAACCGTTCCTTGTTCTGTACGGCGACGACGTGATTATAGGGGAGGACCCCGTGGCGGCGCAGCTCTGCCGCGCCTATGAGCGCTATGGGCGGCCCTGTGTGGGCATCCGGGAGGTGCCGCGCGAGGATATCGGGAAATATTCCTCGATGAAATTAGAAACCCTTTCCGACAACCTGTATCATATCACCGACATGATCGAGAAGCCTGCCGCGGGGCAGGAATTCAGCCTGTTTTCCATCTTAGGCCGCTGCCTGCTGACGCCGGAGATCTACGATATCTTAGACCGCACACAGCCCGGTGCGGGCGGGGAATTGCAGCTTACAGACGCTATGGCCGAATGTGCGCGCACCAGCGGCATGACGGGCGTGGACTTCACAGGCAGGCGGTACGACATGGGCAATAAATTCGGCGTGATGCAGGCGCAGGTGGAAACGGCTCTGCACCACCCGGAGATTGGCGAGGCGTTCCAGGCCTACCTCAAAGGGATAGCCCGCGAACTGTAAACAGGAACAAGATGGGATTCCAAAGGGGCTGCGCCCCTTTGGCGGAGTCCAGAGGCAG
>CANCXY010000137.1 GCA_947381875.1 uncultured Clostridia bacterium | reverse complement strand
CCCTCGGCACGCGGTTTTGGAGACCGCTGCTCTACCAACTGAGCTATACCCCTAAGTCCGCACCCTCCCGGCTGTTGTGCATCAATCTAAGGGATACACTCACGAAAAGGGCGCTTATTTATAATACAAAAAAACCCCCTGTTTGTCAAGCCCCAAATCCATAATTCCGTCGAAATTTTTTCTTTAGCGCCTCAAAGCATCCACAAAATGGCAATTTTTCCCGCCAAAACAAAAAAATTTGCACAAACCCCCTCTGAACCTTTTAACTTGTCCTTCTATATGCTATACTAAAGGTACTTATGCAGACGAGGTGGGAAAATATGACAGCAGAGATCGAATCATTTTATCAGTCGCTCGCCAAAAAGCGCGTAGCGTTTATCGGAACGGGCGTCACAAACCAGGCGTGCATTGAGCTGTTCTGCCGCTGCGGCGCGGATGTAACGCTGTGCGACAAAAAGCCGGATGTCGACGCGTTCGGGCCTTACGCCGCGCGGCTGAAAGAACTGGACATCCATTTTTCCCTGGGTGAACAGTATCTGGACGGCCTGGCCGGGCAGGAAATGATCATGCGCACGCCGGGCTTTGAATACTACACGCCGCAGCTTGTGGCCGCGAAAGCGTCGGGCGCGGAGGTGACAAGCGAAATGGAGTTATTTTTCCGCCTGTGCCCCTGCCCTATCGTCGCGGTGACGGGTTCGGACGGCAAGACCACCACCACCACCCTGATCGCCGAAATGCTGAAGGCGGCAGGCTATACGGTGCATTTGGGCGGCAACTTGGGGCGGGCACTGCTGCCTGTCGCGGAGACGATGGGGGCGGAGGATATCGCGGTGGTGGAATTGTCGAGCTTCCAGCTCATCAGCATGCGCCAGTCGCCGCATATCGCGGTCGTCACCAACGTGACGCCGAACCATCTGGATCACCACAAGGATATGCAGGAGTATATCGACGCGAAACGCAACATTCTGTTATACCAGCGGCCTGGGGACTTCGCCGTGCTGGGCTGGGAAAACGACGTGACCCGCGCCATGCGGGCCGATGTAAAAGGCTCTCTCCAATGGTTCACCCGAAAAAGCGTTGTTGCGGACGGCGGTTTTCTGCGGGAGGACGGGACGCTGTGCCTTGCGGCGGGCGGCGAGGTTTTGCCCATCGTCCACAAAAGCGAGGTGGCATTGCGCGGGGAACACAATTTGGAAAACCTCTTAGCCGCGTTCTGCGCGGTGCGCGGCCTTGTGCCCGCCGAAAAGATGGCTCAGGTCGCGCGCACTTTCCCAGGCGTGGAACACCGCATTGAGCCGGTGCGCACGCGGGGCGGCGTACAGTGGTTCAACGATTCCATCGCCACCAGCCCCACGCGCGTGATCGCGGGGCTGCACGCTTTCACGCAGAAGCTGATTGTGATTGCGGGCGGCTCGGACAAGGGCATCAGCTTTGCGCCGCTGGCCCCAGAGCTGATCGCGCATGCCAAGGCGCTGATCCTGACGGGCGCGACCGCACAGCGCATAGAGGACGCAGTGCGCGCCGCCCCCGGTTTCGCTGGGAGCGGCCTTGCCATCCTGCGCGCCGCCGATATGGCCGAAGCGGTACACTTAGCCGACGATATCGCGCAGGCGGGCGACATCGTATCCCTCTCCCCCGCCTGCGCCAGTTTTGACCGCTACCCCAATTTCGAGGCGCGCGGGCGGCACTACAAAGACCTGGTGAACGCGCTGTGATCCGCCGCCTGGACGAGGCGGGACGGGCGCAGTTCCTGAACGCCGTGCGCGGCTGTCCGTATTTTGGCGACGTGCTGCCCATCCATTTGGCCGTGTTCGGGGAATCGCATGCCCTGATGCGCTTTTTCTTCGCCTCCCCCGCCGCCGCCATCCAGGTGCGCGGGCAGAGCGCGCTGCTGTGCGGCTCTTATGACCCGGAGGAGGTGGGTGCGTTCCTGCGCATGCAGGGCATCCGGCGCGTCAACCTCCCCGCGCGGAGCGCGCCGCCCGCCGGGTACAGGCCCATCAAAACGCTGTATGAACTGGCTCTGAGGCAAATGTTTTGTGCGCCCCCTGCCCCCGCGCTACCGGGGCTTGCGCTCGACCGCGCGCCGCCGCCCTCGGAGATCACAGATTTTTTGATGTGCGGGGAGACGGATTTCAGCGCGCGGGACAATTTCTATTCCGAACTCTGCGCCAAGCTGAACCGGGGCGCGGCGGAGGTATGGGCCGTGCGTCAAAACGGCGCGCTGGCCGCCACGGCAGGCGCATACGCGCTGTCGCCCGATCACGCGTACTTAGCGGCGGTCGAGACGGCGGAACATCTGCGCGGGCACGGAATCGGCGGGTGGCTGACGGGCATGCTCGCGAAACGGTTTGTTGAAAGCGGCCGCCGCGTCACGCTGACATGCGCGGAAAACCGTATCCATTTTTATGAACGGCTCGGCTTTGCGCGGGAGAGCGAGGTCGTGCGATATACCAATACCGCTATCTGCGGGGAATGAAAAAGGGAAACAGGAGAAAATGTATGATTAAGGAATTTTTTCCGCTGTCGGAAAAGCTCTTAGAGGCCGACGCAAAAGCACGCGCCCTGTGCGGGGAGCGTTTCACGCAGTTGGAAGATATAAAAGAATATAATCAGCTCAAAATGCTGAAAGCCTTCACGGACTGCCGCGTCGGGGGCAATCACCTGGTCGGTACAACGGGCTATGGCATGGACGACGCCGGACGCGAAAAGTTAGAGCAGGTGTTCGCGGCGCTGACGGGCAGTGAAGCCGCGCTGTTCCGCCACAATTTCATGTCCGGCACGCACGCGCTGACCGTAGCGCTCTTTGGCCTCCTGCGCCCCGGCGACCGCATGGTGGCCGCGACAGGCCGTCCCTATGACACGCTGGCGGGCGTGATCGGGCTGGACGGCACGCATTACGGAAGCCTTGCCGATTTCGGCGTCCAGTATGAGGACATCCCCCTGCTGTCCGACGGCACGGCGGACCTGGACGCCATCGGCCAGCGGTGCAAAGGCGCGAAAATGTGCTACATACAGCGCAGCCGGGGGTATGCCGCGCGCGGGGCGCTGTCACTCGACGCCATCGAAGCCATCAGCCGCGCGGCCAAGGAGGCGCAGTCGGATATCATCGTGATGGTGGACAACTGTTACGGTGAATTTACGCAAAAGCAGGAGCCGACCCAGCGCGGCGCGGACATCATGGCGGGCAGCCTGATCAAGAACGCGGGCGGCGGCATTGCGCCGACAGGCGGATATATCGCGGGGCGCGCCGATCTGGTGGATCTGTGCGCCCACCGCCTGACCGCGCCAGGCGTAGGCGGCGAGATCGGCTGTACGCTGGATATGCTGCGCGGGCTGTACCTGGGGCTTTACTACGCGCCGGGCGTAGTGTGCGAGGCGCTGAAAACAAGTGTATACGCCGCCTGCCTGTTTGATCTGTTAGGGTATCAGGCAACGCCGCACTACGCCGAGGACCGCAACGACATCATCACGAGCATTGAGACAGGCAGCCCGGACGGCATGCGTGCTTTGTGCGGCGGCGTACAGGCGGGCAGCCCCATAGACAGCTTCGCCGCCCCCGAACCCTGCCCCATGCCCGGCTATGAAGACCCTGTCATCATGGCGGCGGGCGCGTTCACGATGGGCAGCAGCATCGAGCTTTCCGCCGACGGCCCTGTGCGCCCGCCCTACACCGTCTACATGCAGGGCGGACTAAACTTCGCCGCCGCGCGGGCAGGTGTGCTGCTGGGCGCACAGCGCATGCTGTCTTTACGCCTCGCGTAAAGACAGCCGGGCTGCCGCCCGGACCTGCCCAAAGGGCGCTGCCCTTTGGAATCCTGCCACCTTTGAAAAGGTGGACGAAACTTTTCATCGCCCTCAAATTTCATTTGAGGGCAGACCATTTTGATGAGGAGGGAAAAGTGCATGAAAGTTTTTAATACCATGACACGCCGGAAGGAAGAACTGGTGCCGCTTGTGCCGGGGGAATACCGCATCTATGTATGCGGCCCAACGGTGTATAACTTTGTGCATATTGGGAACGCGCGCCCGGTGGTGGTGTTTGACACCTTGCGGCGCTATCTGGAATATCAGGGGAACAAGGTGCTGTTCGTCTCAAATATCACCGATATTGACGACAAGATCATCGCCAAAGCGAACGCGGAGGGCGTGCCGATGCAGGAAATCTCTCAGCGGTACGAGGCGGAATTTTTGAAGGATTATGAGGGCTTGAACGCGCTGCCCCCCACCGCGCGTCCCCACGCCACCGACCATATTGAGGAGATACTTTCTATTATCGCGGATATCCTTGCCAAGGGGCACGGCTATGTAGCCCGCAACGGCGATGTGTATTTCCGTGTCAAGAGCTTTGCGGAGTATGGAAAGCTCTCGCATCATGATTTGAACGAGTTGGAGAGCGGGAACCGCGCACTGCGCAGTCAGATGGACGACGACTTGAAAGAGGACCCCGCTGATTTCGCCGTCTGGAAAGCCGCAAAGCCCGGCGAGCCATACTGGGAAAGCCCTTACGGGAAGGGGCGCCCCGGCTGGCATATCGAATGCAGCGCTATGGCGCGCAAGCATTTGGGCAATACTATTGACATCCACGCAGGCGGCGAGGACCTGATCTTCCCGCACCACGAAAACGAGATCGCGCAGTCGGAGTGCGCCAACGGCTGCACCTTCGCGCGCTACTGGATGCACAACGGCTTTTTGAATATCGACAACCATAAGATGAGCAAAAGCGCCAACAACTTTTTCACTGTCCGCGAGCTGAGTGAAGCGTATGGGTATGAGCCGATCCGCTATTTCCTGCTGACAGGGCAATACAGGGGTCCGCTGAACTACACCGCCGATCTGATCGGCGCGTGCAAAGCCAGCCTGGAGCGCCTGTACACCTGCCGGGACAACCTGGATTTCGCCCTACAAAACGCGCACGGCACAGAGGAAACGCTCATAGGAAGCTCCGAAGAAGCGCGGAAAAAATTCTGCGCCGCGATGGACGACGACCTGAACACCCCGGACGCACTGGCCGCTTTGTTTGATTTCGTGCGCGATATCAACACGCTTTCCCCCGCCGCCAGCCCCGCCGCACTGCAAACGGCGGCGAAGGTGTTTGACGAACTCGCGAACGTGTTGGGCATCCTGTACAACCGCAAAAAAGAGGAAGTGCCCGCCGATATTGCGGCGCTTGTGTCTGAGCGCGCAGAGGCCAAAAAGGCCAAAGACTGGCCCCGCGCCGACGCCATCCGCGCCGAGCTGACACAGAAGGGCTGGCAGGTGGAGGACACGCCCAAAGGCCCGAAGGTAAGCCGAATCAAATAACACAAAAAGGGCTGCCCTGCCGGAAAACCCGGCGGGCAGCCCTTTTTCCACAAAATGCCTGCGGCGGTACACCCGCGCACAGCTATCCCATGATGGGTTTCCAAAGGGGCGGCGCCCCTTTGGCAGAGTCCAGAGGCGGAGCCTCTGGGCAGGTTTGGGCGGCAGCCCAACAGTCAGTTGCCTTCGGCAACGAGGGTGTCGATAAAGGAGCCGATCTCCTGGGGGGTGTAGAGGCCCGCCGCGCGGACGCGCTCACGCAGGAGGCCGGGCAGGTTTTCATAGCAGGCGCGGACGGATTCATCCTCGCGCAGCGCCGCTTCAAATACCGTATCGTTGTCGCCCAGATAGACGAACATACTGCATCACCTCTCCCTACAGTATAGTCGGGACAGGCAGGGTTCATGCGCGGGGAGAGGGAATTTTTGGACAGGCGGGATGGCGGCGCGGTTCCGCCTGTTTTTCAGGTCACATGGAAGATGATCTCTTTGTTGCAGAGGATCATCCCATCGGGCACTACCTGGTCTTTTTCCATGAGGTATACGTCTACGCCATCAGGACACATCTCTCAGGTCTTGCCGCGCAGGTACCAGTCGAACATAGATGTTATATTGCGTACAACTTTTTCTTCAAAAATTTACACCACCAAATTTCCCCCGCACATTGGGTTATCCTCGTCAAACAAATAATTGATTCCCGTAACAACCTCCCGCAAGGAAAGGTTCCTTCCCTGCAACCTCTCCTGCGCCGTCATCTCAACAACACGGCTGTCGACATGCGCAAGGAATTTTGTCTCAACCATATTGGGCGAAAGAGCGTTGATATGTATCCCCTTTTCCACATATTCAGCAGCGGCGCTTTTGATCAGACCCAGCAGCGCATACTTTGCTATTGTATACGCTCCTAAGAACTTCGGCGGGATTCCCACCGTGCAAGATGTTGCCACTGCAACCACACGCCCACATTTTGCCTTTGCCATCTGTGGCAAAAAGGTTTGAAGAATATTCAGCAGCGAATATACCTCAATTTGCATTTCCCGTTTCAAATCTTCTGCATTGATTTGACGGAACCGCATATATTGGATCCTACTCGCGGGCAGATGCAGGATATGTGTCGGCGCCTCTGCAATTTTCCTGATCAAGGCTGTAACTTCCTCTGCCTTTGAAAGGTCGGCTTGCAGCAAATGGCATCGGCCAGCTAAATTCTTCTGCAAAGTGTGAAGTTTATCATTCATTGTGCGGTAATGTGCGTAGAAAACAGCATCTGCGTCTTTCTCTGCAGCGCTGCGAATAAATGCCATCCCTATATCAGCGCTTGCACCAAGTATAAGATAAACCTTTTTCATTCTGCTACCCCTACCTCCAGCGTAGCGCGTGACACCGTTTCTCCATTATCCCGCAGGATGCGCGCCTTGATAGTCACACGTTTTAACGGCTCGTTTATCTCGATAATCTTCCCTTTCACCGTCAGGCAGTCGCCAATATAGACTGGCTTTGTCATAAAGATATGCGCCTCCTGAAACAACGCATATTTGCCGGGCAAGTACACACCTACCAACGTTGAGTACAGCGCCGATGTCAGCATACCATAGCAGACTTTCCCGCGATAACCCCGCTCTATTGCATAGGTTTCATCTACATGGATTGGGGAGATATCGCCTGTCAATTTTCGGAAACACTCCAAATCATTTTCACTTATAGGAGATATGCCCCCCCCCCCCGTACCTGTGGGTTGAATTCTGCATCCATCCCTACATGCAGCTCTGCAAAACGGTATGTATTCATGCTTTTTTCTCCTCAATCAGGCGCACAAAGTCGCCCACATTTTTCAGGCCCTTCATTTCCGCAGTTGTGAACTTGATGCCGAACCGGCGCTCCGCCGCGACGATCAACTGAATCTGTGCCAGGCTGTCCCAGTCCTCATAGTCCTGCGCCGTTGTCTCGGACGTGATCTCCATTTCCTCATCATCAAAGACGTCCTGGAAAATCATTTTTACTTCTTCAAACACGTTCATATACATATTCTCCTTCTTGTTCGGTTGGCTTAAATCCCATTTGCAGATAAAATTCTTTTACCAGCGCATTTTTCGGCGTTGGCAGATATTCCCCGTAAAGCTTCCCCTGCGTATTCTCCAGGACAAACTGCATCACTTTTTCTTCTACATGGCGCTTGAATACGCGGCAGCTCAACACCCAGGTGTCGATAAAATTGTCTTTCAAGATCACGCAGGAGATCAACCCGTATTGATCGAATTTATCGGACAGTTCCGCATAAATCAACTTGTACTGTGGATCATGCAGCATCGCTTCTATCTGGCCCTCGGTATACCGCTGCGTGCGCAGATTGAATTGATTGGTTTTGTTGATTAACTGTGTAAAACGCGGGACGCGCTTTGCATCCAAAAAGTCGATTGTGTACTTCATATCCAGCGCGGCCAGATACGATTCATAATCAGCGGCGCTATGTAAAAGAACATCCCGTTTCTGGTTTGTTTGATAAGTACGCGCCCTGTTCCTGTCCTCCTCGGTAATTTGTATCCAATCGAACGCCCCGGCATCTGACAGCGCTTTGGCGTAGCAGGCCGGGTCATCCGGGACATCTATCACCTCCACAGATGGTAAAGCGTCGCGCACCCGTTCGCGCTCTGCCGGGTTGTCGTCAAAGAACACAAGGCTGTCTATGCCAATATTCAACTGATGGGCGATAAATCGTATATTCTGTACTTTATCTTCCCAATTTGCAACAAAGCAGGCTATGTCGGACAGATGCAATATCATATTGGGGTTTTTCAAAAATGGCTCCTGCGCAGTTTCTAAATCATTTTTGCTGCAAACTGCTAAAATAACGCCGCGCTCTTTCAGCGCAAGCACATATTGTTGGAAAAAGCGGTATGCTTCCCCGATGGAATCGTTTGGGTCAAGCTGTATGCCATCGCAGCCGTCGTCACCTACTACACCGCCCCAAAGTGTGTTGTCTAAATCCAATACCAAACATTTCTTTGTTATCCCGCACAGCGCGCCGATCTGGCGCACAATGAGCATACATGCAGCTTCCAGATAATCGAGAGAGAACCCCTGCTTCGTGGTAAAATAGGCGGGGTAGTCGAACCACTTATCCTTTCCGATACGCGAGGCCAGCCCTTCAAAATCTAAAAGTGTTACATTACCCGGCTTTTCCTGGGTAAGTTTTAGGTTTGCCTGGGCTATGCGGAAATGATCGGATTCGGGAATACTCATTTCTAAATTCCCATACGCCGATATAGGCGGTATAACAAAGTTTGATTGCAGCACCGCACCGGACAGCTTTTTCCAAATGGTTTTATAGAACGTAATGTCAATAGTTTTATGATCCGGCAAAATGACTGTTATCTCTGGAGCGAAGGTATAGTATGCTGAGGTGTCATCCAACAGGTTTTTGGCTATGCCATCATAGTCGCCCTCATATATCTGTAAATTGATTTCATATTTCTCAAATGCCAGATAACGCAGTGCTTTCGCAATATACTGTACGCTGTTTGTGCCGATAACCGCCATGCGCACAGTTCTTTCCGCTCCCGTGTACAAATCGCCCTTTTCTGCGCGCCGTATCTCGCGGAGCAATTCAGATGTATCTCGCAT
>CANCXY010000136.1 GCA_947381875.1 uncultured Clostridia bacterium | reverse complement strand
GAGGCTTTGCCTCTGGACTCCACCAAAGGGGGCAAGCCCCCTTTGGAAACCCATCTTGTTCCAGATGGGAAGCGCATCCCGCATGAAAAAGCAGGGGGAGTGTCCACATCGCGGGGAAATGCACGAAAACACCCCGCATTAGACACTCCCGAAAATCAAGCCGCCGGCCTGATCCTTTTGCTATAGGGGGCGCAACAATGAAATTGTTGCGCCATGATGGGATTCCAAAGGGGGCTTGCCCCCTTTGGCGGAGTCCAGAGGCAGAGCCTCTGGGATGCCGGATCCAGCACCTGCCCCATCAGAGGCACCGCGCGAAGAACGCCTCCACCTCGGCGCGCCCGGCCATCACGGAGCCTTGCTGGATGTCCTTGCCGCCGCCGCGGCCGTTCAGTGCGCTGTTCATCTCTTTCACCAGCGCGCGGATGTCCCCCGCGCCGCCTACCGCGTAGCGGTAGCCTTCGCCGTCCTTGCCGGAAAACGCCGCGCATACGCCGGGGCATACCCGCGTCAGCGCCTCGCACAGGCGGCGCAGGCCGTCCGGCGCGATGTCCGCTACAAAACATACCGCGTTTGTTTCGCCCTGCCGGGCCTGCGCCAGCACGCTGAAATATTCGTTTTCCAGCGCCGCTTTCTGGGCGCGCAGGGCGGCGTTCTCCTCCCGCAGGCGGTTTACCGCCGCCGGGATCTCGTTGATCTTCGCGCTCAGCGCCCCGGAGATCGCCAGCGCGTTTTCAAACTTCGTTTGATAATCCCGCGCCGCGCGCATCCCGCACAGCATCGTCACGCGCACACCGCCTTTGTAGCTCTGCGCGCCGGTGATCTTGATGCTGCCCACCTGCCCGCACCGGTTCACATGTGTGCCGCAGCAGGCGCAGATATCCGTATCCCCTACCTGCACGATGCGCACCGCGCCGCTCAGTTCCTTCTTGCTGCGGTATGTCATCTGCGCCAGTTCCTCCGGCGTCGGCCAGGAGATGGTGACGGGGGCGTTGTTCCATACCACCCAGTTCGCCGCATTCTCTACCTCGCCCAGCTCCGCCCAGGTCAGCGGGCCGGAGAAATCTACCGTGACATCCTCCTCGCCGATGTGGAACCCTACGTTCTCGTACCCGTACTGATCATGCACGATGCCGCTGACGATATGCTCCCCTGTGTGCTGCTGCATATGGTCCAGGCGGCGCATTTTGTCCACGTCCCCCTGCACCAGCTCGCCCCGGCGCAGCGGGGCCGTCACTGTATGGATAATTTTCCCGTCCTGTTCATGCACATCCAGCACGCGCGCGCCGCCCAATGCCCCCCGGTCGGCGGGCTGGCCGCCCCCCTCCGGGTAGAATGCGGTCGCGTCCAGCGTCACGGCGAAATTCGCGCCCTGGGGCACGCACTCCAGCACGCGCGCGCAGAATTGCGTGCAGAATACATCCTCGTAATATAGCTTCTTTGTTGCGGCCATGCGCTGTCCCTTTCCTTTCTGCTTCGCCGCCCGCAGACGGGGCGCGGCGGCAGAGTTACCTATACAATGATAGTATACCATATCCTATCGGCAAAAGCACTAAAAAAAACGCCGATTTTTCGTTCCCAAAACCGCAAGAAATTGTACTATAATAATATAAATATGAAAGCCGCCCCTTTGGGACGGCAATTTTGGGAGTGTCTAAGCCGCGGAGATATTTCCGTGCGTCCTCCGCCATAAGGAGGGGGGATGCACAAAAATACCGCGCTTTGGCCACACCCGAAAATTTTGAAGGGATATAGGAGAAATATCATATGCGGAAAAGTGGAATTTTGCTGCCGGTGGCCAGCGTGCCCGGCGCCTATGGGATCGGCACACTCGGAAAACCGGCGTTCCAGTTTGTAGACTTCCTCCAGCGGGCGGGGCAGGGCATTTGGCAGATGCTGCCGCTCTCCCCCACCGGCTTTGGCGACAGCCCCTACCAGAGCTGTTCCGCCTTTGCGGGGAACCCCTATTTCATCGACCCGGACCTGTTGCGCAAGGACGGCCTGCTGACAAAAGCGGAGTGTGAGGCCGAGGCAAAGCGCTATGCGCACAAGACGCGCATCGACTACGCGCTGCTGTATCAGACGCGCTTTACCCTCCTGCGCGCCGCCTTCGCGCGCTTCTCCGCCTGGTATCCCGACGATTACTACCATTTCTGTTACGAGCAGGGCTGGTGGCTGGAAGATTACGCCCTGTATATGACGGCCAAGGGCCTGAACGGCGGCAAGAGCTATCGGGAGTGGGACGACGAGGCACAGCGTCTGCACAAACGGGAGGCCATCGACAAGCTGTATGCCGAGCATGAAAAAGAGGTGCATTTCTGGAAATTCTGCCAGTACGAGTTTGCCCGCCAGTGGCACGCGCTGCACGGGTACGCGAAGGAACAGGGCGTCTCCATCTTAGGCGATATCCCCATCTATGTGGCCGCCGACAGCGCCGACGTGTGGGCCGCGCCAGAGCTGTTCGATCTGGACGAAACGGGCGCGCCGCGCTCTGTGGCGGGCTGCCCGCCGGACGCCTTCTCCGACGACGGCCAGCTCTGGGGCAATCCGCTCTATGACTGGGCGTACCATGAGCGCACGCAGTACGCCTGGTGGGTCAAGCGCATCCGCTACGCCCTCTCCCTGTACGATACCCTGCGCATCGACCATTTCCGCGGCTTTGATACATACTATGCCATCCCGGCAAACGCGAAAACGGCGCAGGAGGGCGAATGGCGGCAGGGGCCGGGTATGAAGCTGTTCCGCGCGGTGAAGAAGGAACTGGGCAGCGCGCCCATCGTGGCCGAGGATTTGGGCGAGCTGTTCCCCAGCGTCTATGAGCTGCTGAAAGAAAGCGGGTTCCCAGGCATGAAGGTGATGCAGTTCGCGTTTGGCTGTGAAAACAGCGAGTACCAGCCGCACAACCACCCGGAGCATTGCGTCGTCTACACCGGCACGCACGACAACACCACCGCCGAGGCGTGGTACAGGACGGCCCCGGCCAAAGAAAAGCGCCTGGCAAAGCAGTACCTGAACCTGACGGCGGAGGAAGGATACGGGATGGGACTGGTGCGCGGCGCATTGGCAAGCCCCGGCGAGACCTGCGTCATCCCCCTGGCCGATTACTTAGGGCTTGGCGTGGAAGCGCGCATCAACGCCCCCTCCACCCTGGGCGGCAAAAACTGGACCTGGCGCGCCCCCGCCGAAGCCCTCAACGGCCAGACAGCCCGGAAGATTGCCGCGCTTGTAAAGCGGTATGGGCGGTGAAACTGGCTTTAAGAAGATATAGTAAAGCCACTTAAAAAGAGCCAAGGATTTTCTGTGTTTCCCCGCCCGGAGGGCGGGGAAACAGCAAAATTTTATTTGCTTTCAAGTGGTTTTATTATAGAGACTTTTTGAAACCGGTACGGCTGAAATTTACATTTCTATCTTTTTCAACACAGCATAGCCTGTATTACTTTCCTCCCCCGTTTCCGGGTTCAAGGGGGCGTGTACATTATAGAGATACCCCGTTTCCCCATAACGGCCGCACTGGCTGTCGGCGTAATGCGCCTCGTCCATCCACACATTGACGACGCGCACGCATAGCGCCACATGGTTACTGCCTTCAAAAAGCTCCTTTTCCCATACCGTCTCGCACTCAAGGTTCAAAAAACACTCGTCCACAAGCGGGGCCTTTACTTTGCCGCCGTCCCGGTAATGCAGGCCGGACGCGGAAAGTTCATCGGTATCATAGCCGTTATTGGCGATGGTATCCATACATTTTGCGATACACGCTTTATCCGGGAAGTTGATGACCATCTGCTTCTGCTTTGCGGCGATCTCGTACATATGCGACTGTTTATGTACGCTGCCGAAGATGCAGTAAAAATCGCCTTCGCTGGAAAAGCAGAACCATGACTGCATTGTCCCGTTGGCAAAGCCGTTTGCCTTATATCCTGTCACAAGCACCAGCGGGGCGGGGACCGCTGTCAGGTGTTCCAGCCAGTTGAAACCCCACCATTCTTTTTCCCGAAGTTCTTCGGGAAGATCAAAAAACTGTTTCTTATTCATTCTGTGCCACCTCTGTATTTTTCTCTGTAAATTTTGCGGCGCCTGCCAGGGGGGAGTGCCCAAAGCAAGGAGTGTTTGTATATTCCCCATCCACCGAACGGGGATGACAGGGAAAACACTTCTCAAGATAGGGCACTCTCCCCTGCCACGCGCTTCCTGTCCCTGCTGTGGGGAAATCCATCGCAAGCGTACACGCGGCGCGGATACTCATGGGCAATCCTTTCCCTGTTTCAAAATATAGCAGTTGTTTTCCTGCTGAATCTGAAAGCCTGTATTCAGATACAGCCGCAGCGCGCCGGTGTTGTCGGCGTCCACCACCAGTTCCAGCGACGCTGCGCCGAAACGGCTGAACGCCTGACGCGCCAGGTGATTCAGCATGGCCCGCCCCAGGCCGCGCCAGCGCATGTCCGGGCGGACGCCAAGCATCTCCGCCGTGGCTTTTTCGCCGCCTGTCGTTTTCAGGACACCGTAGGCGGCGATCCCCGCCGCGTCGGGAATCACATAGAGCCGTCGGGCCTGGTCCCTGTCGGCCCAGATATCGGCACCGGAGGCATATACGCCGGAGAACAATGCGTCATGCAGGGCGGCAAAGGCCGCCTGTTCCTCATCCCGCACAGGGCGCGGCTGGACGGCGGGGCAGGGCGCTTCGTGCCAATCGGCCCGCCGCAAAAGCAGGATATATTCATTTTCCTGACGCTCTGCCCCTGCCTGCTCTAAAAAATGGCGGCAATCGGCGTTTTCTGTCGGGAAGAAGAATGTGCAGGCTGTTTTGGGCGGGAGCGTGGCCCGCGCGGCGCTGAGAAGGGGTGCGGCAATCGCGCTGTAGGCGGTTTCGGAGGCGGCGATGAGCAGAGTGCAGTCGGCGTTGTGTTTTTCCTCGTCGGGAAAGCAGCTCACAAGGCCCAATGGCACTGGTCCTTCCCAACAGGCGAAGCCGTGGGCGGCGGTGGCCTCGAAATCCCGCCGGATGTCCTGTGCGCGGGAACAGCAGAAAGTTGACCCCGTTTCCCTGCGCGCGTTCAGGCGCTCGGCAAACAGGGAAAGCGTCTCCATTTCTTCGGCGGAAAAGGGACGTATAGATTTTTCATCCATTGTTCTCATATCCTTATATCCTCTGATGTTTATTCGTATCGCTCTGACATATACTTCTGTATCTCGTCAGAAGTCAATTTCCTTATCTGTGTATTCGCATATTCCCTGTATTCTTCCTGAATGAAAACAGGCTTCCTGTCTTTGCAGGTTTTTCCTTTGTTCTTTTTCAGATATAACAGCAAGTCCTCGTTGTCCGCAAAGATTTTGTAAGAAATCCTGCCGTTCACATCTTCTATCTCATAAATGCCGCATGGCTTTTTCATGCTGAAATCGGCCGTCCGCAAATACAATTTGGCAATTTCCAACGACTTAAAAGGGAAATTCCATCGCTGCCATCCACGTTTTGGGTCATGTTCCATACAGATGCAGCGCCCGCAGGTTCCACAAATATATTGTGTATGATTTTCTAAACAGTCCACTGGATTTAACAGTGGTGTAATCCTGTTTTTATCCACATAACATTCCATGCACATTTCAAATTTCCTCCATTTGCAAACTGGTATTTATCTGTTGCCTATCAGGATTGTGAGAAGAAAATCATAAGCGAAATGTGCAAGAATCGGATTCCATAGCGTTCTGGATTTTCTCAGTAACCAACAGGTTACTATTCCCCACAAGGATGCTGAAAAGCTCTGTACAAGAATCCCCGCGTAATCAAATGTGCCAAACCTGAATAATTTGACACAGAACGCGGACCAGTGGAGCAGGACAAACAACAAAGTGGAAATTGCCACTGCTTTTCTGTCTGGCAGCGTTTTGGCAAGGGCATTATATCCCCATCCTCTAAAGACGATTTCCTCCACACAGCCAACAACAAAATATTTTATAGCTGTCAACCAGAAGGGAACCTCCCGATTTATCCATAGCCCCTTGTGTACTGCAAACATGGATATAAGGCAATACAAAAGAACCGCCAACAGGATAACAATAAATTGACAGTTCAACCGTGGAGGGGAAAATAATTCTTTTCTATGCAACAGCAGGCGCCTGTCATTTGCAACAATCAAAAAAATCGCTGGCAGGACCCAGAAAAAGCGGCTGATAAACCCATAGAAATACATTCCGTTATCTGATGGAAACAAGTGGGAGGAATATCCCCACGCATCTGTCACAACCGTCCACAAAAGGATAAAACCCAGAAGCGAAATTACAACACCCCGTGGGGTGATCTCTCTTTTCAAATTCAAAGTTCCTCCACAAATCCCGCTTGATCGGTTTGTACTGAGGAAAATTATACCATACCCGATTATGAAAAGCAATCCCTGTTCCATATCCGTTCCGACTATCCAGACCGTCTGCACTGCCCCGGTGTGTCCAGACAGGTTTTGCGGTGGCTCTGCCCCCGCGCCCCCGGCCTCCTCCAAAGAACAGGAAAAGGGCAGGGGGGGCCGCGCAATGCCCGCCTGTTTAGAACCGTATCTATTGCCTTTCATAAGTTTGGTATATGTCGTATATAGGATACCACAAATCCGTGGCTTTGGGATATATCCTACACGAAAAATTGTAAATATGGATACAATAAGGGCATCATAGAAGGGCGTGATGTCTGAATGAACGCGAAAATGGCGGTGGCGCGCCGGATTCAGGCACTGTGTTTAGAGCGGGGCCTCACGGTGAACGCGCTGGCAAATCTGAGCGGCGTCCCGCCCTCCACGATTTACAGCATGCTGAACACGAAAAGCAAAAATCCCGGCGTTGTCTCCATCCAGAAAATTTGTGACGGGCTGGGAATCAGTGTGCGGGCATTTTTTGATGATTCGCTGTTTGAGGGATTGGAACAGGAGATTAAATGAGTCCCGCAACCGGCAAAAAAATTCGCCGGGACGCTTGAAAGTTCCCGGCGTGCCTTGCTTTCATTTGCAGGGTGTAGGTTGTGTACAGGTTTGGCTGTACATACGCTTGCTGATTTTATCGGACACAAAGGCTCATGTACAGTGTGGCGGCTGTGCATGAGCCTTTCTGTTATGCCCTATGCCCGGCATCCCCAAGCCTTTCCGACACAAGGGACATCTGCTCCGGCGTTACTTCCCAGTCATAGCCGAAATCAATTTTTACAAACCTGTCCTGATAACATAACAGGAACATATTTTCCGGGCCGTACTCCTGATTTGCCAACTGGTAAGCCTCCTCTGCGCCCCAGGGGGCGGGGTCGACAGGTATTGCGTAATCTTTTTCCCCTTCCGGGTGCCAATCGTCCGCCCAGTCCGCAAGCAGCGCGTTTTTACAAAGATTGTACAGGGAGGGGAGTTTTACCAGAGTTACCGTATATTCTAAGGTGGGCATTTCTTTGAAATTTGCGGCGTCAAAACGGGGGCGCTGGCAGGCTTCGTATTGGGCCAACAGGAAAGATTGTTCACTTGTCTGTTCCCGCGTGTAACCGTCGTAGTTTATAGGCAGCAGGTCTTCTACGGTCAGGGGCAGTTCATCCTGCGGGGCGGTGAACATGCTGCCGTGGTATTCGTAGGTAGCGTCATCACCGGCAAACCAGCCGTGGGAGGAGCCGAACAGCACGCCCGCTGTTATCCCGCCGACCAGGGCGAAAGCCACTACAAAAGTGCACAGGATCGTCACGGTCCGATTGACCCCGGCGGGGGCCTTTTTCTTTTTCAGGAACGCCCTGACGCCATAGGTCAGCAGAAACACGCCCGGCAGGTATACGCCAAACATCAGAAGGGCCACCGCCAGCATCATCCGATTTTTGGAAGTGAGGAGGCTGGCAAAATAGTACACCATCCCCAGCCCCACCACGGCCAGGCAGAGGAACTGGATCCACCGATGGCTTTTTGTTTCCAGAAATTCCCCCTGCGCGGCTGCTTTGACTGCCCTGTGGTGCCAGAGGAAGTAACTGCCGCATTCCACCGCTGTGAGCAGGGTCAGGTCCGTCCAGCAAAGACCCGTGAACAGGTTGGCGGCGCTGGCCAGCACGCCCACCGGGTCGCTCAGCAGGCGGGAGATAAACAGGGCGCCATTCAGCAGCGCCATCACCAGCAGCGCCAGATGGGAGGGCAGGGTGGTGCGTTTTGCGGCACGGTGGATGGCGTCTACTTCCATCACGGGGTCTGTTTCAATGGGGATGGGGTCGGGCGACTCGTTATAAAATATCTGCATCTGGCCGAACGCCCCGGCCAGTACCCAGCCGGTGTGCGCGCAGAAGTCATAGAACGTCTGCTGCTCCTCGGACGGCCCTGGGTCGAACGCGGACGCTTTTGGGAACCAGCAGACGCAGAACGTCAGTTTTTTGGGCTCTATTTTGCGGTATGTCCACAGAAATGAACCAATGCTTTCCAGCAGCCAGCCCTTTTCCGCCATTTGTGTCAGGCGCTTTTCCAGCCCGGAATGGTCGTAAAAAGAGAACGTTTCCCATGTGCGCTTTTTATCTTTCATTTTCCCCATCCTCCCTGAAAATCCTGCGGAAGTCCTCCGCCTGCGCGCTGATGCGCTGATATTCCCGTTCCAGCATTTCCCGCCCGTAGTCTGTCAGGATATAGCTGCGCCGACGCCCCTCCACTTTCGTTTCCCGGATCATCCCTGCCTGGTCAAACTGTTCTAACAGGTTATACAGCGTGCCGGAACCTACGGTCACACGGCGGCAGGTCATAGCGGGAACTTTGTCCAAAATATCCATGCCATAGCACTCCTCTTTCAGGCAGAGAAGGATATAAAACATCTGTTCGGTGAGCGTCTGAAATTTTGCCCGCGGCATACCATCCCTCCTATTCTCGAATATCGAGTATCCATAGCAGCATTATATACTCGATATTCGAGAATGTCAAGAGGAACAGAAAAAAACAAATGCCCCGCCTCCGGGAATGTGGTAAAAAATCCCCGCCGAAGGCCGTATTTCCAAAACCTTCAGCGGGGTTTTTCGCAGGCACCCCCCACACGCCAAGCGGGAAAAAGCGCCGATTTCCAACAATCAGGGGGGCGCAACAATGAAATTGTTGCGCCATGATGGGTTTCCAAAGGGGGCTTGCCCCCTTT
>CANCXY010000135.1 GCA_947381875.1 uncultured Clostridia bacterium | reverse complement strand
GATGTTAGTTGTTTATCATTTGAACAAGGTATTTCAAAGCCCGATAAAGAAATCTATTATCGGTGTATGGAACATCTTCACGTGAATGCGGAAGAATGTTTATATGTAGGTGATGGCGGTAGTCGAGAATTGGAAACGGCGGAAATGTTAGGGATGAAAGCAATTCAGGCGGTATGGTATTTTAAAGAGGGAACACAACAGCCGGTTGGTAGGAAGAATAATTTTTTGCAGGCAGAATCGCCATTAGAAATTATTGACTATCTTTTATAAAGACCATTCCCAATTGGCTGATTAGAAAAGTTAAGAACAACAAAGAACATGCTGAATTTGAATAATGTACTATTGCAGCGATTATTGCGCTTAAATGGCTGGTTGCAGGGGGTATATAAAGATGCAGGATAAACCGTTTTGGGAACAGCTTTATGCCGATATGGCGGTTTCTACTTTTTCCAAAGGGCCCACTGTGGATGTAAACGAATTTTATCATGTTTTTCCTCAAAATGCCCAGGTGCTGGATGTTGGATGCGGAGAAGGAAGAAATTCCATCTTTATGGCGAAACTGGGAAATACAGTGGATGCTTTCGACGTTTCTGAAAATGGTATTGCGAAAGCAAAAGAGATCGCCCGGCAAATGGGGGTACAGGTCAACTTTTTTGTCTGCGATTTGGGAAAGTTTGCTTTTGAGAAAGAATATGATGTGATTTTGTCTCATGGAGTGCTGCATTTACCCTGTAAAGAGGTAAGGGATCGATTTATTGCGGAGATGCAGAGCCATACAAGGGTTGGCGGTTACAATGTTGTAGGGATTTTTATAAATCGCCTGCCTGCAACGCCGGACAATGCGCCTTATATACACAGTCTCTTTGATGTAGGGGAATTGCCGGAAAAATACAAGGATTGGGAAATGGTTCATCATCTTGAGGGAACTTTTAAGGATTCACACCCCGGAGATATCCACCATGAACATGCGTTTGAGAGGATTATCGCAAAGCGCGTTGTTTAATGAATGCGGGATTCTATGAAAATAGAGCTTTTATTACTCCCGGCGATAAAACCGCCGCCCAGAAGCAAACGACTTCTGTGCGGCGGTGTTTTTATATATGGAAAGCATCAATAAATCGTCATCCGCACCGCATACTCATACGGTATCTCGCACCGCATGGGCTGCCCCTCCTGCCAGGCGCGCACGTCTTTGAGCAGGCGCAGCGTGATTTCCTCGCGCAAATCAGTCGTCGGGCCGGCGACATGGGGCATCATCAGCACGTTGGGCATGGCGCGCAGGGGGCTGTCCATTGGCAGTGGCTCGGTGTGGTACACGTCCAGCACCGCCGTGAAGCGCCCGGTGCCCAACTCGTCGTACAGCGACTGTTCGTCCACCAGCCCGGCGCGCGCTGTGTTCACAAAGAGCGCGCCGTCGCGGATGCTGTGCAGCAGTTCCCGTGTAATCATGCCGCGCGTGTTGTCGTTCAGCGCTGTATGCAGCGAGACGATATCACATGACGCAAAGATTTCCGCGATACTGGCCCGCTTTGCGCCGAGGCTTTCCAATTCTTTGCCAGAGATGGTGCGGGAGGCAATGAACAGCTCCACGTCAAACCCGCGCAGAAGCCGCGCCAGATAGCCCGCAATCGCGCCGTAGCTGACAAGCCCCACCTTTTTGCCGATCAGCCCGCGCGTCTGGTGGGGTTGGGGGAACCATCCACCCCCGCGTAGGGTCTGGCGGTAAACGTCCACCCGGCGCAGTGCGTCAAGCATATAGCAGATGCAGCCCTCGGCGACGCTCTGCGCGAACAGGTCGTTCCCGCTCAATACCCGCACGCCGCGGTCGTATTCCTCCTTGCTGACGTAGCTTGCGACAGAGCCTCCCGTGTGCAGATGCAGTTTCAGGTTCGGCGCGGCGCGCAGGATATCGGCATCCACACGCGGAGCGTCCCAGCCCGTGATAAGTACGTCAGCGCCGCCGATCTGCTCCATCAGCGCTTCTTTTGTCATGGATACGGTGGGTGCGGGGTTGAATACAAAATCGCCGTATTGGGGCAGTTCCGCCATGACGCGGGGGGAGAAAAAGTCCTGGCGGGCCGGGCAGTCGCCCATGGATACAAAAAATTTCAAAGCGGGCCTCCTATTCTCCATTCTGTGCCCTGACCTTCGGGCAGTAGAAATCAATTTTTCTGATTCTCCCCGCCTCCGGCGGGGAGAATCAGCGGGATTTATTCCTTCCCGAAAAACACGCTATCTTTCCGCGCTCAGGCGCTCAATATACTGTTTTGCGGCGCGCGGGGTGCGCCCGCCGCTGCGGATGGCAAACGTCTCCGCGCCTGAAAGCAGTTCCTGTTCCGACACCAGCAGCCCTCTTGCCGCCGCCAATGTGTGTACAATGCGGAAATAGGCGTCGCGGTCGGGGCGCAGGAAGGTGACGGTCAGGCCGAAGCGCGCGGAGAGGCTTGCTATTTCCTGCATGGTATCGGCGGCGCGCAGGTCGTCGCCCTCGCGGTCGGCCATGCGCTCTTTCACCAGGTGCCGCCGGTTCGAGGTGGCATAAATCGCGATATTGTCCCCGCGCGCGCTGACACCGCCCTCTAAAATGCCTTTCAGCGCGGCGAAATCGTCGTCGTTTTCCGCAAAGCTCAAATCGTCGATAAAGAGGATGAATTTCAGCGGATTGCCGCACAGCGCGCCCAGCAGCGCGGGGATCTCGTAAAGCTGGTTCTTCTTCACTTCCACCAGCCGCAGGCCCTCCGGCGCAAACTCGTTGGCAATAGCCTTCACCGTGCTGCTCTTGCCCGTGCCTGCGTCGCCATACAGCAGCACATTGGCGGCGGGCTTGCCGGAGAGCAGGGCGCGGGTATTATCCACAACAGCCGCGCGCTCGCGCTCATAGCCGGAAAGCTCGCTCAGGCGTTGCGGGTCGGGGTGGGGAACGGGGCGCAGTGCGCCGCTGTGGATGGTGAACACATGCGAAAGCGCGAAAATACCCCATCCGCGCGTAGAGAGCGCGCCCAACATTTCCTCATACCGCGCCGCAAAGTCCAGCTCACTGATGCGCCAGCGCGGCGCTTCTTCGGGGAAGGGGACAGCGCCGCGCTGGGCCGCGCCGTCAAACCGGGAAAGCGCCTGCAAAAAATTCAGCTCGCGCGACAGGCACGCGTGCAGCTCCGGCGGCAGCTCCTGCCCCGCCGCCACGTACCGCACGCAGATGTCGTCGCTGCGCAGGACGGCGCGCAGCAGGCAGGCGCTCCAATCCATATCCGTTTCAAACAGCGCCGAGGCGAACGCGCCCAAAGCCTCCGCGACAGCGGGGCCATCCGACAGCGGCGCCCCCAAAAGCGCGTCCAGGCGCGTCACAACAGGGTCGCGCAGAAGGTTCCTGAAAATAACGAGGCTGCGCAAACGCGTGCGCATTGCCTTTGGTTCGTCCATAATGATCCCTTTCTATTTGTGATCCGTAGTATTCGGTTAGTTTAGCGTAATGTCCTCCACATTCACGCCAAAAGCGGACAGTTTTGCGGCAATCAGTTTTAGCGCATAGTCGAGTTCGCTGTTGCGATGGTTCCCATTCGTCTTTTTCATGCGCTGTAAGGCATCGAATTGGTCGATCATCACGCAGACCAATTCTTTGTCAGACATTGTAACATCTCCTTTCGCCGCTGAGCAAAGGCTTTTTGTGTATTTCCCGCCCTACGGTTGGGAAATACAGGGAAATCAACTCTGTTTGAGCGTCTAAGGCTATTATAACAGGTTTGGGCATGAGTGTAAACCCTGTTTGGTTTTTGGGCGGGGGACGCCGCAAACAAAAAAATCACAAAAAGCGCGTAGGGTTTTGACAGAACGCCGCACCCGTGATACAATATAAAAACATGAATCCAGCAAGGGGGAAATGGGAATGCTCACATTAGACAAAATTTATCATGCGGCGTATGTACTGAAAGCCGTCGCGCGGAAAACCGACCTGATCGCCGCGCCGAACCTGCACACAGAGGGCGACGTTTACCTGAAAACCGAAAACTTACAGGTGACGGGCAGTTTCAAGGTGCGCGGCGCGTATTATAAAATCAGCCAGTTGACGGATGAGGAGAAGGCAAAGGGCGTGATCGCCAGCAGCGCGGGCAACCATGCGCAGGGGGTGGCATTGGCGGCCAGCCGCAGCGGTATCCCAAGCGTGATTTGCATGCCGGACGGTGCGCCCATCAGCAAGGTGGAGGCGACAAAAGCCTATGGCGCACAGGTGTGCCTCGTGAAAGGCGCGTATGACGACGCCTACGATTACGCCTGCCAGCTTCAAAAGGAGAAAGGCTATACCTTCATCCACCCGTTCAATGACCCACAGGTGATCGCGGGGCAGGGGACGATCGGGCTGGAAATTTTAGATCAGCTCCCGGACGTAGATGTCGTGCTTGTCCCGGTGGGCGGCGGCGGGCTGATCAGCGGCGTGGCGTTTGCGGTCAAGCAGCTCCGCCCGGAATGCAAGGTGTACGGCGTACAGGCGGCGGGCGCGCCGAGCATGCACGATTCTTTGGAGGCGCGGGAGGCTGTCACGCTGGACAGCGTCGCCACCTTCGCCGACGGTATCGCCGTCAAGCACCCCGGCGACCTCACCTATGAGCTTGTAAGTAAGTATGTAGACGGCATTGTCACCGTGACAGACGACGAGATCGCCGCCGCCGTACTGGCGCTGATGGAGCGCCAAAAGCTGGTGACAGAGGGCGCGGGCGCGGTATCGGTGGCCGCCGCCATGTACAACAAGATCGATATCCGGGGCAAAAAAACGGTATGCCTGCTTTCGGGGGGCAATATCGACGTGAATATCCTGAGCCGTGTTATCACGCGCGGGCTTGTGATGGCAGGGCGCAACAGCACCCTTACCATCGAATTGGAGGACAAGCCCGGACAGCTCTCAGGCGTCAGTGAGGTCATCAGCCGGTGCGGCGGCAATGTCGTGCAGGTCAACTACAGCCAGGGCGATACCAATATGGCTATCACAAGCTGTTTTCTGCATATCGGTATGGAGACACGCGACCACGCCCAGGTAGAACAGATACGCCGCGAACTCACGCAGGCCGGTTTCAAACTTGTCAATTCATAAATTCTCCCCCGAAAATGCAATTTTCGGGGTATTAAAGTTTCCGTCCACCCTTTTCAAAGGGTGGCAGGATTCCAAAGGGCAGCGCCCTTTGGGCAGGATTCCCAAGGGCGGCAGCCCTTGGGGCAGGTCCGGGCGGCAGCCCGGCAGAGGGGGTGTGGCGGTTGGCCTATGTAGTGGCGGAGAATAAAGGGGACAGCGTTGCGGTGCCGCGCCTTGTGTTTACGAAACTGCCGGAGTTGGAGGAAGACTGGGCGCGGGTGGCGCTGTATGTGCTTTCGAGCGGGGAGACAGACCCGGCGCGGATATCGGCGGCGCTGCGGTTCCAGAATCCCGAACGGGCGCGCAAGGCGCTTGTTTACTGGAAGGGCGCGGGACTGCTTACGGATGGGGCGGCTGCGCCCGGCCTGGGGGATGTGGAGGCAGCGCCCGCGCCGCGCGCGCACCTCACGACGCCGGAGGTGGCCGCCGCCGCGAAAGCGGACCCCGCTATCGCGGGGCTTGTGCAGGAATGCCAGCAGATTGTGGGCGGGGTGATTCCGCAGTCGGACGCCAACATCTATGTCTCCATGTACCTTACGGATGGAATGCCGGTCGATATGATCTTATTGGGCGTGGCGCATTATGCCGCGAAAGGGAAGCGGAGCGCCCGGTATATCGAACGGGCTTTGCTGGGATGGCAGAAAGAAGGCATTGATTCCGGGGAGGCGGCGGAACGCTATCTGCGCCTTTTGCAGCAGCGGGAGGAGAATGAACACGAGGTTGCGGAACTGCTGGAACTGCCGGACGCAAAATTTACCGGCGCGGAACGGAAAGTCATTGCCGAATGGTACGAAACACTGGGCTATGACCGCGCCATGATCGCCGAGGCGATCGCCTATGCGGGCGAAAAGAAAAAAGTGAAGTATATAGGCGGCATTCTGCGCGCGTGGTATACAAAGGGCTATAAGAATGTGCGCGATGTGATCGCGGCAAGCGCCCTGCAAACACAGAATGTGCCCGCCCCCGCGTCTGCCCCGACACACAATATCTTGGGCGGCGGCCTGCGCCGCGCACCGCGCGTGCCGCCCCTGCCTACGGAGGAGAAACCTGAGACATGACAGAGGCCGAACGAAATCGCCGCGCACGGGATATTGTGGCGCGCCGCCGACAGCGCGCCGTCATGCAGGCACGCGCCGCCGCCGAACAGGCCGCGCGCGAAGCGCCGGAGCTGGCGGCCCTCAACACCCGACGCACCCGCGCGGGCATTGAAGCCGCGCGCCTTGCCGCGTCCGGCGCGTCGCGTGAATCGGTGGACAAGGCCCTCGCGGAAGCGGCGCAGGTGGACAAAGAGCGCGACGCCCTTTTCCGTGCCGACCCCGCCCTTGCCGCGCGCCTTGCGCCCGCCTACACATGCCCCGTCTGCGAGGACACGGGCCGGGTGAACGGCGTGGTTTGCGAATGCGTGCGCGCGCTTGTGCGGGAAATGCGCCGCAAGGAAGTAAACGACGCCTCACCGCTGGGCCTTTGCACTTTTGAAACCTTCCGTCTCGATAAATACCCGGACACGCTTGTTCCGGCGCTGGGCATTACCGCGCGGGAACATATGCGGCAGGTGCTGGAATACTGTAAGTATTATGCCGAACATTTCTCCCCGAAGGAAAGCCCCAGCCTGTATTTATTCGGCGGCGCGGGGTTGGGGAAAACGCATTTAGCGCTCTCTATCGCCAGTGTGGTGTTGGAGCAGGGCGGGGACGTTGTGTATGTGAGCGCGCAGAACGCCTTTGAGGCTGTGGAGCGCGAGCGCTTCTCCGACGAGGAAAGCGGCACAATGCCCACACTGCAAAACGCCGGGCTGCTCATTCTGGACGACCTGGGCACGGAGTATATCTCGCCGTATGTTGCAAGCAGCCTGTACAGCCTTGTCAATACGCGCGTGTGCCGACGTGCGCCCACCATCTACACCAGCAATATCATCAACGACGCTGATTTGCAGCGGCGGTATACCGAAAAGGTCGTCTCGCGTCTGCTGGGGAGCTGTGAGACGCTGTGCTTCTGCGGGGAGGATATACGGTTGCAGGGGAAATGAGGAAATATTTGTAATTATGGATCACATATGTAAAAGAATGTTGATGGAGGACAAACGTGGATACGGGATAATATATTTAAGGCGAAAGAGCATATTAACAAGAACGGTATTAAAATAAAGGAGAGAAAATAATGTATAGATATTTTTTGGGTGCATTTGGAAACTACAGCTTTATAGGTCCTCAATATGAAATTACGGAGGACGGCAGTTTAAGAGAAATGTGGAACAGTCGTGCGATAGAGTTCCCCAATGGTGGAACAGTGACTTTGGCAAATATATCTGATAGGGAGTTTGGAGATATCAAGAATAGATTGCTGAAATTCCGAGTCGATTTTGATAAAGATTTCCGTCCGGAACATGATGACGCTCTCCCCAATAGTAATAGATATCAGATTACATTAGATGCGATTGACGATTTTGATAAAGATGAAATAATAGAAATCATAGACATAAATTACCCGGTTGAGGAGTTCTTAAATGATAAAACAAAACAGACAATAAGGATTAAACATAAACCAAACAAATACTTTTAAGATATGATGAGAATTGTTACGGACCTTTTGAATTTATGGTTTCAGATATCGAGGATTCGTACGACTATGAAACCTATTATACTTTAAAAGTGTTTGTAAACAATGGAACAATAAATAAATATAAAATATTTGATATAGAGAGAATTATTAAGGATGGGCGTTTTTCTTTAAGAAAAGTCGATTCTATACAGTTCATTTATAGGATTGAGGAATTGCAAGAGATAAAGTCATTTGAGGAAATTGATTACTTTGACAATGAAGAACTTGCGGATTTTTTTAAGAGCCTTTTAGATAAATCAAATGACATAGAGAATTTAGCGGAAATCAGAGAACAGTTTTTGCATATAGCAGATTCTTTTTCAGAACGTGAACAAATTACAGATTTAAAGATTAAAAGAATATGTGATTTGTTACAGACCTCAGTAGAATTAAGTGATTATAAAATACGTCTTACAGATGAATATTTCCGAAATAATCCTAATGCGAAGGCTGATAAAGAAGAATATTTAAGAACACATGTTGAATTGATAGATGAGGTTGTTAGAAAAGATTTACAATATGATGCAACAGTCAAAGCTATTACCGTTGAGATTAATGAGTTGCGACATGAAAAGGATTCTATCGTAGCTGAAAAAACTGAAGAGCAACAAAAATTAAATGAACAAAAGAAGGAACTTGAAAAATTGGGAGAGCAGGTAGTTGCTCAAAAACAACAAGAATTGAATGATTTGATGGCTTCGAAGCAAGAGGCGTTAAATAAAATAAACGACGAAATTGAAAAAGCAAAGAAACAAAATGAGAGATTAAAAAGTGACGAGAATACATACCGAAGAGATTTAGAGTCGGCTCAGGATGATTATAACAGGCTCAATGAGAATTTTAGGCAAAAAATTATTGAATGGGCAGCAGATGATAGACATACTGAAATTATTAAACTGCTGAAAACGCAGTTTAATATTCCAGAAGATAGTGGCCTTTCGGAATTCGTGCCGCATTGCATCAACAACTTAAATAATGAATTAGATGCAGAACAAATAGTATTGCTCTTATGTGGGAAATTGAACGAGGCTGGCAGGAAGATTAGCAAGGATGAAGCGTATAATTACCTAATCAGTGTAGTTCAAAATTATATTACAGTATTTGCTGGAGAGCCAGGGACAGGAAAAACTTCTTTATGTAAGTTATTAGCAAAGGCACTCGGCTTGTATGATTTAAGATTTGCTGAGGTTTTAGTCGAAAGAGGATGGACATCATCGAAGGATTTGATTGGATATTACAATCCATTAACCAAAGAAATAGAAAAAGCTCAACCCCAATTTTCAGAATGTATGCAGCAGTTGAACATTGAAAATGAGCGGAATATGGTTCAGGCACTGTATTTTGTGTTGCTTGATGAGGCCAATTTAAGTCCGATTGAGTTTTATTGG
>CANCXY010000134.1 GCA_947381875.1 uncultured Clostridia bacterium | reverse complement strand
GTAATACCTCATTTTGAGGAATAAGTCAATACTTTATTCCCCGTTTTGCGTAATTTTTTATTGACATTTGGTATTTTGCGTATTATAGTAATAATAGGGGGTGGCGTAATGATAAAGAACCTAAAAACCCTGCGAGAAAGTACAGAGCTTACGCAAAAAGAATTTGCGGCCTCTTTGGGGCTTAGCCTCTCAACATACAATGGCTATGAAATTGGGGCAAGAGAACCGAAGTCCGGAGTTACTATTGATTATCTTATGGGATATAGCCCCGATCCACATAGTACCAGCGATGGAAAAGACAAGGGATTTTCTACAGTATCGCCTGAAGCCCTCAAAATCGCAAAGCGGTTTGACACGCTGGACGAATGGGGAAAGGATGTCATAGATACTATCCTTGCAAAAGAAGCCGCCCGCTGCACCGCCCAGAAAACGCGCGCCGCCCGCCAAAACACCGAGGAATCCCGTGAAATGGGCGCGGAAAGCGCGCTGTACTACTTCCCCATGTATGATAGCCCCATGAGTGCGGGAACCGGCCTGCTCGCCGGGCAGGAACCCCCGAAAACGACGCCGCTTGTCAAGGAGCCGCCGCACGACGCTTCCTACATTGCCCCGGTGAGCGGGGACAGCATGGAACCGACATACAGCGACGGCGATCTCCTCTTTATCCAGGCGACGCCGGAAATCGAGGTCGGTCAGGTGGGCGTATTCTTCATGAACGGCCAGCAGTGGGTAAAGGAGCTGGGCAGGGGCAGGCTGATTTCCCACAACAGGGCATATGCTCCCATCCCCATGACGGAAGATATTGTCTGTCAGGGCCTTGTCCTGGGCGTGTGTGATGAGAGCTATTTTCCATAATAGGCATACTTTTCAGGTTGTACCCTAAATAAGTAAAATAAGTTTAATAAGTTTAATGCCTCTCTACGGTGCATGCTTTTTGATTTTTACTGAATAAACTTATTATTCTTATTTAGGATAGTTGGGCAGGGAAGCAATATGGGTGATACACATGAAAAACTATTCTTCGCGTGAGGTTATCCAGCGGCTGCGGGCAGATGGGTGGTATGAAGTGGCGTGCAATGGGGATCACCACCAGTTCAAACACGCCTCAAAGCCTGGCAAAGTTACTGTCACGCATCCAAAGAAATCTATCCCAATCGGTACGCTGAAAAGCATTGAACACATAACGGGCATTGTATTCCCATAAGCAAGCCCCCCTATGAGGGGGGAACGTGGGTTGAAATCCATAAGCGAAAGGAGCTGCGCAGCATGAAAGACCGTTATTCATTTTTAGCCGTCCTTACTTTTGCCGAGGATGGGATTTCCATTGAATTTCCCGATTTTCCCGGCTGCCTGTCCTGTGCGGACACGCAGGAAGAAGCCATACACAATGCCCAGGAGGTATTGAGCCTGTGGTTATGTGAAATGGAACAGGATGGCGAAGTGGTTCCGCCGCCTACCCCCATTCATCAGCTTGCGTTGGAACCGAATCAAACGCCGCTGCTCGTCAGCGTCTATATGCCGCTCGCGCGCAAACAGGTAAAGACGGCATCCGTCCGCAAAACAATTTCTATCCCCGCATGGCTGAACGCCGCCGCTTTGGAGCGCAATATCAACTTTTCCCAGGTGCTTCAAGAGGCGCTGAAAGAGCGTATTGGTATGGCGCAATAAAAGCGGGATACAGGGGGATTTTTATTCCCTTAAATCCCTTTATTGTGCTATTTTAGGTATTAAAGGGGATAAAGGTATTAGGTACACACCTTACCCCCCCGCTTTGTGGAGATACACGGCCACGGCTCCACAGTAAAAACAATAGAGCTACATGTATAAAACGCTTAACATACTTATAAAAGTATGTTATAATAGATACAGTCAAGAGAGGCAAGCTCTTGAACCATCAAGGAGGAAAGGGCATGGTTGGGACAACAGGAATGACAGATTTACAGTTTAAGAGCTGGCTGAAACAAATCATCCGCGGGCTGGAAGAAGCCAAGGAAGAGGACAGCAAGGAACAGACAGACCGAAAAATTGATACGATGCTCAAGGACTTGAAAGAAGATTTGCAGGGTTAAAACACCGAGGGGGCGGTACTTGCCGCCGCCCCTGTTTTCCAAAAGGAGCGTGTGCGCATGGAGAACAGCCGCAAGACACATACAAGCAGCGCTGTGAAAAACCGATATAACAAAAAGGCATATCGCCAAATAGCCGCACAGGTGAAGCCGGAGCTGGCTGAGCGGATACGGGAGTATAAAGAGCGCGAAGGTATCAGCATGTCGGAGCTGCTGGCCCGCGCGATGGATGAGCTCGAACAGACGCCGCTTTGAAAGGGGTAACGGTTCGTTACGCCGTATCCCAAAACCGGCTATTATAGAACAAAGGAGGCGCAGAGAGTGAGCAGCAGGGAATTTGCAAAGAATCTAATAGACCATGTGCCGGAAAGCAAGCTGCTTTACGTTGTATCTTATTTGCAAGGCGTAGTGGTTCCAGATGAAACACCGAACGCTATCACCGCTGCCGCGATTCAGGAATTGGAGAGCGGCGGGGGAGAACTGTGGACGGGAAGCACAGAAGAACTTTTTGCCATGCTGGACGCGGAAGGTGACGCCAGTGCTTGATTTGAAATTCAGCGCCCAATTCAAGCGCGACCACCGCCTGTGCGTCAGGCGCGGGTATAACATGAAATTGTTATCCGCCGCGGTGGATACCCTGCGCGTTCCCGCCGCTTTGCCGCCTCAAAACCGCGTGCATAGCCTTACCGGGAATTGGGCGGGGTATCAGGAATGCCATATCGCCCCGGACTGGCTGCTGATCTACCGGGTGGAGGGGAACGAGTTGAGGCTTGCCCGCACAGGCACACATGCGGATTTGTTCGGCATGTAGGCAAGGAAAGGCGGCGGGCAAAAGGCCGCCTGCGCCCCGTACAGCCGCTTTGCGGGACAAAGCGGGAAAGATATCGCACGAAGCCAAAAGCGCGTCACAGGGGCGCACAGCCGCCTTTACGGCGGGGGTTGTGCCTGGCAGGGCATCAGCAGCTTTTAACTTGCCGGGGAAATGACAACTTTTGCGTACCTTTCCGCGCGCGGGGAAAATGTTAGTGAATGTTAGTGTTAAGGAATGTATCGCGGCAAAGAAAAGCCGCCCCGGTGTTACCAGCACCGAAGCGGCTATGATGAAAAATGCAAGCAGCCCGCAAAGAGGCTCCCTATGTCCCACATCAAGCATAGTATACGCCTCTTTTGCGGGATTGTCAAGTCGCTGCAAAAGGGGGATTGTGTATGGAAAATGCTGTGATCTATGCTCGCTATTCTTCAGATAAGCAGACAGAGGAAAGCATTGAGGCGCAGGTGCGCGCCTGCCGTGAATACGCAGAGCGGCACGGCCTGTACGTCAAAAATGTATATGCGGATGAAGCTGTCAGCGGGAAGGGGAATAAGACGGCAAGCCGGAAACAGTACCAGCGTCTGCTTCGGGACTGCGACAAGGGCGCAGTCAAAACGATTCTTATCCACAAATACGACCGTATCGCCCGCAACCTGGGGGAGCATGTCAACCTGGAGGCGCGTCTGAAAGCGGACGGTACGCGCCTTGTGGCCGTGGCGCAGGATTTCGGCACCAGCAGCGAGGCAAAAATCATGCGCGCGCTGATGTGGAGCCTGTCGGAATACTACATAGATAACCTTGCCAGCGAAACCCGGAAAGGGCTGCGCGAAACCGCTTTGAAGGGTCTGCACACTGGCGGCTATCCGCCCTTCGGGTGGGATGTGGTAGGGGAGAAAGGGAACCGGCACTACCAAATCAATGACATGGAAGCGGGCTATGTGCGCAAGATATTTGACGCGGCGCAAAGCGGGGAAGGCTTCGCGGCACTGATTGAGGAAATGGAGGCGGCAGGCATAAAGGGCAAGCGCGGGAAGCCCATCCGATACCCCCAGATTTACGAGATACTGCGCAACGAGAAATATACAGGGGTATACCTCTACAGCCCCACAGAGGCCGCCCGGCGCGGCGACAGGCGCGCCAAAAGCGAGGCAATCCGTATTGAGGGCGGGATACCCGCCATCATCGGGAAAGAACAATTTGCGGAGGTGCAAAAGATCATGCGGGAAAGGCAGCATACAGGGCGGAAGGCCAGCTATCTGTGCAGCGGGCTTGTTTATTGTCAGTGTGGCGCGAGGATGCACGGCATCACAAGCAGGAGGAAAGGGCATGAATACCAGTATTTCACCTGTTCAAAGAAATGCGGCGCGGCTGTGGTGCATATGGAGGAAGTGGACGCAGCTGCGGTGAAGTATGTACGGGAACTTCTGACGCCGGGCAATCAGCAGCGCATCGCGGACGCCCTGCGCCAGTACCAGGCGGGGGAAGGCGCACGGATGACAGAGTTTAAGCAGGCGGTAAAGAAGCGCGTGCGGGAAAAGCAGGACCAGTACGACGCGCTGATGAATAACCTCTCAGGCGGCACGCTGCCCCCGGAGGTCGTGGCCGATGTGGGGAACCGCATGCGGGAACTCAAAGCGGAGATCGCGGCGCTGGAGGCTGCGGAGCCTCCCAAAGATTTTACGACGGAAACCGTTAAAGCATGGCTTGAAAACATCAAGGCGGCCCCCGACCGGGAAGCGGTGCGGCTGCTGATTGAGCGTATCAATGTGTTGCGGACGGGCGATGAAACAGAAAAGACCGTTTTCAACATGCAAAGCACATTGAAAACGGTCTTAGGAAATAATGGTTGCGGGGACAGGATTTGAACCTGCGACCTTTGGGTTATGAGCCCAACGAGCTACCGAGCTGCTCCACCCCGCGATATCTGCCCGCCCCGCAGTCCCCTGCGGAAAGCGTATTTATAGTATACCTCCTCCCAAGCCAAATGTCAAGCATTTTTTTCAGCTTCCGCTTCCCAAACATTCATTTTGGCTTTTTTCACAGGATGTTTGACAAATGACTCCATTTTATGGTACAATTTACAACATAAAAACAGATGATTGCTGCTTTTTGAATACAAATCAAAGAAAGGATGAACCCCCATGAAACAGATCGTCTCCCTGAACAAAAACTGGGCCTTCCTCAAAAATTGTGCCGAAGTGCCCGCCGCTATCCCCGCCGACGCCCCGCGTGTCGACGTGCCGCACTGCTGGAACGCCCTTGACGGGCAGGACGGCGGCGCGGACTACTGGCGCGGTCCCTGCTGCTACCTCAAGACCATTGAGCGCCCGGCGGGTAAAAATGTCTATATCGAGGTGGGCGCGGCGTCCAGTGCGGCGAAAATTTTCGTGAACGGCGTGGAAAAGGCCAGCCACAAGGGCGGCTATTCACTGTTCCGCGCAAATGTGACCGACGCCCTGCACGACGGCGAGAACCTCATCGCCATCTGCGTCGACAATACCAACCGCACCGATATCTACCCCCAGACAGCCGATTTCACGTTCTACGGCGGCATGTACCGCGATGTCAACCTCATCATCACCGAGGACTCGCGCTTCGACCTCGACTATAACGGCGGTTCGGGTCTTCTTGTCAGCGCGAAGGTGGACGGCGACGACGCCCTCGTCTCATTCGACGCCTATATCACCAACCCCGCTGCCCCGCAGGACGTGGAGTTTTTTGTCTACGATGCCGCTGGCGATCTGATTGCCGGGATTGTCCGCCCCGCCGCCGAGCAGGTACATGCCGAAGCGCGTATTGAGGACGTGCATCTGTGGCAGGGCGTGCAGGATCCCTACCTCTACCGCGTGGAGGCACTGCTGACAGTCCACAATGAAACGCTGGATTATGCCAGCGCCAGCCTTGGCGTGCGCACCTATTCCGTCGACCCGCAGAAAGGCTTCTTCCTCAACGGCGTGCTGACCCCGTTGCGCGGCGTATCCCGCCATCAGGACCGCTTGGGCGTGGGCAACGCGCTGACGAAGGAGCAGCATGAGGAGGATGTAAAGTTCATCCGCGAGGTGGGTGCGAATACCGTCCGCCTGGCGCATTACCAGCATAGCCCGTATTTCTACGACGCGTGCGACCGCGCGGGCCTCGTGGTGTGGGCGGAGATCCCCTTTATCTCCGTGATGAGCCAGGACCCCGCCGCGCATGAGAACTGCCGCAGCCAGATGACGGAGCTGATTGTGCAGAACTATAACCATCCGTCTATCTGCTTCTGGGGCATCTCGAATGAGATCACCATCGGTGGGCAGCGCGCGGGCCTTGTGGAGAATCTGAAGGATCTGAACACTCTGGCCCATGAGATGGACCCCACCCGCCTCACCACCATCGCGCACGTCTCTATGGTGCCGATGGAAAACGAGATGCACCATATCACCGACGTACTCAGCTACAACCACTATTTCGGCTGGTATGGCGGCGAGCTGGCCGACAACGAAGTATGGCTGGATAAATTCCACGAGCTGCACCCCGACCGCCCTCTGGGCATTTCCGAGTATGGTGCGGAGGGGATCATCTGTTACCACAGTGATACCCCGCGCTGCAAGGACTACACCGAGGAATACCAGGCGGTGTACCATGAGCATCTGGCGAAGGTGATCGATGAACGCCCCTGGCTGTGGGCGACGCATGTGTGGAACATGTTCGATTTCGGTTGCGACGCGCGCGACGAGGGCGGCGTGAAGGGCCGCAACAACAAGGGCCTGATGACGCTGGACCGCAAACTGCGTAAGGACGCGTTCTATCTGTATAAGGCATATTGGAGCGAGGAGGCGTTTGTGCATCTGTGCGGCCGCCGCTATGCGCAGCGTGTGGGCGAGGAGACGACAGTCAAGGTCTACTCGAACCTGTCGAAGGTGTCGCTGTATGTGGACAGCAAGCTGTTCAGCGAGCAGAAGGGGAACCGCGTGTTCGTGTTTGAGCATGTGCCCCTGCACGAGGGATTCACGTCCGTGACGGCAAAAGCGGTGGCGTGCGTCGACTCCATGACGCTGGAAAAGGTGGCGGAGCCGAACCCGGCCTACACCTATATCGACCCGGACGATGACGGCAGCGATGAGGGCGCGGCGAACTGGTTCAATTTGGACGATTACACCGACGTGACAGAGATTGTGGTGCGCGACGGGTACTTCTCGGTAAAAGACAAAATCGGCGATATCATTGCCAATCCCGAGGCGGGCAAAGCCGTGGCGCAGGTGATGAACGTCGCGACTGGCATGCATGTGAAGCCCTCGATGCTGGGCATTATGAAGGACGCCACGCTGGAGGGCCTGTCCGGCATGATGGCTGGGAGGATGACCCCCGAACAGGCGCAGCGGACGATGATCCAACTGAACGAGGTATTGAACAAGATCGAAAAGTGATTCGGGAACGTCTGCACCGGGACGCCGCGCACGGGGCGCGGCGTCCCGAAGCGTTCAAAGGAATGGATGTGTCCCAAGCAAAGGGTTTTTATGTGCCCCAACCGTAAGGCAGGGTACACGGAAAATATTTCTGTAGCCTGGTATTTTTAAGGGACGGGCGGAAGGAGGCGGGCAGATGCGCACAGTATCAGGGCAGCCTGTCAGCGCGGGCGTCGCGATAGGGACATTGTATCTTTACAGGCGCGAAAAACCAGTGATTTCCCGCGCCGCCGCGGGCACGCCCGACGAGGAGTGGACGCGTTTCCGCGCGGCCTGCATCCGCGCCGGGCAGCAGTTGACGGGGTTGTATGAGCAGTCACGGGATACGCTGGGCGAGGAGGCGGCGTCGATCTTCTCCATCCACCGCCTTATGCTGGACGATATCGTGTACTTAGACGCCGTGCGCGCGCTGCTGGACAACGAGGGTGTGTCGGCGGCCTGGGCGGCAGGCACGGCGGGGGAACGGTTGGCGGAGATGTTCGCCGCAATGGAGGACGCATATATGCGCAGCCGCGCCGCCGACGTGCGTGACGTGTCCCGCCGCGTGGCGGAGATCCTTTCCGGCGGCGAAAGCGCCATCCGGCTGGATGAACCGGTCATTGTAGCGGCGGAGGACCTCTCGCCAAGTGAAGTGATGCAGCTCGACCCGGCGTGCCTGTTGGGCGTTGTCCTCACACGCGGTTCCTCCAACAGCCACGCGGCGATTTTAGCGCGCACGCTGTCCCTGCCCGCGCTGATCGGCGTGCAGGTGGAGGAGGATTGGGGCGGCTGTGCAGCCGTGCTGGACGGCGAGGGCGGCCTGTTGCATATTGACCCCACCGAAGCGCTTTGCGCGCAGGCGCGGGCACGCAGAGACGATTTACGGGCGCAGAAAGAGAGGCTGAAAGCCCTGCGCGGCCTGCCAGCCGTCACATGCGGCGGACAGCGCGTTGTCCTGTGTGCGAATGTGGGCAGTCTGGCCGATGTAGACGCGGCGGTGCAGAACGACGCCGAGGGCGTGGGCCTGTTCCGAAGTGAAATGCTGTATATGGACCCCAACGAACCGCCCACGGAGGAGCGGCAGTTTGCCATTTATCGTGACGCCCTGCAACGCATGGAGGGGCGTCCTGTTGTGGTGCGTACATTGGATATCGGCGCTGACAAGCTCTCCCCTTTTGTCCCGCTCGACCCGGAAGAAAACCCGGCGTTGGGCATGCGGGGCGTGCGCGTGAGCCTTGCGCGTCCCGAAATACTGCGCACACAGCTGCGGGCGCTTGTGCGCGCCAGCGCGTTCGGCCCGTTGTCTATCATGCTTCCAATGGTGATTTGCGTGGAGGAGGTACAGGCGGTGCGCAAAGCGCTTGCGGCGTGCCGCCGGGAGCTGTCCGAGGAGGGCGTTCCGATAGGGGAGACAAAGTTGGGGATCATGATCGAAACGCCCGCCGCCGCGCTCACCGCCGACGCCTTAGCGCAGGAGGCCGACTTCTTCTCCATTGGCACCAACGACCTCACCCAGTACACCCTGGCGCTCGACCGTGTAGACCCGCATCTTGGCCATTTATGCGACCCCTATCATCCCGCCATTTTGCAGTTGATGGAAATGGCAGTCCAGGCGGCCCACCGCTGTGGCCGTGAAGTGTGCGTCTGCGGCGAACTGGCCGCCGACACCCGCATGACAGAAACCTTCCTGCGCATGGGCGTGGATTCCCTGAGCGTCGCGCCCCCCGCTATCCTGCCGCTGAAAGAACACATATGCGCGCTGTGACGCTGTTGGGCTGCCGCCCAAACCTGCCCAAAGGGCGCTGCCCTTTGGAATCCTG
>CANCXY010000133.1 GCA_947381875.1 uncultured Clostridia bacterium | reverse complement strand
GGTCCGGGCAGCGCCCGGCGGAGTCCAGAGGCAGCGCCTCTGGGCAGGTCCGGGCAGCGCCCGGCGGAGTCCAGAGGCAGCGCCTCTGGGCAGGTCCGGGCGGCAGCCCGGCAGGATTCCAAAGGGCGGCGCCCTTTGGGGAAGGAGGCAGAGGAAGGATATGGACATTCCCAGGCAGATCGAAGCCATCATAGCGGAGCGAAAGAAGCTGCTGCCGAAGATTGGCGAGGCGCTGGAACGGGTGGAGCGCGCGGGGAGGGCCGTGGAGGCGCTGGAGGCGTTCCGCGCTTCGGGGGCCAGCCTGCCGCCGGAAGGGATGGAGAAGCTGACGGGCATTTCTACCAAACCTTTTTATGAGGCGCAGGGCGACGCGGTGCGTCAACTGAAGCGTTTGCAAAAGCGCTTTTCGCGGGAGGAGGTGCATATCGGGTTTGTCGGTCGCGCCGGGCAGGGAAAAAGCCTGGTTTTGCAGCGCATCAGCGGGCTGGGGGGCGATATCATCCCCTCGGCGGATGGCACGGACTGCACGGGCGCGCGCTCCGTCATCGCCAACCGGCCCGGCGGGCAGACGCAGGCCCAGATTACCTTCTATACCGAGACCGAATATATCGCCATCGTCAACCGCTATTTGAAAGCCATCGCGCCTTCCCTCGACTGCCAGGTGCATTCCCTCGCGGAAGTCTCCCGGTTCGATACGGGCAGGCTGCATATCCGGTTCGACCAGGTGGAGGAGACTGCCCTCCTGGAACATCTGGAAAAGTATATCGCCCATACCGCGGAGCTTCAGGCGTGGCTGGGCAGGTGTGTCACCGTGCCGCAGGAGGAGATAGAAGCTTATGTGGCACAGTACAGCAGCCGGGATGTGGAGAAGAAATACTATACTTACCTGGGCGTGAAGGAAGCGCGTATCTTTTCCGCGTTCCCCTGCGCGCAGTGCGGCAGGCTCGTTCTGGTGGATACCGTCGGCACCGGCGCTACCTCGCTGGGCGTGGAGGACGCCATGCTGGAGACCGTGCGCGAGGAGAGCGACGCCGTGGTCCTGATGCTGCGCCCCGACCCCCTGCGCCCCCGCGTGGCCCGCGAGGATTATGAACTGGTGCAGAAGATTGCCGATACCGTCTCGCCCGAATATGCCCGCCAGATGCTCTTTTGGCTGCTCAACCGCGTGGAGACCGAAAAGGGCGGCAACGCCGCCATGATCCCCCGCCTCATCGCCGACCTGCGCGGCAAGGAGCTTCCCGTGGCTCGGTACCTCGATGTGAACTGCTGGGAACAGGCCGAGGTCGAGGAAAAACTGCTGATCCCCGTGCTGGAACAGATGTCCCGGAACCTCGCCGCGATCGACCGCATGATCCTTGCGCGCGCCAACGCGCAGATGCAAAAATTGGAGCGCGCGTACAGGGCCGTCAGCAGCCAGGTGGAGCGCGCGATGGGCGCTTCCATCAACCTCGACGAACGCCGCGAACTGGACGCGAAGATCAATGGCAGTGGCGGCGTGATTGCCCGGATGACGAACCAGCTCCGCATGCTGTATATCCAGCGCGGCCCCCAGTGCAACGGGGGGAAATTCCCGCCCTGCGCCGCGCTCCGGCAGGCCGTGGAGGAAAAGCTGCGGGGTATCCTGCTCTGCGTGCCCTCCGAGGAGGATATCCTGCGCGGGCTGCGCGACGGCACCCTGAAACGCGACAACGTGCTGGAAGCGCTCACCGATCAGCTCCGGTTGCAGATCATCAACGACTTTTTGCAGTTGAATACGACGCTGCGGGAAGTGGTGATGGAGATGAAACAGGAGGCGGTGCAGGCACTGGCCGGCGAGGAGATGGGGCGGCTGCAATATATCGTGGGCACCGGTACGCACGACCCCCAGCAGTGGCTCGCCGCCCTGCGCGCCAAATTGGAGGAGGCCGGGCAGTATCCGCTGATTGTGCAGGCGGTACAGGCCCTGGAAAACTTTGAGCTGAAAATGGAGGATTCCCTCATCTATGGGGTGCGCTGCTGCCTCGACGCCATCGACTGGAACGTGCGCACCCCCAAGCCCGCCGTCTCCAAAGATTACCCCGCCGTAGAGGAAATGGCGCGCGAGATACAGGATATCCTGATGGACGCGCTCGAACGGGTCCACACCAATGTTGCCAGGCAGCTTGCCGATTTCCAGGCGTTCCCCAGCCGGGCAATGTACGCGGTGCTGTGGGATTTCTACGACCGCGCCGCCTTCGCCCGCCGGTACGACGGGGACAGGCAGACGGAAAAGGACGTAAAGACCGAGTGGCGCTATCTGTATGAGGACCATATACCCCTGATCTGGAAAGAGGAACACGACCGCTATGTTGTCCAGGCCGGCCAGGCCGGGGAGTGGCGGAGCCTGACCGAGCAGGTACACGCCTGCGCCGCGGACGGGTATTTCCAGATCGACACAGGAAAGGAACAGCCATAATGGGAAAAACCAGTGAGGCCCTGCGGATCCATGTCATGATGGTGGGCGGGCGGCGGTGCGGGAAAACAAGCGTGCTGGCGGCCATGAAGAAATGTTTCACCGGCGCGCTCAAAGACTCCTCGCTTGTGCTGAACGCCGACGATTTCGAGGCGGATGAGGCGCTCTCCAAAAAGTGGCAGGAAATGCTGCGCTATTTCCAGAAAAAGGAGAGCGAGCGCACCTTCTCCCCCAACCACCAGGCGACGCCGGACATCGCGCATATCCCGCTCCATGTGGGCCTGAAAAACAAGAACAGCAGCATCTGTGTGGATTTTGTGGATGTGCCGGGCGAATGGTTCACCCAGAAGGATTTCGCGGGGCAGCTCCAGCAGGAAATGGACAAGAGCCGCATCGTTCTGATCGCCATCGACACGCCGCACCTGATGGAGGCGGGCGGGCTCTACAACGAGCCGCTGAACCGGTGCAGCCGCGTGACGAGCATGCTGAAAACCGTCAAGTTCGCCTCTTTGGAAAAAGGGCCGGGGATGGTGCTGTTTGTGCCGCTCAAATGCGAGCGGTATTACAACGAGGGCCGCATGGAGGAAGTGTCGGAGGCCGTGCAGAAGGCGTATGCGGAGCTGATCCAGTATTTGCAGCAGCCCGGCCTCGCGGGCATGACAGCGCCTGTCTCCATTGCCGTGACGCCCATCCTCACCCTGGGCGGGGCGGAGTTCAGCCGGTTTGAGCGGGACGAGGCGGGGGAGATTGCGGAGGACCCCGACGGACGCCCCCGCAGGCCGCTCTATCATTTCCCGGATATGAACGTCAGCGGGCCGGAGCCGAAATGGTGTGAAATGCCCATGATCTACACCCTCGCCTTTGTGTTCGAGGTGGCAAAGCGGCAGCGGGAGCAGCGCGGCAAGGGGCTTTTTGGTTCCCTGTGGGCGTGGTTCGAGCAGTCGGTGCTGCAATGGGCCGGCGCGAAAGATTACCTGACGCAGGCCCAGGCCGTCGGCGAGAAAGCAAAGACGCGCGGGGACGGCTACTGCCTTGTCTCCAAAGGCATCCTGCATCTGTGAGGTAGCCCATGAAAGCCTATTTTCACTGTTCCTATTCCGCGTCCCCGGTAGGCTATGTGCCGGGGGGTGTTACCCTCGACCCCGACCGCACACAGGATTACGAGTTGCAGCCCTGCGTGCCGGAATTTTTGAAACGCTGTTTCGGCCAGGGGATGGTGCGCAAGGGCTTTGGCCGCCTCCCCGGTACGGAGGATACCTGGTTCCTGCTTGTGAAAAAGCTGGAATCCGCCGGACAAAGCGGGGGCGAGGAGACAGAGTACTATATCAGCTTCGCTTTCACAACGGCCGATTGGTCGGAGTACCAGAGCTGGTTTTGCCCGACGGACTGTTCCGCCGGGGAGCTGGCGGACGCGTTCCGGGACGCGATGCGCCTGGACCGGCAGAGCGCCTACGGCTATACCTTGCGGCCCGGCGCCCTGCACGCATTGGCGCGGACGTCGTTCCGGCCGCTGATGGCGGAGGGCGAAGCGCTGTGGGAGACAGCCGGCCCGGAGGCGATTTGTTTGGAAATGGCGTCCGCCCGCACGGAGCCGCGCCAGTTGGAGGAGGCCGTGTGCCTGCCGACGGACGGCCTGACGGCGGAAAGGCCCGGCCCGGACAGCCGGTGGGTGCGGTACAGTAAAAAAAAACGGGCCTTGACGGCATGGATCTGGGCGGCGGTATGCGTATCCCTGGCGCTGATGATTGCCTGCTTTTTTTGCGGCAGGCAGGCGGATGGGGGAAACAGGCGGCCCGCCGGGGCGCGGGATACCTTATCCGCGCCGCTGCCCGCGCGAATGCGCCTGATAACGCCGCTGCCCGTACAGACACGCCCCGTGCAGGCATTCCGCGCGGCGATTGGAGCGCCATCCATGATGCAGGCGGCCTGCGCGAGGTGATCGAAAGCCTCCCGCCCCGCAAGCGGAGGGATTTCTGCCGCCGCGCCGCCGAGCGGCTCCATCAGTGCCTCCGATACCCCGAAACCTCCCCCTGGCCGCCGGACACCCTGCGGGAGATGCGGGAAGTGCTGAAACGGTATCTGCAAAGCTGACGCCGCCTTTGGCGGGCTGCCGCCCGCACCTGCCCAGAGGCGCTGCCTCTGGACTCTGCCAAAGGGGCGCAGCCCCTTTGGAAACCCATCACCTGCATAGCTGGGCGCAGGTGCGCCGCCGCAGGCGAAATTTCGCGCGATTCCGGCGGGAATTGCCGCAAATCCCCTTGACAGACGGCGCTTTTTTTGCTATACTGGATAAGCACCGCCGATAAGGGCGGTTTGTGTGCGAGCCATTAGCTCAGTCGGCAGAGCACCTGCCTTTTAAGCAGGGTGTCCGGAGTTCGAATCTCCGATGGCTCACCATCCAAAAACCCGCACAGCAGGCTGAAAAGCCAGACGCTGTGCGGGTTTTGTGTTTCTTATACATTCCTCTGCGCGCCTGTGAAGGCACATAATTTGTCACAGTAATGGCACAGTAGCGGCACAGGAAATATTTGGGAATTTTCCGACGCGATAAAGAGACAAAAGCGCCCCGCTTTGCGTTCATCAGACAAAGCGGGGGCGTGCAACGCGCGAAAATATTCGTAGTGACAGCGGGAAACTCGCTGCGCAGGGGCGTGAGAGGGGGGAGATATGCTCCCTTGCTTCCCCCGTGCCCTGCAAGCGGCCTGTGCGCCCAAGTGATGCGATTTCCACTTTGGGCGGTTCATTTCCTGTCGACGCCTGCAAAGCGGCTTTGAGGCGGTCAGGGCTGCGCCTGTCGGTATTCATGGCTCCTCCACCTCCCCGCCGGGCGGCTCCTCGGGCAGATCGTTGATCAGCACAGCCGGCGGCACGTTCAGGCCGGGAAGATACCGCAGGGGCCTTTTGTTTTTCGCCGCTTTCTCATGGCTTCCTCACGGCTTTGATTGCCTGCTTTTCTGATGTTTTCTCTTTGTTCATTCTTTGTTCGCCCGGCGTTCACTCGGCGTTCGCTGGCCTTTCTGGTGCGCTCACCGCATTGCTTGCAGTAAATGGACGTCCCGTAAAGGTCAATTTCCCCATCCGGGAACACTTCCGCGAGGTCGACGGGAAATTCCCTCCCACAGCGGGGGCATTGTGTGTAAACGTTGTCGGCTTCAATCGTGAGTTTCTTTCCGTTATGCTTCAGGTAAAACATTCCTCTTCACCTCCCTTCTGCGATTCGCCGGGCGGGTCGTCGGGCAAGTCGTTGATCAGCACAATCGGCTGCGCGTCCAGACTGACCTTGTCCGTGAAGATGCCGTGCCGCTTGCCCAGCAGCTCGGCGGCTTTCAGACGGTCGCGCGCAGGTGCAGAGGAACCGTCCGGCTCGGTGCATTCCCCGCGCATTACCGCTGTCAGGTATTCGAGGATTTCCTGCGCGTCGGCGGTCTTTTCGCTATGGAGCTGTTCAAGCTGGGTGTCAATGTAACTTTTGACTTCAACATTTTTCAACATCCGCTGCCCGTGACTGTACGCAGTCTGGGGCGAATATCCCGCCCTGACTGCCGCCTGCGTCGCGTTTCCGTCAACCAGATATTCATCACAGAACCGTTTCTGCTTTGCGTTCACAATCTATTTCACTCCTTTCCATGTTTTCGACTTCCCACAGCAGGCCCTCGCGTTCCAGCTCCTCAACGGCGCGTTCCTGGGCGCTGCCATACGCTTTCCATGCACTGAAGCCCGTGCCGCGGACCGCATGCCGGCTGATAATCTCTTCACGGTACTGTTTCAGCCTGTAGCGATTTCCGGGGCTGCGCAGATGGCGCAGGCCATTGCACTCCATTTGTCCGATATAGCTGCCTGTCACGCCCAGTTCGGCGGCGATCTGCCTTTGCGTTTTCCCGCCATAGTACCGCGCCCTGATGGTTGCCGCCTCATGCGGCGGGATTGTGTCGAGACATTCGTCGAGAGCATGATGCAGCTGCTGTGTGAACAGGCGTTCGTCGGCGTCTGTGAAAGGCTGTAAAGCGGATTCGTCTGGGATGATGTCGGCGCAGGTCAGACCGTCCGGCTCGTCGGCGGAGAGGGGACGGTCGAGGCTGTCCGCTTTGCAAAGCAGGTCGCGGCGCTGGCGCTGTGTGCGCAGGCCGATACAGCGGAAAAACATGGTCTTTACCGCATACGGCAGGAAAGACGAGAAGGCAGCGCCCCGCTTTGGGTCGTATAAAGCAGCGGCGCGCTCAACAGCAAAATAGCTTTCCTGCTCCAGATCCGCAAAGGTCACACCCGCCGCGTCCATACGCTCCCGGCTGCCGGGGCTTGCCGTGAGCCTGCGCAGAAGGATTGCAAGCAGGCCCCGGTTCTGTTCATACAGCGCCGCCAGTGCGCCGCGATCGCCCGCTCCAGCACGCCCGGCAAGCGCCTCGTTCGTTTCTTCGGTTCGCATTGTGCCGCCCCCCCTGATGTGGTATAATGGCCGTAGGGAGTGGCCTGCCGCAGGGTAGGGGATACTGCCCCGGTGATAACGCGCCGGGGCGGTATGGCTTGTACAGGCGGGGAATCTGTGCCGTAGTTGAGAGCAGCGTCCGGCGCTATTCCGCGCGTGCCTGCCTTACCTCGTCAATTAACGTTTCCAGCTCGTTCAGCAAATGGGCTGCCACATAATGCAGGCCCGCGCAAGGCGGTTCGTTGCTGTCAGGCGTTACAATCGAGAGAATCGCGTCTAATCCGTCGAGCAGGTCCGCCAGTTTGTCAACCAGTTTGTTGCTGCTCATTCCCGCTCGCCCCCTTCGCGTCCGCGAGGAAGCCCGCGGCGGTGAAAACAGCCCCCAGAAGGAAGCCGAAAACCATAGCTGCAATATATGTATTCATTGCAAATCCTCCGTTTCTGTTACTTCCCGCTTTGGATGCTCCAACATCCAAAGCGGTTTTTCTGTCTACTCATGCGCGACCATGGCACGGGCAAGGCTTGTGCGCGTAATAAAACGGCGCTTGCCGTGGCCGATAAATTGAAACTGCTTTGTTACTGTGCGCTCATCTTTCCCACAATACCGTGCTACTTCCTGCACAGTCATTTGTTCGCCTTGCGGGTGCGCGGCGATAATGCTTTCAAGCTGATCGCGGAATCCATCCAGTTCCCTCGGCATTGTTTATTCCTCCCTGTAGGCAGCACAGCCGCGCGGGCTGTGCCGGGTTCATGTTCTTTCTGTCTGGCGGTATACGCTCGTATATAGTCGCACCGCTGACAGGTGCAGCGCTCGCATGGGTCGAGATTCGCGCCACAAAGCGGGCATGTGCGATAGCAGCTCACGGCTCATCCTCCTTCTTTACGGGGTTCACCTCGCCGCTTTCCAGAAGCAGGACGGCATCAGCGTGTTCCATTGCCATGGTCAGGAAGCACCCGCCGTCCGGCGTGTCGTGGAAGCGGTCGGGGCAATTCGGATCACAGGGCTGGCCGTCTACCGGGCATGTTACAATTTGCACTTTCGGCTCCTTTCCGGCGAACAGTTCCACAATGGGGACGTTTTCGCCTTGCACAATATAACTGTCCAGTTCGTCCCCCAACGTCCCCCGCGTCCCAGACAAGGGGGGACGTTGGGGGACGATAGGGGACAGTAGGGGACGAAATGGACATATTTTTTTGTATACGCGCGCGTGCGCGCGCGAGGGCTCGCGGGGATTTGTTCAATCGTCCATCTTTGCCTGATACTCCTGCGGCACTTCGTATTGCTCAATACGGATCCCGCGTGAGCCATGCACCTTGTGCCCCACCGTCACAATCAGCCCGTCATTCTGCTGAAGCTCACGCAGCAGCGGGCCGGTCAGCTTCGTTTTCAGGTCTGCTGTGGAGTAGAACGGCGGGAAGCCCAGCAGCTTTGCGCCAATGCTCTTGACGTCCTCATAGCTCCAGAACCCGCCGCCCGGCCTGTCTGTAATCAGCTGGTTGAGCACCTGCACAAGCGGTTCGCGCTCGTAGGGGATGCCCTTCTCTTTGCGCTTCACGATAGCAGTCAGATCGTCGGCGGTAAGCTCGCTGAAGCCCTTCCACTGGATGCCGCCGCGGCTGCCAATGGTGTACACAAGGCTTTTCCCTCTGGGCGCGTTGGAGCATTTGACGTGCAGCATCACGCACTCCTCTTCATTGTCCGGGTTGCGGATCAGATGCAGGATGCTGCGCATGGACGCCGGGATGTCGACGCTGCCCAGCGAACGGTTCACAGGCGATTTATCCCCGACGCTCTTCACCGTGTGGGCTATGATGGCGCAGGCGCAATCTTCCCGTTCGCAGATGTCGAACAGCTTGGACAGCTGCGGCCTTGTCTCGTTCGGGCGGAACATGTCGACGCCCGCGCCAAGAAACGCCTGAAACGGGTCGAAGATGATCAGCTTCGCGCCCACCTGCCGGATCATGGCTTCGATTTCCGGGCTTGCGAACGTCAGCCCCGCTGCATTGGTGACGAAATGGCACCGGTTCAGATCGCCGCCGTCGGCCTCAATGCGCCCGCGCAGCACGGCGAGATCATCTTCCACGGACAGGATGATTACATTGCCCGGCGCTTCAACCGGCATATCCAGCACCGGGCGGCCCGTCGAAACATGCGCCGCAATCGCGCACATGAACGCCGTTTTTCCCGTGCCGTTGTCGCCCTGAATCAGCGTTCCTTTGCCGCGCTGGAAATACGGCGCGAGTGTCCAGCGCGGCGGCTCATAGGGCACGGCGCTTGCCGGTATCAGGGCGGGCTTGT
>CANCXY010000132.1 GCA_947381875.1 uncultured Clostridia bacterium | reverse complement strand
CACCGCAGGTGCGTGCCGTGTCTGCGCAATGGCCCCGCAGCCGATGATCGCCACTTTCATGATTAACACACCCCGTTCCTCTTATGCTTTCCTTCTCCCGCGCGGCGTCTTTTCCGCCGCCTGGGGCCGGGCGCTGCCCGGCCCCAGCCCCGGCACACCGCCGGCGGCTGGGGAACGGGTGCGCAATATACGTTATTGTGCGGCTTTCCCCGCGCGCTCCTGGGCAATTTCCTCCAACACCTCGTCCAAGACGGGGAATCGGTGGGGCTGGTAGCAGCCGCAGCCCGGCGCGACGACCAGCTTATCGCCCGCGCCCGCGATTGCCGTTTCCACGCGGCTGCGCAGTTTCGCCTTGATCAGCCGACGGTCCGCGCCCATGAAATCGTGCCCGCCGTCTACACCGTTCATGTGGTTATGGGTAAGCGGCGCGGGAATGTGCATGATGCCGCCGACCAGCACTTTATCCGTCACTTTGCGCAGCTCCTCAAAGCTGGGCATATATTCCCATGTATCCGCGTAATTCAGCGCCGTAACGGGCAGGTCCGCGCACCATTTTACCGATTCCGCATCCATAGGCGTATTGGTGCCGTTGCACAGGTGCGCCATATTGAACCACGTTTTGTCCTTTACATGGTTTACAATGCGGGCGGTGCCGTCAAATTCATATTTCTTGAACATGTCATAGCCCAACCGCTCGTTAAGGCCGTTCTGCATGCCGATGAAGAACCCGGCGGCGCCCGCCTCCACATACGCATCCATCAGGTTGTACAGCGTCTCCTCGATCACCTGAAGGCCGTACTCTACTTCTTTTGTGTTGTACTCAAACTGCTTGACGAGCTTTTCCTGGTCGAAATACCCCGCTACAAATTCGCCTGCCATGCTCACAGGGCTGAATACGGTGGGCAGGACGGGCACGTCGCCCTGGTAGTGGTCGCATACGCGCTTGACAGCCTCCACATTGCGCTGGAATACCTCGCTGTCTTTTACCTGCATCGGGCGCAGCGTCATCCAGTCAGAGGGGTGGTTGACGCGCCACTGTTCCACGTTCAGCCATGCCTGCATGTCCTCCGTCATGGGCGCGGCGATCTTCTGGCCGAACGCCTCCGGGAAATACATGCCCGAAAAATCGAATTTCATAAAATCCCACTGATATGCTTCCTGGTTGGCGATCATCGCATACGCCAGGTCGCGCGCGTTCAGTTCCTCAAAGTTCAGGTGCGGGCCCCAGAAAGCGGCGCAGGGACGGTCGAGGTGTTCCCCGGCGACAGCTGCTTTCAACCTTTGTGTGTGTCATAGCCATATCTGTTTCCTCCTGTGTTTTCAGTGTTCTTTGTACTTGAATTAGGATGTTCTGTCGAAAAAGAGAGAAGCCGTAGGTTCAATGTAATTTTTACATTGTCTACGGCTTCTATTCTATCATTGATTTACATAGTTTTCAATATATTTTCATTTATTTTCCGTATTTTCTGCAAATTATCTAAACATTTTCATGTTTTTTCGTCAAAATAGCAAAATCGCTGCCTGGATTCGACCACTTTTGACGCTATACCACCATCAAAATAAGATTCTCGCCTTATTTTTATGAAAAGTATTTACATTTTCTGAAAAACAGTGTATGCTTATCTCAACGACCGCACACCCCTATAAAAATTCCAAAGGAGAATGCAGCATGTATAACACGGATTCATTTACCCCCGCGTGCTTCAAAGCGCACGGCAGCATGGAGCTTCGCGGCCAGACAGTCCAATATGATACCATCTGCGAGGACAACCTTTTCTATAATGAGGCGGGGACGCCTGTCGCGACGATTTTTTCCTACTCCTATTTCAGGACAAACGGCGGGCCGTCTGCCGCGCGCCCTGTCATTTTCGGGTTCAACGGAGGGCCGGGGGCTTCTTCCATGATGGTACATGCGGGCTGCTTCGGCGCGCGGCGTGTGAAATACCCGGAATCCACCACGGCATACCCGACCCTCCCGCCCTATGAGGTGATCGACAACCCTGACTGCCTGTTGGATATCGCCGATATTGTGATGATTGACCCCATCTCCACCGGCTTTGGCCTGCTGGTAGACGAGGCCAGCGCGAAACGCTTTTACGGCATCGACGAGGACGCCGAAGCGCTGTGTATGTTCATTGAGCATTGGCTGACCAAATATGGGCGCTGGAACAGCCCGCGGTATCTGGCGGGGGAAAGCTATGGCTGCACGCGCGCCGCCACCGCCGCGTCTATTGGGCTGTCCGGCGGGCAGGACCGCTCTTACCATATCGCTTTTGACGGGCTGATCTTCATCGGCAATACGGTGACTGTAACCAAATATTTTAATAAGCGCGCGCCCGTAGAACCCGCGGTCGAGGCTTTCCCCACGATGGCGGCCATCAACTGGTACCATCACCCGCACGCCTCGCAGCCGCTGGAAAGCTTCGTGATGGAGGCGGCGGATTTTGCCGCTGGGGAATACCTGGCCGCGCTCTACCTGGGCGAGCGCCTGGCCGGGGAAGCACGCGAGGAGATGAAGCGGAAGATCATGTACTATACCGGCGTTTCCTCCGAGTATCTGGACGCGCATGACCTCTGCCTGGAGCGGCAATCGTTCTGCCATGATGTTTTGAAGCGTGAACATAAAGTGGTATCCATTATGGATGGGCGCTTTGCCCGCGCGTGTTATGGGCCGGAATGGAAGGACGGCCAGCCGGGGTATGCCTCCGACGCCGCCCTCGAACGGTACGACCCCCTATTCCGCGCGGCGCTTGGCGCGGATATTTTCCCATCTTTGGGGCTCGCCGGGTTTGAGCGCAGCTTCGTGCCTTCGTATTCTCTTGGGACCGAGCTGGTTTCCGGCAGCAAATGGAATTTTGAGACCGCACAGCTTGTTTCCGGTGAACGGCTATCCACGGCCATGCACCGCAACCCCCATATGCGCGCTTTCTTTATCAATGGCTGGTTCGACCTCTGCACACAGACCGGCATTGTCTGGCATACGATGGCGCATACCCATCTTCCGGCGGAGCGCACCTTCTTCAAAGGGTATCCGTCGGGGCATATGGCCTATCTGGGCGAGGAAAATGTGAAAGCTGTTTCGGAAGATATCCGGCGGTTTATTTTGGGGCAGGAGATGTAACCGGTACGGTGTCACCAGCAGTGGCAGCCGTAGAAATCACATAGGCGTATCGTGTGGAAATGCCTGCGTCATCCTCCAGCGGCACATTGTATAGTGAAAATCAGCAACTGCTTTTTTGGTAATTCCCCCGCCCGGAGGGCGGGGGAATTACGGAAAAATCATGCGCGTTTTCAAGTAGTTTCCCTATAGCCGCAGACGCCGTTCCTTTTGTTCACAAGGACCGTACCGCTATACACTTCATAAAATGCCGCTTTACGGTTTTCCCGCTTTTCCTCATTGTACTGTCAGGATACTGAATCGCAAAATTTACATTTCCCCTCACAACGCCGCTATATACTTTCCCAGCACCGCCCGTACCGCGCCGGGACCAGCGAGCATTTCCCGCACCATACCTGTGATTTTCTCCGCCAGGCCCGCTTTGCACAGGTCAACAGCAAACAGCGTCTCATTTGAGAGGATGGCGTTCAGCTTTCCCGCAAAGCTCCCCGGCTCACCGAAACGCACCCCGGATAGCTGCCCGTGCAGCGTTTCCAGCATGGGGTCAGCGCTGCACGGCATGGGCGCGCCGGTGTCGTCTACCGCCAGCAGATAGCGCAGCCACCCGGCAATCGCAAGCGGGATGCCCGTCAGCTCTGTCACATCCAAATCGGGACGGGCCATATAACTCTTGATCGTCTCCCCGAAACGAATGGGCATTTTCTGGCTGGTGTCTGTGGCGATCCGTTGGGGTGTGTCGGGCATAAAGGGGTTGGGCAGGCGCTCCTCGATCACCTCGCGCAGGAACGCTTTGGGGCTTAAAATGCTCGGATCGGTCACGACCGGGAGGCCCTCTTGATAGCCGATGGTCTCCACCAATGCTTTCAACTGCGGGTCCTTCATTTCGGCGGCAATGGAATGATACCCCAGCAGGCAGCCGTACACCGCCAGCGCCGTGTGCAGCGGGTTCAGGCAGGTGGTGACTTTCATCTTTTCAGCGCGGTTCACCGTGTCGCGGTCGGCCATATATACGCCCGCCTTCTCCAGCGGCGGCCTGCCGTTCGGGAAGCTGTCCTCCACCACCAGATACTGCGGCTTCTCCGCGTTCACGAACGGCGCGATAAACGTATTTTTTCCTGTAACAATGGGCGACATATCCTCCACACCCAAAGCATCCAGCGCTTCCTCCACTTCTTTCGCGGGGCGGGGTGTAATCTTGTCGATCATCGACCACGGGAATGAAACGCACTTTTCGTCGCTTACCCAGTCGGTGAACGCCTGTGAAACAAAACCCCGTGTTTGCCACTCCCGCGCTACGGTCAGCACACTGCCGCGCAATTTTTCCCCGTTGTGGGAACAGTTGTCCATGCTCACCACCGCGAGCGGCGCGCCGCCCGCCTGAAAGCGTTCCCACAGCAGCGCGGCGGTCATGCTCATGGCGTGGGTGCAGTTTGCAGGGTTGTTCTCAAAATCGGCCTGCACGGATGGGAAATATTTTCCAGCGAGGTCAGCGAGCGCATACCCCTTTTCCGTGATGGTAAAGCTCACCATTTGCAGCGATGGGCTTCGAAAGATGACTTTCAGCCGCTCCATATCCTCCGGGAAGGCCGCGCCCGCCCGCAGGCCCCGTGCAACAGACGCCACAACCTCTTTCTCCAATGTTCCGTTTGGGAGCAGCGAGACGAGCAGCGCCATAGAATCGAACGGCCTGTAAATCTGATCAATGATGTCATAGTCGAACGTATCGGCGGCAACCACGCCGCTTTGTACAAGCCCCTGTTCCAACAGGGATTGCTGCAATTTGGCGATAAACCCCCGGAAGATATTGCCCGCGCCGAAATGCACCCACGCAGGCGCGCGCTGTGTTTCGGCACACATGGCTTTCCAGTCAAAGGCGGGCAGGCGGATACCTGCTTTTTCCCACGGCGCACGGTCCTGGATGCCCTCATAACATAGCTTCATTTCTTCTTCTCCCCCTATTTCAATCCATATCGTAAAAATCACTCGAAAACGAACAGAAGTTTTTGTTATTTCCCCGCCCTGCGGGCGGGGAAATAACTTTAAGGTTTCATTTTTTCAATGGCTTCCCAAATCCCGTTGATATACGCCGCGCCGAGCGCGCGGGCAGGCCCATCTTGATATCCTCGTGGACGTTGACGGACTCGATCACCTCGCATGCCAGCCCAGCGGTGTGTACCTCATCCATATATGCGCCGATCTCCTCTTTCGTCCATACCTCCCCGGCGGCTTTGTAGTCCAAAAAGCCCATAAGGCCGGTCATGCCGGGGATCTGTTTGATTTGCTGGAGCGTTACGCTGTCGCTGTTGGAGCCGTACCAGCGGAATGTCATTTTCATAAGAGGATTCCTCCTTTACATATCTGCGCCCGAAACGGCCACATATTGCGCCGTATTCTCCCCCGCTTCTTTTCCCACCAGGTTATAGGCTTCCTGAAAATAGTGGAAATCGTCTTTCATCAGGCCGCGTTCCTTCATCCGGGCAAATGAGCGGGACACCATCACAACGTTTGGATTTTCCCGCGCGATTTCCTCCTGCGCTTCCATGATTTCCCGGTAATCATACCCGGCAGCCCCGTTGTAATGGCCTATTTTTATCATAAAGCACTTTTCGATGCCTTCGCGGAGCATTGTATTCATCATCTGTTCCAATTCTTTGCGGTATATTGGGGCAGGCTTTGCGATATCGCCGTCGGATTCCCCCTGGCACCAGAGCATAACCCGATGGCGGATAAGATATTGGCTTTTCTGTAAATACTCCTCCGCCGCGTGCATGCGGGCAATCGTATCAGTGAGAAAAGCCCCGCCCGGCTGCCATGCGTCGATACGGCTGCCGCCCTTAGACGCCGATACGCCCACAATAGGGACGCCCGTTTTTGCATAATAGGCGTTGGCAAAGGCAGTGACAAGCGAACCCGTTTTCATCTTTCCATCGTCGATGCCGCCGGGGCGGTTCTCGGCGCGCCCGAACGGTTCGGCAATAGGATACAGCCGTCCGGGGGCGGACACCGCGCGGTACTCGTACCCCGCCCCCGGCAGGAGCGGCGGCGCGCCCTCTGGGTGCGCGTCTGTCACAATGCCCCTGCCTGCCATGTTGGATTGGCCCATGAATAAAATCAAATCCACCGCCGCGCCCTGTGTCCCTTCTTTGGACTGACACTCTAAACCTGCGGGAACGCGTCTATTTTCCATCTTCATACCTCCCGCCACTGTTCCATCAGCCGCCACAGCTCGTCGTCGGTGGGGTGATTTTCCGTGTTCAGAATCACTAATACCCGGCGGTCTGCCTCGCTGTCCTGGAACTGCCGCTGCCACTCATAGAAGTGCGGGCCTTCGCCGATATTGCGCGCAAAACTCATCAGATAGCCGCAGAGGGCGGCGGTCTGCTTTACGTCTGTTTGACACTCATTGGCGTAGAAATCGATCCACTTGCCGTGTTCGCGGTCACGCATGGCGCGGTTTGCCAGTGTATACGCGCGCTTGCCCAGCCCTGCCTGATAGAACACCTCCTGCCAATCCCCGTCAAAGCCCGCTTCAAGCGCCGCGCATACCGCCGACGCGCCCTCCGCCCACAACGCGTAAAGCTGCGCCTGCAAAAGCAATGTATCCTGAAATAATGTGCGCGCCGCGCCCTGCATCCCGGCGGCGGCGCTTTCACAGCGGCGCAGGTATGCGCCGTAGTTTTCGCGCGCCTGCGCGTACAGCTTTGCACAGTACGCCGCCTGTTCCCGCAGCGTCCCCGCCCCGGTGAGCCATTCCAGCGCGCCGCTGCGGGCGGTGCGGTCCGCCATGAACTGTGAGATAAGCATGCGCGGCACATGGTTGTAGAACTGGTCGCCCGCGCAGTCGTCCCTGTGCGGCCCATAGGGGATGGCCGCGTCCGCGTACCCCGCGAGGCAGTCCGCCACGGGCGCAACGTTTTCTTTGCCGTAGTATGCGGCAGCATATGCCATGCGGTGCGCCGCTGTATTCACGCTGCCCTTCTGCCAGAGCTGTGCGATATAGTCCAGCAGATAGGTATGCGGCTTGATGTTGGAGCAGTTGATGAGCCAGTAGTCGTCCACGCCCGCGTCAAGCGCCTGCCCTAACTCATCGCACACCAGCTCCGCGCTGTTCGGCAGCATGGTGATATGGCTTGCCGCCTGTAGATCATAAAACGAGGCATGATAGTAGAGGCCATGCGCGCCGGTATCGCCTTTGGGCGGCAGGGCCGGGACGCGCGGGTTGTAATTGCCCTGGCGGCGGCTCACCATTTTGCCGTACCCGTTGTCCGCCCATATCTTGATCACGTCCTCCGGCAGCTTCAGCCATCCCTGCTGATAAAGCTCCATCGTCTCCCCATACAGGTTCGTGCAGCAGACGGCGGCGGGGTCGGCGGCTTTTACAAGGCTGTACTGCTCGCGCATCAATGCGCTGATGAGCGCGCCGCGCTTTTCGGGCGTGTCATACTGGGGGTCGCTGTTCCAGAACGGGCAGTCGCCCTGGCCGCGAAAGCCGATGTTCCATACCACGGGTCGGTTCTTCTGCGCCTCGACGGCCTCCCGCCACAGGGCGCGGAATTTTTCGGCGTTCCGGTCGAAAGAGGGCGTGTCGTTCGGGTAGGCATGCACGAACATCTCCGCGCCCAGCGGCTCGGCGTGGTGGTGCGTGAGGATCAGCCCATAGTCGCGCGCCAGATCACGGTATTTTCTTGCATTTTCGCCTGTGCCGGGGATCACCAGATTCCCGCCGCAGCGCAGCAGCGCTTCCAGCGCCATTTCCCACGCCCCCTCCGGGCGGCGCGCCACAGGCCAATGGCTGAGAAGCGTTTCATCATTGATGAACCACCCACGGTAGCGCACACGCGCCGGGGTACTGGCAATAAAACAATCATCGGGCACGATGGCGGACGCGCACGGCACAAAGCGCTGGTCGCACCAGAACCAGAAGGGCTGCACGCCCAAAAAGCGGCGGCTGACTTCCAGCAGGCCATAGACAGCGCCCAGGCTGTCCCCCGCTGTCACGGCCAGAACATTTTCGTCGGGGCGCGCGGCGATGGTATAGCTTTCAGGCGGCATGGCGTCCAGCGCCGTTTGCAGGCGTATCTCCGCCCCCGGCCCGCCGCCAGGACACAGGGTTTTCGCAAGGTCACGGCGCAGCATAGCCGCCGCATTCTGTATGGGGGCGCTTCCGGCAACACCCGTCACGCGGCTTTCGCAGGTGAGTTTCATATTCGTTTCTCCTCGCTGATAGGTTTTTTCTTTTGCACGGTATTTCCATCTATATCATATATCAACCCCGTGTTTTGTACAAGGGGCGACCCGCATTTCCCAACCTATTCAAAAAGCGCCCGCCCGCAGGAATACGCGGGCGGGGCGCGGCCGATAAAATGTACTTATCCCTTGATACCGTCTGTGGCAATGCCCTCGACAAGATATTTCTGGAACTTGATGAAGATGAGGATGAGCGGCAGCAGCGAGACAACGCTCATGGCGAACAGGCCGCCATAGTTGTTGTAGCTGTTGGGATCGGTATAGAGTTTCAGCGCCAGGGGGATCGTGAAGTTTTTGGAGCTGGAAACGAAGATCAGGGGCTGGAAAAAGTCCTGCCAGATCCAGTAAAACGCGAAGATGGAGGCCGTGACCATCGCGGGCTGTACAACGGGCATCAAAATCTTGAATAGCAGGCGTATTTTTCCGCAGCCGTCGATCATGGCCGCCTCGTCCAAATCGCGGGGGATGCCGCGCATATACTGCACAATAAGGAATACGAAGAACGCATAACCGAAAATCCACGGCAGCATCATCGCGACGCGCGTATCGGAAAGACCCAGCTTTTTGAGGATGATAAACTGCGGTACCACCATCACCTGGGAGGGGATCATCATTGTCATGACAATGCAGCCGAACCAGAAATTCGCGCCCCGGAAGTTGATGCGGCACACCGCGTAGGCCGCCAGCAGCGAACAGAAGATAGAGCCGACTACGGATACGACCGTGACAAATACCGAATTCCAGAAAAACGTGCTGAACCCGACGCCCGCAACGCCTTTCCAGCCGCTGAGGTAGTTTGTAACAACGTCCCAGCTCTCCGGCCAGAGCGACCAGGCGTTCTTGAACATGGTGTCGTTGCTCTTAAAGGAACTCATCAGCAGCCATAACAGCGGGTATACCATGATAAAGCCGAGCGCGCAGGAAAACACATGGAACAGCACCGATTTCCATTTCGCGCTGCTATTTTGACCGACCATACAAACGCCCTCCTTACCCTTCGTAATGTACCCAGCTATTCTGGGTCTTGAAAGATC
>CANCXY010000131.1 GCA_947381875.1 uncultured Clostridia bacterium | reverse complement strand
GGCGCAGATATTCATTCAGGAACGCCGCCGTCTCTGACTTTGCACAGACCATTACATCATTATTATAATACAGTTCCCCGCGCGCCACAGGAACACGGCCAATCGTGATGTTGCTGCTGGGCGTTTGCAGGACCGTCATGCCAAGCTGTATCAGCTCGATGGTATTCAGGTCTGTATTGATATAGTTCTGCACGACTGGCACAAGTTTAATGATGTCGGGGACTGTAGCGGTCCGTACACGGCGGAACAGCGCCGAATAGAAATATTGATGATTTACCAGCCGGTCAATGTCACTGCGCGGTGTGGCGCTTGTATCCTTGCGCTGGCGCAGGAAAAATTCACATTCCGCGCCCTTCAGATTGCGCCAACCCTGCTCCAGACGGCTCCCGTTGAATTCCATTGTTACCGGCACATATACCTCAATGCCGTTGAAGATATCCACGATCTCACGCAGTGAATCCATGTCAATGGTGACATAGTTGTCGATCGGCAGGCCGAATGCCTGCATGATATATTGTGCCAATGTATTCACGCGGTTTTTCGTATCAGCGGAATGGGCGAAGATTCCGTTAATCCTGCCCGACGCGCCCCCTATATCGCCCACAAACATATCGCGTGGGAACTGCGTCATCATCATTGTATGGTTTGTGGCGTCTACACGGAAATACATAATCATATCCGTGTTACCGATCGGGTCGCGCTTGACAGCATCCTCGGTGCTGTAATCAATGCCCAGGACAAGGATATTCATTGTGCCGGTCATTTCATCGGGTATGATGGACTCCTGACCGCTGGAAGGGGGCTTTGGTTTTGTCAACTGGCCCATATCGCCTGTGTCAAACAGGGTCTCCACATACCACCATAAGCTGCCAACTGCCAATGCCAGTACGCAGAACACACACAAAAGCGTGATGCCCACTGTTTTGCCGACGCTGGTCTTCTTTTTCTTCTTTTTCCGCCCCCTGCTGGAAGCGTGGCGCGCGGCACTCTGGGTGCGCTGCGGTTCATGGTACGGGGCGCGCTGGCTGTCCTCGTGATAGCCTCTGGAAGTACCGCGCGAGGCAGAAGCGCCGCCTGGGGACGATACGCTGTAAGGGGAACGCTGCTGCGCGCCATAGGAACCGCCGCGCTGTGCGCTTGCCCCATAGCCGGAAGCGCCGCGCGCGGAGGCGGCCCCGGATGAGGAAATGCGCCGCCCCGCCGGGCGGGCGCGGGAAAGATCTATATTCCGTGAACTTGTCTGTCTGTTCATTATGTCCTCCCGTCTGCGATGGTTTTTCTTTTTGGGGGAACCGCAATGCGCACGCCTCCCCGGCCATCGGGTGCGCACGGACAGCTGCGCACCGGATACCTTTTTATGTTAATGCCCCTGCCGTCAAGGCGCGAATCAGCCGTAATACTGCGCGCGCTGTTCGGCATAGGCCAGCAGGGTTTGTTCATCCACCGCCTTTCCCGCCGCTTTCAGCCATTCGATAGAAAGGCCCAGGCCCTTGATTGTAGTCCTGTCCAGATCCTGCATGGCCTCCCGGCGCAGTTCTTCCGCCTCCTGGTAAGTGCGCTCCAGGCTTGCCATATCGGCAAGGTAAATGATCTTGTCTAACTTTGTCATATGGAGTTTGCCCGTCGTATGGCAGGCAATGGCCGAGAGGATCTCCTCATCGTGGACGCCGTATTCCGTCTTTGCCAGAATCGCCGCCGCCACACCATGCCACACGCTGGACGGGCGCTCCACTATATTCCCTGCCATTATAGCATGTTCTTCAAATATCTGCAAGACCTTCTCTTTGGGCAATTCCTTGGCGATGTCATGCAGAAGCGCGGCCAACGCGGCCTTGTCTTTGTCCGCGCCGTGTGCTTCGGCCATCCTTACAGCCAATTTGCGCACATTGCAGACATGCTCGTACCGCTTGGCCGACAGGTTTTTTTTTGCGAGGCGTTTCGCCTCATCGATTGTGATCACTCTTTTTTCCGCCTCGCTTTCATTGGTTAGGAGGTGGGGCAGTCGGGGCTGTCCCCTCCCCTTTCGTACAGATGGTTTATTTTGATATATTCCGCCACCGTCGGGGGCACGAGCGCCCCAAGGGGTTCGCCGCGTGCGGCCATTTCGCGGATCTGTGTGGATGATGCCGGGAATACGGGCGCGCTGGCAAACAAGACCGTGCCGCCCTCGGCGCGCAAAGTCTCGGCATAGGCGCGCATGGGCGCGGCGTCCTCATCCTCGCGCACATGGGCAACGATTGTCATGCGCTGCAAAAGCTCCTGGTACGCCACCCAGTTGGAAAACCATAGCAGCATGTCGCTGCCCATAGGAAAATAGATTTGCGCGCCCGGATACCGGCTGTTCATTGTGCGGATGGTATCAATCGTATAGCTTTTTCCGCCGCGCCCAATCTCCGTTTCGTCCAGCAGCATGGGCGAAAAGAGCGAACGGAAACATTCGCACATGGCAAGGCGGTGACAGGCGGGCGTTTTGCCCCCGCGCTTATGCGGCGGCGTGCCCGACGGCTCTATGATGACAAGATCCGGCTTGACCGTCTCGATCGCGCCCGCGAGCAGCGTCATATGGCCTTGATGGGGCGGGTCGAACGTGCCACCGAATAAGATAATGCGCTTCGGTTCCATGTCGTTATTTCAGCAGCGCCGCATAGCGGCTCTCCTTTTCCTTCTGGCGGTAGAGCACAAATTTTGACCCAATGGCCTGTACACATTCGCTGCCTGTTTTTTCCGCCAGGATATCGGCGGCCTCGCGTGTGGAATAGGGGCTGTTTTCCAGAACCTTCATTTTGATGAGTTCGCGGGCGGCGAGGCAGTCGTCTGTGCTTTTGATGAGCGCCTCGCCGATTTCGCCCTTGCCCACCTGGAATACAACGTCGAGGCTGTTCGCCTGTGCGCGCAGGATAGCGCGCTGTTTACTTGTAAGCATGGTTTTTTTCCTTTTCTTTATTTGTTATGCAACGGTGTTCATTCTATTTATCCGATCGTATTTACGCTTTGTTTTTCATTTCGATAGATTCAGCCGACATCCCCAACACTGTTCCATCCTCCAAAAACCCAGGCAGTTGGGTTTCCATCAACGCGATCGCGCGCCCCCGGTGGCTGATGGCGTCTTTCTCCCCCGCTGAAAGCTCAGCGTAGGTACGGCCCGCCTCATTCGGCAGCGCTTTATCTGTACCGGGTACGCCAACCTCGTCGGGAATAAAAATCGGGTCATACCCAAAGCCGTTTGTGCCCCAGCGCTCAAAGGCGATACGGCCTGGGCATTCGCCGCGAAAGACAGCACAGCGCACAGCATTTTGCGTCGGCAGGCACACGCACACACAGCTTACAAACTGCGCCGCCCGCTGGCCTTCCGGCACATCCGCAAGCGTTTGAAGCAATTTATCGTTATTGGCCTCGTCATCCCCGTGATGGCCGCAGTAGCGGGCGGAATACACACCGGGCGCGCCGTCCAGTATATCTACACAAAGGCCGGAATCGTCGGCGATCGTGGCTTTGCCGGTCGCCTCACAGATAGCGCGGGCCTTGATCTGCGCGTTTTCGCTGAACGTCTCCCCCGTCTCCTCCGGTTCCAGCGCAACGCCCGCTTCCTTCTGGCTCTGCACCGTATGGCCCAAGCGCGTCAGAATCCTGCGAAACTCCGCCATTTTCCCCGGATTGTTTGTCGCGGCGATAAATTCCATAGCCGTCCTCCCTTATGCAGTTTTTTCTTTTCCCCAGAAACCGTTCCTTAGAAATGAAATACGTTTTTTTATATTGCGAACCGCTATTTTCGTATCTAAAGCAGAATCATATCCATGAATCGTCCCTTTTGTTTCATTTATTTCAACATGCGCACCCGCTTCCCGCAGTTTCTTTCCATATAGAATGCCTTCATCATGCAAACAGTCATATTCGGCAGTTTCAATATATGTATCAGGGATTTTCGGTGGCAGCGGGTCATGTATAGGAGAGGCGCTGTATCTATTTTCCCCTTTCAGGTTTCCGCAGTAATATAGCCACATCCGTTTGTTATTCCTTGCGTTCCATAGAGGGGTATCCGCAAACTTTTTCATGGAATCTGTCTGCATGTCTATATCTGTCAATGGATATACAAGCATTTGAATACAGGGCCGCTGCAAATGCTCACGGTTATATCTATTACAAATCAATGCGGCAATAGCGGCACCCGCACTATCCCCCGCTATTCCAATCTTTTCAGGGTCGATCCCCAATGCTTCTGCATTTTCCGTGATATATTTATATAACCCCAAAACATCCTCATAGGCGGCCGGGTATGGATACTTCGGAAGCAAATGATAATCCGGGAAATAAACCCTGCACTTTGCTTTCGACGCATACACGCACGCCAATTTTTTATGATAGGAAGATGCCTTATAACTGAACGCGCCTCCATGCACATAAAGCAAACATGGCAGCTTTTCTGTCCTGTGCAGCGGTTCAAATATTTCCACCTTACATTTTAACTTCTTATATCCCTCAATGACGATATTTTTATGATCGACGCCTTCAGGGACTCTTGTTAAGCGAAAGGATATATCCTGAAAAATATTGGCACACCGTATAATCAATTTATGATACGGTATGTTCCCTGCTATTTTCTTTAATTCAGGATCGATCTGCTTTTTGTAGTTCATTTTCAGACCTCACCTATTTTTCCTCCGTCTCCTCAAAGAGCGCGTCCACAAAAGCCTCCGGATCAAATTCCATCAGATCGTCCATCCCCTCGCCGACACCGACAAACCGCACAGGCAACCCTAACTTTTTGCGGATACCGATCACCGAACCGCCGCGCGCCGTGCCGTCTAACTTCGTCAAAATTACGCCTGTTGCGCCCGCCGCGTCGATAAACTGGCTGGCCTGATTGATTGCGTTCTGCCCGGTGATCGCGTCCAGCACCAGCAACGTTTCCACCTTCGCCGTATCGCACGCCTTGTCGACAACGCGGCTGATTTTGGAAAGCTCATCCATCAGATGCTTTTTGTTGTGCAGACGGCCCGCCGTATCGCACAAAACCAGATCATACCCGCGCGCCGCCGCGCTTTGAACGGCGTCAAAGATCACGGACGCAGGGTCCGCGCCCTCGGCGTGCTTGACGATGGGGACGCCCACGCGGTCGGCCCATACGGTCAACTGTTCCGCCGCCGCCGCGCGGAAGGTATCGCCCGCCGCCATCATCACGCGCTTGCCTTTTTTCGTATAGAGGTGCGCCAATTTTGCAATCGACGTTGTTTTGCCCACGCCGTTCACGCCGATAATCAACATCACTGTGGGGCGGCCATCGACGGAGAGCAGCATTTCCGGGCGCATTGTCTTACACAGGATATCCTTGAGCGCCTCCAATGCCTCATCCCCCGTGCGCAGGCGGTCGGCGCGCACCCGCTGGCGAAGCTGCTCCACCAAGTCCATCGCCACATCCGCGCCCGTATCGGCCAAAATCAGCTTTTCTTCCAACTCATCATAGAGGTCGTCGGTAATCTCTTTCTCCGTTACAAGGTTTGCAATCGCGCCGAACACGGAATCCCTCGTTTTGCGAAGTCCCTCGCTCAATTTCCCAAAAAAGCCCATGATAAACCCTCCTGTCTTGTTCTGTCGCTGTTGGGCTGCCGCCCAAACCTGCCCAGAGGCCCTGCCTCTGGACTCCGCCAAAGGGGCGCAGCCCCTTTGGAAACCCATCTCGTCTTACAATGGTTTTGCCTGCTTTCAGAAGATGGGAAGCAATAATCCTTCTGTTTCTCCCCGCCTCCGACGGGGAGAAACGGTAAAATTGATTTCCGTGCTTTCAGGATACCAGGCTTGCGTCTACCTGCGCAACGTTCAGTTTCAGCAGTTTGGAAACGCCGTCCTCCTGCATGGTGACGCCGTACAGTACGTCGGCATTTTCCATCGTGCCGCGCCGGTGCGTAATCAAGATAAATTGCGTGTGGTCCGTGATGCGGCGCAGGTACTGCGCAAAGCGCGTGACGTTTACATCATCCAGCGCAGCCTCGATCTCATCCAGCACACAGAACGGCGCGGGGTTTACCGCGAAAATGGCAAAGTAGATTGAAATAGCCACAAGCGCCTGTTCGCCGCCTGAGAGCGCCGAGAGGTTGCGGATCAGCTTGCCCGGCGGCGATACCTCGATCCCGATGCCGCTTTCCAAAACGTCCGTTTCATCTTCCAAGTACAGCCGCGCCGTGCCGCCGCCGAAAAGCTGGGCAAAAATGCGCCCGAAATGGCCGTTGATGGCCGCGAAGCTCTCCCGGAACAAGGTGCGCATCTCGTCCGCAAGCCCCACAATCAGTTTTTGCAGCTCCGCCTTGCCCGTCTCCACGTCCTGCACCTGCCCGTGCAGGAAAGAATAGCGGCTGTAGACCTCCTCGTATTCCTCGATCGCGCCCACATTCACGCTGCCCAATGCCCTAATTTTCGCGCGCACCTCGGCGGTGTCGCGGCGCAGGTCGGCGATATTTTCAAACGGGACGCACAGCGGCTCCGCGTCAGTGGGCGTCAGCTCGTATTCCTCCCAGAGCTTCGCCGCAGTCTGGGCGGATTCCGCGTCCTTCTGTTCCTTCTGTTCGGTCAGGCGGGCCAGTTCGCGGCCCAGTTTTTCGCGTTCGTCCGAAAGCGCGCGCATACGCGCCGTCTGCTTCGCCGCCGCGCCCTCCTGCTCCATGCGGCGGCGCACCGCCTCGGCTTTTTCTTCTTCCAACTGCGCAATCTGCTGTTTCCCCTTCTCGATCCCTTCCCGCACCGATTCTATCCTCGCGGCACATTCCGCGTTCAAAGCGGTCAAGCGCTCTGTCTCCGCGTCGATCTCCTTCATGCGAGCATCCTGCTCCCCTGTGCGGCTTTCAAGCTGCCCAATGGCGGCGCGGTGGTTTTCGATATCCTTTTCAGCGGCCAGCGCTTGGAGCTTCAAATCGGACAGTTTCTCCGCCAATTCCGCACGGCGCGCCAAAAATATATCGCCGTTGTCGGACGCCGCGCGCAATTCCGCTTCCAACGCCTCACTCTCGGCGGCAAGGGCTGTCAACGCCTGTTCTGCGTCTGCCGCCCGCCGCTTTTCCTCCTCGACGCGCTGGATGAGCTGTTCACAGGTCCCGTCAAGCTGGCGCTGCGCGTCTATCGCCTGCCGCAGGGCGTCTGTCAGGCGCGCACACTCCATCTCGCCGCGAATTTTATCGCCGCCCGCCGTGACAGCCTCGCTCTCCGCCGCCGCTAATTCAGCGGTCAGGGCTTCCGTCTCGGCCTGGATGCGCGCCGTCTCCCGCGCGGCCCCGGCGCGCTCCTGTTCCAGCGCGCCCTGCTTCTGAACAAGCTCCCCGATCTCCTGCCTGCGGCTGAAAAGGCCGGTGGAGCGCGAAACGCTGCCGCCTGTAAACGAGCCGCCCGCGTTGATGACCTGCCCATCCACCGTGACGACGCGGAAGCGGTAATCCAGCGCGCGCGCGGCGCGGGAGGCTTCGTCCAAATCCTCCACTACCACGATGCGCCCAAGCAGGTTTGATACGATGCGGGCATATTTTTCCTCATACTGGACAAAATCCGAAGCCAGCGCCGCCCCTTCCGGCAGACGCGGCGGCGGGTTGGACGGCTTGACTGTATCAATGGGAAGGAACGTCGCGCGGCCCGCCCGCCCCTCCCGCAGGAACGCGATGGCGGCTTTCGCCGCGTTTTCGTCCGCAACAACAATATTTTGCAGCGCATAGCCCAACGCCGTTTCGATCGCCGTCTCATAGCCCGCCCGCACCGTAAGTATAGTGGACACTGGGCCGACAACGCCGCGCAGCCGCCCCGCGCGCGCAGCCTGCATTACAGCCTTGACGCTGCCCTGAAAACCATCCATACTGCGCTCTAACTCGCGCAGGACGCCCAGCCTTTGCGCGGCAGCCTCCTGCGCGCGCGCCGCTGTTCGCTCAGCTTCGGCGGCTTCCTCCAAAGCGCGGCGGCGGTTTTCCATCTTCATGGAAAGGCCCTTTTGAATATTTTCTAATTTTGCAAGGGCAGCGGCGGCCTCCTGGCGGAACGCTTCCGCTTCTTCCTTCTGGGTTTCGAGGGCGCGCCGGTTTTCCTCGCCTGCCGCGCCGCTGGCCTGCGCTTCGGCAAGCTGCCGCGCCGCCGCGTCCGCCGCCGACTGTGCGCCCGCCGCCGCTACCTTCTGTTCTGTAATACGCGCGGATACCCCGTTGAGCTTTTCCGTAAGCTCCCCGCGCCGGATACTGCCCGCCTCGTCCTGCTTCTGAAGTTCGGCCAACGATTCCTCACAGCCGCGCGCCTGCCCGGCCAATACCTCTGCGCGCAACTGGCACGCGCTGATCTCGGCCTCATGGCGCGCGATTTCGGCGTTGATGGCCTCGCGGCCCGCGCCGCCCCGGCTCTTTTCCTCGCGCAGGGAGGCCATAGCAGCTTCATTGTGGACGATATCATTTTTCAGCACGGCGATTTCCGCGTCCGCGCCGGACCCCTTTTCCGTCAGCGTGCGGATGCCGGTATTGCAGCGGTCCGCCTCGGCGATCAGGCGCTCGGTGGCAGCGCGCGTCTCGGCCATTTCCGCGTCCAGCGCGTCTACCTCGCGGCCCGCTCGTTCATAATCCGCATTCGCAATCTCCAAACGGCGCTGCTGCTCGCGCACGGCCTCGGATGCCTGCCGCATAGCGTCCATCCACAGCGTCACTTCCAGCGTCTTTCTCCGCTCTGCCAGTTCCAGGAATTGCCGGGCCTTTTTGCTCTCGCGTTCCAGCGGCCCGACACGTTCTTCCAACTCTCGCAGGATATCCCGCAGCCGCACCAGGTTCTCCTCGGCGCTCGCCAGACGGCGCTCCGCCTCATTTTTGCGGTACCGGTACTTCGCGACGCCGGACGCCTCCTCAAAGATTTCCCGCCGCTCGCCGGACCTCGCGCCGACGATCTCCGCGATTCGCCCCTGCCCAATCGCGGAATAGCCGTCGCGTCCCAGGCCCGTGTCAAGGAACAGTTCATAGATATCGCGCAGGCGCACATTCTGCCCATTGACGGTGTATTCGCTCTCGCCCGAACGGTAATATTTCCGCCCAATAATCACTTCGTCGCTGTCCACGTCAATGCGGCGGTCTGTATTATCGACAATGAGGCGCACCAAGGCATACCCCATCGCGCCGCGCCTGGGCGTCCCGCCGAAGATGACGTTTTCCATCTTCGAACCGCCGCGCAGCTGGCGCGCGCTCGTCTCGCCCAGTACCCAGCGGATGGCGTCTGAAATATTGCTTTTCCCGCTGCCGTTCGGCCCCACCACGGCGGTCACGCCGCGATCGAACGTGATGCGCACGCGGTCGGGGAACGACTTGAACCCCTGTATTTCCAATGCCTTTAAGAACATCCCTGGAACCTCATTTCAACAACCATACCCCTCCCGCAATCAAGATGGGTTTCCAAAGGGGCTGCGCCCCTTTGGCGGAGTCCAGAGGCAGC
>CANCXY010000130.1 GCA_947381875.1 uncultured Clostridia bacterium | reverse complement strand
AAAAAAGGCGGAAAACACTTGACATCTATGGGGAAAAGGGGTATACTGTCTTTTGCAAAACAAAGCAGCCGCGGCATAGGCCGTGCTCACCTTGTGTGCCGTCAGGCGCCGGGTCCATACGAGATGGGGCGCGTTTCGGTGCGTGCCCGTTTGTCTGTGCGGAGCGGCTTGCGTTTGAAGGGCCGCTCCTTTTGTGTCTGCCGGGCTTGGGGCCGGGGCAGGCGGGCGGCTGCGGAGGAATAATGGGAGGTGCTTTACCATCAGCGGCAAGAAAGAAATGGAGATCAACGAAGGGATTCGCGATAAAGAGGTGCGGGTGATCGACGCGGACGGCAGTCAGCTTGGCATCATGTCCACACGGGACGCGCTTGCAAAGGCGGAATCCAGGAACCTGGATCTGGTCAAGATCGCCCCCCAGGCGCAGCCGCCGGTTTGCAAGTTCCTCGATTACGGAAAGTACCGTTTCGAGCTGCAAAAACGGGATAAAGAAGCCCGGAAAAACCAGAAGGTCGTCGACATCAAAGAGATCCGCCTTTCGCTCAATATCGATACGAACGACTTCAACACCAAGATAGGGCAGGCCAGGAAATTCCTGTCCAAAGGCGATAAGGTGAAGGTATCCATTCGCTTCCGGGGCCGTGAAATGGCGCACACCGACCTTGGCCTTGAAGTGCAGAAGCGCTTCGCACAGGCACTGCCGGAGGCTGTGGTGGAAAAACCGCCGAAGTTGGAGGGGCGGAGCATGCAGATGTTCCTTGCCCCCGCGCCGGCCAAGCAAAATTAAGGAGGGTACGATACAATGCCGAAACTCAAAACTCATTCCGGTGCCAAAAAACGCTTTAAGCTGACAAAAAGCGGCAAGGTGAAACGCGGCCACGCAAACACCAGCCATTTGCTGAACGGCCACGGGAAAACCCGTAAACTGAAACGCGCTTACCGCAAGCCCGCGTTTGCAGATAAGACGAACGCGTCGGCCGTGCGTCATATGCTCCCTTACGAATAAGAGCGTGTCCAGGGCAAAGCGTTTTGTAGGTTTTCCCGCCCGTAGGGTGGGGAACGATATGGAACATATCTTTGCGGATCAGATACGCCCTGAATAAAAAGGGCAACCGCCGCTGCAACAGTTTGAATTAAAGGAGATTGTGAAATATGGCACGGATCAAGGGCGCGATGATGACGCGCAAAAGAAGAAAAAAGACGCTGAAACTGGCGAAAGGCTATTGGGGCAGCAAATCCAAACATTTTAAGATGGCCAAAGAGCAAGTCATGAAAAGCGGCAATTACGCGTTTGTGGGCCGCAAGCAGAAAAAGCGTGATTTCCGCAGCCTGTGGATCACCCGCATCAACGCGGCCTGCCGCGCCGAGGGCATCAATTACTCTGTTTTCATGAACGGCCTGAAAAAGAGCGGCATCGAACTGAACCGGAAGATGCTCTCCGAAATGGCTATCCATGACCCGAAAAGCTTCTCCGCCCTGGTCGAGACGGCAAAGAGCGCCGCGAAATAAATGCACATGGACACGCCCGGGCATTCCTGCACGGGCGTGTTTCTTTCCGCCGCCTGCAGCTTTGCCCGTCCTTCCCCGCCGAAGGCGGGGAAGGACAACGGAATCGGCATCTTCCCGCCGAACAAAGCCGGTTTCCGAGGCGGCGGAAACATTCCGATGAATTTTATCCGCTGAGATGGGAGAAAGATAACCTATGAGCGAGCCGATCCTCAGCCGTGACAACGCGCGCGTCAAGCATGCGTGCCGCCTGCGCGAAAGCCCCGCCGCGCGCCGGGAGGAAGGGCTGTTTTTTGCCGAGGGCCTGCGCCTGTGCCAGGACCTCGCGCAGGGCCTTGACCCCGTGGAGGCTTTCTGTACGCCCGCACTGCTGGCCGCGCACCCTGAATGCGCCGGGCTGGCGGGGGGCTGCACGGTCGTCAGCGAACAGGTGGCGGAAAAGCTTTCCGGCACGCGCACGCCGCAGGGCGTTTTCTGCCTTTTCCCGTGCAGGACGACGCGGCTTTCCGGGCTGCTGCCAGGAAAACGGTATGTCTGCCTGGAACATGTGCAGGACCCCGCCAATGTGGGTGCGCTTTTGCGCAGTGCGGCGGCGTTCGGCTTTCATGGCGCGGTGCTGTGCGGGCGGTGCGCCGACCCGTTTTCGCCAAAAGCGGCGCGCGCTTCTATGGGGGCGCTGGCGCGGCTCGATATTTTTTGCGAGGATGAAATAAAACCCGTGCTTGCCGCGTTCCATTCTATAGGGGCCTATATGGTCGCGGCGGCGATGGCGGGTTCCGTGCCGCTCCCCTCGGCAGACCCCCGCGCGCATGCGGGTATGGCGGTGTGGATCGGCAACGAGGGCAATGGCCTGGAGGCGGACACCATTGCCGCCGCGGACGCCGTGGTGCGCATCCCGATGGCGGGCGGCGTGGAATCGCTGAACGCGGCGGTGGCGGGCGGTATCCTGCTCTGGCATTTCCGGGAGGTGTCGTGATGGACAGCGGGCGTCTGAAAAAGGCAAAATGGCTGTGGCTCGCCGACGGTCTTGGCTGCGCCTCGGCGGCTGCCGGAAAAATACTGCGCAGGGTGGATGATATCGACAGGCTGTTCGCCATCCTGCATGATGGGGAGGAGCCGCCCGAAGGGATCGACTGGGACATCACCCTGCGCCCTGAGCGCGTCAAAGCACTGCGCACGAAACGCCCAGCGGATTTTTTCGCGCGGCTGGACGAGTGCGGCGAAAAGGGGATAGAGGTCGTGACATGGGGCGAGCCGGAGTATCCGGAGCTACTGCGCCAGCTCGAAACGCCGCCCCCGGTGCTGTATTACCGCGGGGATATCACTATCCCGAACAACAGCTTCCTGTTTGCAATCATCGGCGCGCGCCGTCCTTCCGCATATGGCATGGAGGTAACGCAGGTCATCGCCGGGGAGCTTGCGCGTTCGGGCGTCGTGCTGGTCTCCGGCCTCGCCGCGGGGCTGGACGGCGAATGCCACAAGGCGGCGCTCAACGAGAATGCGGAAACAGTGGCGTGCCTTGCCTTTGGCGTCGACCAGTGCTATCCCGCCGAAAATGCGCGGCTCAAAACAGCCGTTGAGCAGAGTGGGCTGGTGTTGAGCGAATACCCGCCGGGGACGCCGCCGCTCCGCCAGCATTTCCTCCAGCGCAACCGGCTGATTGCGGGGCTTTCGCACGGCGTATGCGTGGCCGAGGCGCGCAGGCGTTCCGGCACCATGAGTACCGTAGATGCCGCGGTGGAGGCGGGCCGCGATGTGTTCAGCGTGCCGGGCAACATCTTTTCGCCGCTGAGCGAGGGGACGAACTACCTGCTCGTGGAGGGCGCGCACGCGGTACGATGCGGCGGGGATATCCTGTTTTTCTATAAAGAGGAGATACGCCGTTTCCTTGCAGAAAGCGGGGAGGCGGAGGAAACAGGGGGAACGGAAAGCCCCGACGCCGCAGAAAGGATGAGCCGGGCGGAAGGACCCGCATGGGACGGGGCGGTGCATGAAGAAAGACAGCCGGAAACCGGCCGAAACGGGCGCCTGGCCGACAGTATAGAGAGCGAGGTACCCCTCAGCACAGCCGCGCGTGCGCTGCGCAAGGTACTGCGCGTCCGCGAGGGGCAGAAGTTAGATGCGCTGTGCGAAAAGCTCGACCTGCCCTATTCGCAGGTAGCCGCCGCAGCCTCAGAGCTGGAATTTGCCGGGATAGCGGTGCGTAGCGGAGCTGGGCAGTATACGCTGAAACCATAGGGTACAGGAAGCGGTCGAGGCGTTTTTTATGAGGATGAATCGCATGAAAACCATAAGAGTAGTATCGGCGGTTATTTGCGACTCTTTAGAGAACGCAACGAAAATTTTTGCCTCCACCAGAGGATATGGTGATTTTAAGGGATGGTGGGAATTTCCCGGAGGAAAAATTGAAACCGGGGAGACACCGCAGGAGGCTTTAACAAGGGAAATCAGAGAAGAACTCAATGTGGAAATCAAAATTGGAAAGCTGATTGATACTGTCGAGTATGATTATCCTGCATTCCACCTGAGTATGGATTGTTTCTGGTGTGTTATGGTAGAGGGAAAAATTACTCTTAGCGCGGCAGGGGAGGCCCGATGGCTGAATAAAGATGATTTAGACAGTGTGAATTGGCTGCCAGCGAATACTTCTATCATTAGAAAAATACAAAATGAGCTGCTTGTGGGAAACACAGGGAAATAGGGCACTCCCCATCATAACGAAAGGGCGTTATGCGCTCTGTAAAGGACGGAAGCACAATGTCAAAACTTGTGATCGTAGAATCCCCCGCAAAGGCCAAGACCATCCGCAAATACCTGGGCGGCGGCTACGAGGTGACGGCCTCCATGGGCCATATCCGTGATCTGCCGCAAAGCCAGCTTGGCATTGACATCGATCACGGCTACACGCCGCAGTATATCAATATCAAGGGCAAGGAAAAGCTGATTAAGGAACTGAAAAGCCTTGCCGCAAAGAGCGACGAGGTATTCCTCGCCACCGACCCAGACCGCGAAGGGGAAGCCATCAGCTGGCACCTTGCCTCCCTGTTAGGGATGGACGTGCAGGATAAGAACCGCGTTACCTTTGGAGAGATCACGAAAAAGGGCGTCACGCAGGGCATGGCCGCGCCGCGCTCCATCGACATGGACCTGTTCAACGCCCAGCAGGCGCGCCGCGTGCTGGACCGCCTGGTGGGCTATAAGCTCTCGCCCTTTTTGTGGAAAAAGGTGCGCCGGGGGCTTTCCGCCGGGCGCGTGCAGAGCGTGGCGGTGCGTCTGATCGTCGACCGGGAAAAGGAAATCGAGGCGTTCAAGCCGGAAGAATACTGGAATATCGACGCATTCCTCAGCCCGCCCTCCACCACGAAAAAATTCGCTGCCCGCCTCACCGCGACGGCGGATGGGAAAAAGGTCGCCGTAAAGAACGCGCAGGAGAGCGAGGCTATCGTGCGTGCGCTGGACGGGGCGTCCTATATCGTCGCGTCGATCAAGAAAGGCGAGCGCAAGAAATCGCCCACGCCGCCGTTTACCACGTCCACCTTACAGCAGGAGGCCAGCCGCCGTCTGGGCTTTACCTCCACCCGCACGATGCGCGCCGCGCAGACGCTGTATGAGGGCGTGGATATTGCGGACCAGGGCACGATGGGCCTGATCACCTATATGCGTACCGACAGCCTGCGCATTGCGGACGAGGCGCAGGACGCAGCCAAAACGTTTATCACACAGCAGTACGGCCCGCAGTACGCCTATAACGGCAAGCGCGTGTATAAAAGCAAGAACGCCGCCGCTGCGCAGGATGCGCACGAGGCGGTACGGCCCACGAACCCCGCGCTGACGCCCACAGAGGTGGAAAAAAGCATCTCTGGTGATACAGCGAAGCTCTACCGGCTGATTTGGAGCCGCTTTATCGCCAGCCAGATGAGCGACTGCAAAATGGATACCGTCGCGGCGGATATCCAGGCAAACGGCTATCTGTTCCACGCGAGCGGTTACGTTGTCACCTTTGACGGTTTCACGGTGCTGTATGAGGAAGCGACCGACGAGAAAGAGAAAAAGGAGACGGCGCTGCCCCCCTTGGAAGAAGGCATGCAGTTGAAGCTGCGCGAGCTGAAGCCGGAACAGAAATTCACCCAGCCCCCCGCGCGCTATACCGAGGCGGCGCTCATCAAGGCACTGGAGGAAAACGGCATTGGCCGCCCCTCCACCTATGCGCCCACCATCACCACCATCATCGACCGCGACTATGTGGAGCGCGACCAGAAGCGCCTTATCCCCACCGCGCTGGGCCGCACGATCAATGAGCTGATGCTGGAACAGTTCCCGAATATCGTTGATGTAAAATTCTCCGCGCATATGGAGCAGCAGTTGGATACGGTGGAAAACGGCGCAACAGACTGGCATAAGGTGATCGACGACTTTTACCAGGATTTCGACAAGACGCTCAAACACGCGGAAACAAGCATGGAGGGCAAGCGCATCAAGGTGCCCGATGAGGAGAGCGACGAGATCTGTGAGCTGTGCGGGCGGAAAATGGTTATCAAACACGGGCGCTATGGGAAATTCCTCGCTTGCCCAGGCTTCCCGGAATGCCGCAACACCAAGCGCCTGGTAAAAGATACAGGCGGCGTATGCCCCAAATGCGGCGGGCGCATGCTGGAACGCCTTTCCAAGAAAGGGCGTGTCTACTATGGGTGTGAGAAAAATCCCGCGTGCGACTTTATGACATGGAATGAGCCGACGCCCGAACGGTGCCCGAAGTGCGGCGCGACGCTGTTCAAAAAGGGCGGCAAAAGCGGCGCGCTGATCTGCGAGAAAGAGGGCTGCGGCTATTCCCGCCCGCAGGGCGCGGAAGCGGAAAAGAAGGAGCAGTGAAGATGCACGTCCGCATCATAGGCGCGGGCCTCGCGGGGTGTGAGGCGGCGCTGTACCTGGCGCACAGCGGCCACGCGGTGGAGTTGTGGGAACAAAAACCCCTCAAATTTTCTCCCGCGCATAAAAACAGGGATTTCGCCGAGCTTGTCTGCTCCAATTCCCTCAAAGCAGACCGGCCCGATTCCGCCTCCGGGCTGCTCAAGGCGGAAATGCGGTTGTTAGGCTCCTCGCTGCTGCCAGTGGCCGATGACTGCCGTGTGGCGGCGGGCGGGGCGCTGGCGGTCGACCGCGCGGCGTTTGCGGCGGGTGTGACGGCGCTTGTCCGGCGGGAGGCAAACATCACCGTGCATACGGGCGAGGTGACGCGCCTAAAGGCGGGCGACCCGGATACACTGACGCTTGTCGCGACAGGTCCGCTCACGGAGGGCGGGCTTGCGGAGGAGATTGCCGGCCTGACCGGGCAGGGCGCGCTCTCGTTTTATGACGCCGCCGCGCCGATCGTGTCGGCAGAGAGCATCGACCGGGACCGGGTGTTCGAGGCCTCGCGCTATGGGCGCGGCACGGCGGATTACCTCAACTGCCCGTTCGACAAACCGGGCTACGAGGCGTTTTATGAAGCGCTCATCGCCGCCGAACGCGCGCCGCTGCACGATTTCGATACAGCGCTCGCCGTCTATGAGGGATGTATGCCCATTGAGGTGATGGCGCGGCGTGGCGCGGACACCATCCGCTACGGCCCTCTGCGCCCGGTGGGCCTCACGGACCCGCATACCGGCCACCGCCCCTGGGCCAATGTCCAGCTCCGCGCCGAGGATACCGCTGGTACAATGTATAATCTGGTCGGGTTTCAGACGAACCTGAAATTCGGCGAACAGCAGCGCGTGTTTCGCATGATTCCCGGCCTTGCGCACGCCGAGTTTGTGCGGTACGGCGTGATGCACCGCAACACGTTCCTGAACAGCCCGGCGCTGCTGCAAAACGACCTGTCTTTGAGGAAAGCGCCCCACATCTTTTTCGCCGGGCAGATCACCGGCTTCGAGGGCTATATGGAGAGCGCCGCGTGCGGGCTGCTGGCGGCGCGCGGCATCGAGGCGCGGCTGGCGGGTACGGCGTATATCCCGCCGCCTGCCGATACAATGTGCGGCGCGCTGCTGCGCTATATCACCACGCCGACGAAGGATTTCCAGCCGATGGGCGCGAATATGGGGCTGCTGCCCGCGCCTGAGACGCGCATCCGCGATAAGCGAGAACGCTACAGAGTCGTTGCGCAGGCGGCCCTTGCGCGCATGGAAGGCTGGCTGCGGGACACAGCCGCGGAAAGGAACATACCATGAATATCATCATAGACGCGATGGGCGGCGACAACGCGCCCAAAGAGATTTTGCGCGGCGCCGCCGACGCAGTGCGGGCTTACGGCGTGGCTGTCACAGCGGTGGGCAGGAAAGCCGATATGGAGGCATGCGCCCGCGAAAACGGCATTGACCTTGCGGGCATCACGCTTGTGAACGCCGAGGAGACGATCGAGATGTGCGACGAGCCGACGGCGGCCATCCGGGGCAAAAAGGATTCCTCGATGGTAGTCGGCCTGCGCATGCTGGCGGAGGGAAAAGGGGACGCTTTTGTTTCCGCCGGTTCGACGGGCGCGCTGCTGGCGGGCGCGACGCTGATCGTCAAGCGGCTGAAAGGGGTAAAGCGCCCGGCCATCGGCACGGTGATCCCCGGCGGCAAACAGCCGTATCTGCTGCTGGACGCGGGCGCGAACGTGGAGTGCCGCCCGGAAATGCTGAACGCGTTCGCCACGATGGGCAGCGTATATGCGGAAAAGGTGATGGGCCGCAAAAAACCCGCTGTCGCGCTGCTGAACAACGGGGCGGAGGAGACGAAGGGGACGCCCGTATATGTGGAGGCGCACGGGCTGATGCGGCAGAACCCGAACATCCGCTTTACTGGCAATATTGAGCCGCGCGACGTGCCCTCCGGCACGGCGGATGTGGTGGTATGCGACGGCTTTACAGGAAATGTCGTACTGAAACTGACAGAGGGCGTCGCGAAGATGCTGGTGCGGGAGGTCAAGGGTGTTTTCATGAAAAACGCCGCCTCAAAGCTGGCCTATCTGGCTGTAAAGGGCGGCATGGGGGATTTTAAGAAAAAGTTAGATGCCGACGAACACGGCGGCGCGCTGATGATGGGGGTGACGAAGCCGGTCATCAAGGCGCACGGCTCCTCAAACGCGAAGGCGTTCCGCAACGCGATCCGGCAGGCGAAGCAGTGTGTGGAGAGCGGCGCGGTGGAGGCAATGCGCGAGCGCTTGGCCGCCGCGGCGCAGAACGAACAGAAGGAGTGACACTATGCGGGATCTGCACGAGCTGGAAACGGCGCTGCATCATACGTTCAAAAACCCCTCGCTGCTTGTTACGGCGCTCACGCACACTTCGTATGCCAACGAGGCCAAACGCGGCACGCAGCATAATGAACGCCTGGAATTCATGGGGGATTCCGTGCTTTCCATCGTGGTGGCGGAGTACCTGTTCACGCATAAAAATGTACAGGAGGGCGACCTCACGCGTATGCGCGCTGGCCTTGTGTGCGAAAGCGCGCTGTTTGCGTTCGCCAAGCAGATCGAATTGGGGGAATATCTGCGCCTGGGCAAAGGGGAGGAGCGCGGCGGCGGGCGCAGCCGTCCAAGCATTGTTTCCGACGCGTTTGAAGCGGTGATCGCGGCGCTCTATCTGGACGGTGGACTGCCGGCGGCGCGCGCGTTCATCCTGCCGTTCGTCACACGCGCTCTCTCGGAGGAGACGGGCGGGGAGGACTACAAAACGCATTTGCAGGAGATCGTGCAGCAGAACCCGGAGGAACGCCTGCGCTATGTGGTGACAAAGGAATCCGGCCCGGACCACGACAAGCATTTTGTGGTGGAAGTGCATCTCAACTCCAACTGCATCGGGCGCGGCGAGGGCCACAGCAAGAAGTTAGCGGAACAGCAGGCGGCACGGGAAGCACTGAGCCTGATGGGCTACTGATGTTGGGCTGCCGCCCAACACTGGCGGGCTGCCGCCCGCACCTGCCCAGAGGCGCTGCCGCTGGACTCCGCCAAAGGGGCGCCGCCCCTTTGGA
>CANCXY010000129.1 GCA_947381875.1 uncultured Clostridia bacterium | reverse complement strand
AAGGCCATTGTCATTTCCAGTGTCACATTCGGCCTGGGGCACCTGCTGAACCTTGTCAACGGCAGCGGGGCGGGGCTTGCGGAAACGCTGTTTCAAGTAACCGGGGCTATTGTGATCGGCTTTCTGTTTGTCATTCTTTTCTATCGCGGCGGAAGCCTTTATCCCTGCATCATCGCGCATGCGGTCATCAACATTGCCAGTGGTTTTGCCAATGAAGATGGCCTGACGACGGAACGGCGTATGGTATTCCATATAGCGTTGATCGTGATTACCGCTGGTTACGCGTTTATTCTCACGAAAACACTCCCCAAAAATCCAAATCACGGAGGGACAGGCCATGAATAAAGCCGTTCTATATATACATGGAAAAGGCGGCAATGCCGAGGAAGCAGCACACTATCAGCCCATTTTCAGGAACGCTGATGTAGTTGGCCTTGACTATACCGCCCAATCACCCTGGGAAGCGAAAAAGGAATTTCCCATACTGTTTGATTCTATTGGCCGCAATTATCCATCTATTGTGGTAATTGCAAACAGTATTGGGGCCTACTTTGCCATGAACGCATTATCCGATAAACAAATTGAGAAAGCATACTTTATTTCCCCTGTTGTGGATATGGAAAAGCTGATTGCCGATATGATGCTATGGGCACATGTGACCGAAGATGAGCTGCGCATTCAACAGGAAATCCAAACGGCTTTTGGCGAAACCCTTTCCTGGCCGTATCTCTGCTATGTAAGAGAGCATCCTGTTACATGGCCGATCCCGACGCACATTTTATATGGAGAAAAAGACAATCTGACATCCTACGAAACCATATCTAAATTTGCAAATCAAATCCGGGCAACCCTTACCGTTATGGAAGAAGAGGAACACTGGTTTCATACGGAAAAACAGATGAAATTCCTTGATGCGTGGATAGAACGGTTTATCTGACTTATAAAACCATCAGCAGCGTGCCCGCCGCGATTAGCAGACAGCCAATGAGTGATTTCGCTGTGAATTGTTCATGCAGAAACACAAACGCAAGAATAAGCGTAAGTACAACGCTCAATTTATCCACAGGCGCTACTTTTGATACATCGCCAATCTGGATCGCTTTATAATAGCATAGCCATGACGCGCCAGTAGCGAGGCCGGATAAAATAAGAAACAGCCAGCTCCTCTTGTTGATACTCGAAAGCCCGTTCTGCGCGTGCGTAAGAAACACCATCCCCCACGCCATGCCCACAACGACTACTGTCCGTATCGCTGTGGCAAGGTGTGAGTTGACATTTTCAATGCCCACCTTCGCCAGAATAGACGTAAGCGCCGCAAACAGCGCCGAAAGTAGCGCCAATACGAACCACATACCAATCCCTCCCGCATCCATTCTACTCCGATTGCATTAAAAATGCAATATCTACTTTCCATCGACAACTCCTGCAACAAGATGGGTTTCCAAAGGGGCTGCGCCCCTTTGGCGGAGTCCAGAGGCGGAGCCTCTGGCAGGATTCCAAAGGGCAGCGCCCTTTGGCGGGTTTTCCCGCTTTTGCAGCCGTCTGCGCCCCTTGTTTGTGTCAAAACGGCGGATTTTCCATACAATGGGAACAGAAGGGGTGTGAATATATGCAACAGCGGGAACTTGATTTTTTCCTGGGGGCACTTTCCCCCACCGGCTTTGCAAGCTATTTTTCGCAGTTCGTCAAGGACGCAGAAACGCAAAACCCCGCCCTGCTCAAGGCCGGGCCGGGATGCGGGAAATCAACGCTGCTGCGCCGGGTGGCCGACTACTGGCTGCAAGAGGGCGAAACCGTGGAGCTGATCCACTGCTCCGCCGACCCGGACAGCCTCGACGGCGTAATCTGCACCGCGCGCGGCGCTTCGGCGGTGGACGCAACCCCGCCGCATGTGCTGGAACCCTCGTATCCGGTCGCGTTTGAGGATGTGGTATCGCTGTACCGCGCGGTAGACAGGCCGAAGCTGCGGCAGCACCGCGCGGAGATTGTCGTGCTGTTCGGCCAGTATAAGGCGCTGATGGAACGGGCGACACGCTATGTCACCGCGGCAGGCAGCCTGTTACAGGACAGCATGCGTGTTGCCCTCTCCTGCACGGATACGGATAAGGCGCGCACATTTGCGTCGGCGCTGGCTCGGCGCTATCTGCCCGCCGCCGAAGGGCCAGGGCGCGAGGATATACGCCTTTTAAGCGCGATGACGCCGAAAGGGCTTATCTTCTTTCAGGAGACCATTGAAAAACTGGCGGATACCGTTGTGGTATTGGAAGATGAATACGGCGCGGCCAGCCGCACGCTGCTGTATGCTCTGCGCGGGCTGGCGGTGGAGAAAGGGCATTCCCTCATCACCTGCTACTGCTCCATGAGCCCGTATGATAAGATCGAACACCTGATCTTCCCCGCGCTGCGCCTGGCCTTCGTGACGGGAAATTCCTACCATCCAGTTCAGATCCCCGGCCAGCGCACCATCCACTGCACGCGCTTTTGCAGCCGGGAAGGGCTTGCCAAACGACGCGCACGGCTGCGCTTTAACCGCAAAGCGGCCTGTGAGCTGCTGGGGCAGGCGCAGTCGGTTTTGCAGGAGGCGCGCACCTGCCACGACAAATTAGAAGCGTACTATATGGACGCCGTCGATTTCGCGGTGCTGAACCGCGCCTACGAGTACATTATTCACAATGCCTGAATGCAGGCCCGTAAGGGGGAGCGCCCAGCCTTTAGAGAGATTTCCCTGTGTTTCTTCCTCCGCAATACAGGGAAACACACGAAACACTTCGCTTTGGCGGCTCCTCAGCATGGCAAATTCCGCACGAATTGCCATGCTTTTTTGTTTTTTCGCGCATATTTCCCATAGACAAACGGCCTTCCGTATTATATGATTATATTGTATATATCTTTTTTACGAAAGGAGCCGTATTTCTGTGGCAAAAAACGCATTTACCGCAAAATTGCAAAACTTGTTTTCCGCACGCGATATGACGCAAGGCCCGCCGTGGCAGAGGATCCTGGAATTTGCCGTGCCAATGCTCATCGGCAACCTGGCCCAGCAGCTTTATAACACGGCGGACTCCATCATCGTAGGCCGGTATGTAGGCGATAACGCGCTCGCCGCCGTGGGCAGCGCCTCGCCCATCCTCAACCTGCTGCTGGCGCTGTTCGTGGGCATCTCCACGGGCGTGGGCATCCTGGTGGCGCAGCGTTTCGGCGCAAAGGACCGCGAACGCCTCTCCATCGTCATCGGCAACTGCATCACGCTTTCCGCCATTGTCTCCATCCTTACGACGGTGCTTGGCCTGCTGCTGACGCGGCCCCTGCTCTCGGTGCTGAACACGCCCGATACCATCTTTGACTGGTGCGCCGATTACCTGAATATCTACTTCATTGGCATTGTGGGCTTTGCGTATTACAACATCCTCTCCGGCGTTTTGCGCGGCATGGGCGACAGCCTGTCGGCACTGGGTTTCCTGCTGATTTCCGCCGCGTTGAATGTGGGGCTGGACCTGTGGTTCGTGGCGGGCTTTAAGATGGGCGTCGCGGGTGTGGCGCTTGCGACTGTGCTGGCGCAGGGCATTTCGGCTGTCCTATGCCTGATGAAAATGCTGCGCATGCGTGACACCTTTGATTTGACGCTCCATTACTTAAAGCCGCAGTCGGTACCTATCCGCAATATCATCCGTATCGGCGTACCTTCAGGCATCACACAGGCCATCTTTTCGCTTGCCATGCTGGTGGTGCAGTCGCTGACAAACAGTTTCGGCGAACTGATCATCGCGTGCAATGTAATTGTTATGCGCGTGGACGGCTTCGCCATGATGCCCAACTTCACCTTCGGGCAGGCCATGACGACCTATACGGGACAAAACGTCGGCGCGCGCCGCATGGACCGTGTGCGCAAAGGCGCTGTGCAGGGCACGGCTATCGCGGTGGGCACCTCGGCGGTGCTGACGGCGGCGATTCTCCTGTTCGGCCATCCTTTGATGAGCGTGTTTACGGAGACGGAAGAACTCGTCGAGCTTGGTATGCACATGATGAATATCCTCGCGGTCGGCTATATCGCGATGTCTATTACGCAGTGCCTTTCCGGCGTGATGCGCGGCGCGGGCGATACCATGACACCGATGTGGATCTCCATTATCACCACGGTGGTCCTGCGCGTACCGATCGCCTACGGCATCGCCTATTTTACGCGCAGCGCGGACTACCCCACCGGGCGGCCGGAGTCGACGTTTATCTCCCTGCTGGTCTCCTGGGTGCTGGGCGCTGTCATTACAGCAATCGTCTACCGCTTCGGTGCGTGGCGCAAAAAGCTGGCAGCGGAGGAAGCTGCGGCGCAGTAAGGTTTATTGCCGCATATTATAAATGGAATGAAGAACGGTGTTTTTATGGGAAATCATGAAATTTCTATTCACTACTTGCAAGAATATATTAAGTCGAAAGATTACCACCCTGAGCAAGTGCCGGGATATTTTTTGAGGCTGGCAGAAGAGGTTGGAGAACTATCAAGAGCAATAAGAAAAAATCTATGTCCATTAGATGATCTGCAAATCAAAGAAACCATAGAAGAAGAACTTTGGGATGTTATATATTACGCCATAGCAATAGCAAATTGCTATGACATTGAGCTTGAGAAGATCATTCCAATGAAAGAGAACATAAACAACGTGAAGCATCAGACGGGCATCGTGTTCAGTCCCTCTAAATGATCATCATTTCCCACTGACATCTTTTCGGATTCCATCCGAAAGTGTCATAGTGGGTTACATAGTTTTCGGGAAGTCCAACAGAAAGCCGGGTGTAGAGTTTTTCGACAACTACACCCGGCTTAAATCTTCGTTACGGCATCTCATCATTATAGCCGCGCCGCTTTTTTCCTGTTGCGGGGAAAGTATCGTCCGATATTTATAAAACGAGGTAAAATATGGGCATTGAAATTGTACCAGCCTATCATCATTTGCAAGAAACAGGCCGTTTATTTTTGGAATATACAAACATGTTAATCGCTGGCGATGTTTCTTTTAAGAAATATCTTGATATACAAAATTATGATGCAGAGTTAGAACACTTGGAAAGGAAATATGGAAAGCCTTATGGGCGGTTATACCTGGCATATTGCGACGGACAGGCCGCAGGCTGCATTGGATTAAGGAAAATTGATAAACAACGCTGCGAGATGAAACGTTTGTACATAAGGCCACCGTTTAGAGGGAAAAAGATTGGGGAACAGCTTGTTCAACGAATAATAGAGGATGCCAGAGAAATAGGCTATTCCTATATGCTATTAGATACATTACCATTTTTGAATGCTGCCATTTGCCTGTATGAAAAATTCGGGTTTTACACCATAGAACGTTATAATGACAGCCCTCTTGACACGTCCATCTATATGAAATTAGATTTATAAAACTGAATCCATCGGAAAACGTTATCCCTCCGCACAGCGCCGCCATCCTATCCAGCACAAAGCCGTCAGCAGCAGGGCAAGCGCACCATACAGAATATAACCGATTTGCAGGTTTGTCAGATAACCGCCAAAGAACGGCACAAGCTCTGTTTCGGTAAATGCCGGGCCGATACTGTAAAACTGCCTCGGCCAAAACCTGCCTATCCATGTATTCCCCATCCAGGCGTTCGTCGGTATATTTTCTACCATAACCATCCCCAGTACAGGCACGATCAGCGCGGCAATGGTATTTTGAGCCGCCGATGAAATCAGCATGGTAAATCCGCCGAAAATCAGGATATACAGCAGCAGCAATCCATACAGACGCAGCGTTGCCCCTCCCATCGTATAGGGCAGGCTGGTGAAGGTGATCCAAAGCTGCAAGGCCGCATCAAAGCCGTCCCAACCATATTGACATGTGACAACAACAGCATCCGCAGCTGCCACCAGCAGCACCGACGCCGACAAAGCGGTCATCCCTGCCAGCGCCTTTGCCAGATAGAGCGGGAAGCGTCCCCTTTTGCTGCTGAGAATGAGCATATCCGTCCGCAGACGCCGTTCCTCTGAAAATACCCCGCACAGGCATACAGCCGCTAAGACCGGCAGGAGCATATACAGGAAGTAGGTATGTTCCTGAAACCTGCGCCACCCCTGGGCGTTCCGATACACAAACGGCTTTTGTACCTGCGATTCCTTCTTCCGCCAGAAGTCCGCCTGCCCCTCCGGCAGTTTGGCCCAGACGCTTTCCAGCGTCTCCTCCCTGTCTCCGTAATATCCCTCCATAGAAAGCTGCTGTTCCATCGCTGCTGTATCGAACTCCCATAGAGAACCCTCGGTAAACTGACTGAATGGCGCGTACCATGTATTATCGACAAGATAAAAATATGCCAGCATCGCACCCCTGTCCCGAATGATATATTCCCCGCTTCCATGCAATATGTCCCGCAGATTCTGGAAAAAAGTCTCATCCATCACCTGCCCGTCCACTTTGCGCATACTCTCCAAAGGGGTGGCCGCCTGCTGTGCCAGAGAGACAAAACCGCTGATTTCCTCTCCATCCCGCGTTTTCAGCAAAAAGTCCGCGCCTCTTTTGTTGTCCTTCGGCTGCCAGGCGGCATATACAATCAACACCGTTACAGCAATCACGGCCAGCCACAGCGTTTTTCGCTTTAACAGCTTTTTCAGCTCATACCCATACAGCGTCCCGAAATTTCTCATTCTAACTCCCCTCCAAATTCCTCCATATATAGACGCTCCAAATCTGTGCGCTGTTTGTCCCACGGCTCGTTCAGGATGATCCTGCCATCGGACATCATTAGCATATGATCGGCGATCTTCTCTACGTCAGATACGATATGGGTCGAAAACAGAACCACGGTATCTTCGCCCAGTCCGGCAATCAGGCGGCGGAATTTCACGCGCTCTTTGGGGTCAAGACCGGCTGTCGGCTCATCTACAATCAACAGGTGCGGATCGTTCAACAAAGCCTGTGCGATACCCAGCCGCTGTTTCATGCCGCCGGAATACGTTTTGATTTTTTTCTTCCCCATATCCTGCAAAGACACCAGTTCCAGCAACTCGCCCGCCTTGCGTTTAGCGTGGGGGCGGGAAAGCCCTTTCAGCGCCGCCAGGTATAGCAGGAAATCCAAACCTGTGAAATCGGGATAATAGCCGAAATCCTGCGGCAGGTAGCCCAATACCGCGCGGTAATCCTCGCTGGATATGTCTACCCCATCCAGCGAAACGGTCCCGGCGGTGGGTTTCAATACGCCGCTGAGCATGCGCATCAGCGTGGTTTTGCCCGCGCCGTTGACCCCCAACAGGCCGTTAATCCCCTCTTTCAGCCGCAGCGTTACATGGTCTACGGCGGTTTTCTCTTTATATTGTTTCGTAAGCCCCTGAACGGTCAATTCCATTGCAGTTCCCTCATCTTTCTGCTATACAATATACATTCAATGATGAAAATCAGGAACGATACGGCTAACACCGTCCCCCACAGCGAACCCGTCCCCGCCTCATACAGCACGGGACGGCTCCCCACGTATACCCCCGCGCCGCTCACCAGCGCGGCGGCAGCGGCACAGGCAAGCAGGGCATTCCGGCCCCGCAAGTGCCGCGTCAGTTCCATGCCCAGCGCCGCTGTGAGCAGATAGGGCGTAAGGAGGCATACGCCCGCGCGCACGATCCCCACTCCCCCCGACATTGCCAACAGCGGTGCCAGCGCGCCGAGCAAAAGCAAATGGAACAGCCCCAGAATCGTCATGCGGGCCAATACTATACTCTGCCGTGAGACACGGCAGGAAAGCTCCAATTCCTCCATTTGGCAGTACTGCGAACGGCCATTTTCGGTAATGACAAGCAACGCCAGAAACGGCGTCAGCGCGCTGGCACTCCAGACCGGCAACCCCTCCTGCTGCGCGGCTGCAACCAGTATCCAGGCGCAGAGTACAATCGATGCGCCCCATATCCACCACGGGATATACCGTAGCTGTATAAGAAGCATTTCCCTGCGCCCCAATTCCCGGCGGCGGTGCTGTTTCAGGAAATCCGCTTTCCTGGCGGGCGGCGGCACTGCAAAAGCCTGTTGTATCAACGGTTTTCTTCTGCGATTCGTGGCACCACTACCTCTCATTCTTCCAATGCGTCTTTCAGGGCTTTTAACACGCGGTTCAGCCTTCGGTACAGAGCAAAGCGAGATTGCCCGTACAGCCTGCACAATACCCCCATCGGGACCTCATTGACATAGCGCAGCAGCACCAGTTCCCGGTCCGCCGCGCTCAGCTTTTCCAGCGCCGCACGCAGGGCGATGGATGGCAGCGGGTCTTCTTCCCCGGCGGGCATATCATCCGGAAGCGGTTCCGGCGAGTGGCGGCGGTAGGCGTCTATACAGAGGTTGCGGGCGACGGTATAGAGATATTGTAATATCTGCCCGGTATCCCGATAGGTATCGCTGGCAAACCAGCGCAAAAATGTCTCCTGCGTAATATCCTCCGCCTGTTCCCTGTTGCGCAGGCGGCAGTAGCAGAAGCGATAGATTTTTTCGTACTGTTCTTCGATGTCCAGTGCCACGGCCGCCCTCCTTTCACGCTCTCACTGTGTATAACGGCTTTGGGTGGGGATATGTGCGGGGTTTTTATACTTTTCCCCAATATATAAAACGCCCCTGCCAGGCAGGGGCGCGGAATGAGATTTTTGGGAACAAGGCATTGACTGTGCCGTTATGGCAGAGAAATAGAGATAGTCATGTTATCCGGTATATAGGCAATGCTTAGGTTTTTCTCCCCATTGGACAAAAGCGTGCCGGTGGATACATAGTCTTCCCCACGAAATTCCTCTGATACCGTCTCCACCACAGAAAAGCCGTCTTCGTCGAGGGAGTCCATGTAATTCTGAAAATCCTCCTCGGTAAGCCCTGTGAGGTTTGCCGCGCAATAACTGTGCTTCTCGTCTACCATAGTCCATTGGACGGTGCCCGGAGGCACAGGCAAGTTGTCTGTATACTGGTTTTCCGGCCATGTATCGCACTCTGTCGGCAAAACAGCGCCGACAGCATGATTCCCAATTTCCCGCCCGGCGCAGGCGGTCAGGAGCAGTGCCAGCAGTATGGCAAATATGATTTTTTTCATGGTTGCTCTCCTCTTTCCTAAATCTCGCGCTGCTTAAACCACTTGCGAACAACTTTGATTTTTATTATACGCGCATAGATACCTGTTGTCAACGATTTTGTTCATATCCCCGCCAGCATATATCCGCAGCAGGCTTTATTGAAATACTCGATCACTCGAACGGGATGATAAAAGCACTCAAACAATACATCCCTCCCAAAAGCATCAAACACACACCCAAAAATCTCATTCCCAAAACTATATATCGGCGTTTGGGGCAAAAATTCAATTTCATCTTGATAAAGGTGAGGGTTCCACCAATAGGATTGGAATTGCTTTTCAATCTCGTCAGCAGTAATTTCATGGCGCCTGATTTTTTTGACCGTATCATTGAAAAGATTAAGGTGTTCTTCAAAATGGTTGTTCAGGATATCCATAGCCGGGATACCAATATTGGCGT
>CANCXY010000128.1 GCA_947381875.1 uncultured Clostridia bacterium | reverse complement strand
CCAGTAGTCCTGCCAGCGCTGGCGCGCCTGCGCGTACAGCGCACGGGAGAGGGGGACACATTTGCCCCCATCCATCAGGAAATGGCCGTGTTCCACGGCAGTGACATAAAACAAATTGGCCGCGTAGCTGGCTCCGCACAGGAAAAAGCGCGGGTCGGCCAGGAGCGGCGCGGCGGCCTCCTGGAAAGAACCGCGCACGGTCGTGCTTTCCACCGTTTCGCCGTTTACCAGGTGGTAGCGGATGGAGCGGCCCGAAAGCTCGGCAAACAGCAGCTCATCCAGCCGTACCAGGTGCAGGCCATCCTGTGTTTTTACAGTGACGCAGGCGGTGCGGCGTTTTTCCCGCGCGGCCACCGCCTCGTCCAACACCTGGAACAACCGCGCAGGCTCCGAGGGTTTGATGAGGTAATAGAAAGCGCGGGCGGAATAGGAATCCACCGCGTACTCCGGAGAAACGGAAAGATAGATGATGGTGGCCCCGGCATCCGCTTCCCGCAGGCGCACGCCCAGGCCGATGCCGGAAAGCTCCGGCATCACGACATCCAGCAAATAGATATCGAACGGGCCGGATTCTTCCACGGCGTTCATCAGCTCACGCCCGGAAGAAAATACCGAGAGTTTCACTGTCAGCGCGGGCCGGGCCGCCGCATATTCCGCCAGCATATCGCCCAGCGCCGCACGCTGTTCCGCCTCGTCGTCACACAAAGCAACCTTTAGCATTCGTATCTCACCCCCGCAATTTCTACGCAAAACGTGACAGGTTTCGCGCAAAGCAACACAAACCAATCAGATTCTGCTACAATGACGATAGCACGACACGGGCGGCCCTGTCAAGTGTTTTTGTTTGGAGAAAGCTGTCCAGGCGGCGGATGTCTTTGCCATATATCCCCGCCCACAGGGCAGGAAATACACAAAAATATTTTGTCCGGCACATTCCCTGCGCGACGCGCTTTTGCCGCCGGAGCCGCCTGAAAGGAAGGGCGTGAAGTTCCTTGATGACGCAAAGAAATATCCCCCCGCGCGCTGTCCAGATGCGCGTCCCCCGCCCAGGCGGCAGCGTATGGCCGGAACAACATTGCCCCGCGTTTACGCCCCGCACTGTAGGGCTTGCCTGTACAGGCGTCGGCTGCTGGTACTGCCGCTATGGGGATTTCCACCTGCGCGAGCGGGTGGCCCTGGACGTGGGGATCTGCTGCTGGCCGCAGACGCAGTGAGTGCCCTACTCCTCCCGGCCGCTCAGCCCGGCCCTGCGCAGGCTCTCTTTCAGGGCCAGAATGGTCTCGGTGATCACTTTCAGTTCCGCGTGCGAGCAGTCGCTCAGCAGGTGTTCGGCCTCCCGCTCCAGTACGCCCCGTGAGGCCGGGAGGCTGTCGCACAGGATATCGTCCACGCTCACATGCAGTGCGTTGGCAATGCTGACAAGCGTAGGCAGGCTCAACTTGGTAGCGCCGCGCTCAATATGGGAGATGTTGGAAGGCTCTTGCTCGGAAAGCTCCGCCAGGTTCTGCTGTGTAAGGCCCCGTTCTTTGCGCAGCCGCCGGATCCGCGTCCCAATCGCCTGATAATCCAGCCCCATCCATCCGCACCTTCCTTTTTCAACATTTTAGAAAAAAGTTCGAAAAATTTCGACAATGTTATTGTATATCCGATTCGGATATGATAAAATGTTCCATATATCCTTTTCGGATATGCAATAAAGTTTGCGGCGGAAAACTGCGCCGCACACAGCTACAGGAGTGTTAGAACGTGAAACAGGCAGCGCACAGACAACAGAATCATGGCTTTACCTTCGTGGAGATCCTGGCGGCGGTGCTGATCCTGGCAATTCTGCTGGCGCTTGCGGCCGTGGGCGTGGTTTGGTACCGGGACCGCCTGAAGATTGCGGAGCTGGACAACGCCGCCCGCGATATCTATATGGCCGCTGAAAACCGCGCGGTGCTGCTTTCAGGCGACGAGCGCATGCAGAAGTTAGCACAGTCCGGCGATGCGCTGGCAGTAGCGGAGGGTACAGAGGCACGTGTGCTGCGCAAAAGCACGCCGAACCTTGTGCGTCTTCTGCCCACAGGCAGCATCGACCCCGCTTTGTGGGATGGGGATTTTTATATCGTCTGCGACCCGGCGAGCGGCACCATCACCGACGTATTTTACGCCGAAGAAAACCTGTCGGAGCAGATTGACGCGGAAGGGATGGGGGCCTTTTATACGAAGTGGAGCGGCAGTTCCCAGAGCGAGCGAATGCGCGCCGAACCGATGATCGGCTACTACGGCGGCGCGGCCACTCCGGGGCGCGGTACAGAGGATGTATCCAGCCCACAGATGTATGTAGAGGTACAGAACGGGGAACGGCTCACGCTCACAGTTTCCTACTGGCTGCCCAGCGGGCTTGCAGAAACGGATACAAAGTTAGAAATGAAGCTCCTGTACGGCAGCGGTGATGACGCCGAGGAAACAGGGCTTTCCCTGGATGGCCGCCAGATAAAGAAGGAACAGAAAGCAAGCGCCGGCGGCACCGTATATACCCGTACCTATGTGTTGGATGAATTGAAAGCGGAGGAGGGGAGGAGTGATTCAAAAGCGCTCCAGTTCAAAGACCTTCTCCTGTCCGGCAAAGCGCCCGGCGAGAATTTCCGGGTATCGGCCACGCTAAGCCCCGCCGCAGAGAACCACTTTGATGAGGCGTCGGCTGTCTCAGAGGAGAACAACAGCCTGTTCGCGAAGCAGAACGAGGGCGACGAGGCCGGAAAGGCCACTGTCAGCAATCTGCGCCACCTGCAAAATCTGAACAATGATTTTTCCGGCGTAAAGGGCAAAACAGAAGCGGTGCAGGCAGACCATATCGCCTGCTATGAGAACGGGACATACCCGAAGTATGTGTTCAAGCCCATTGTGAACAATCAACTGAAAAAGTATGACGGGCAGGAAAAACAGATCCGCCGCCTGTATATCACCACCGCATCGGAGGGGAACGCGTCGGGGCTGTTTGCCCGGGTGGATGGGAGCGCGGGTGCGCCTGCGCAAATCACCGGGGTTTATCTGCTGAAAGCGGAAATCAAAGTACCCGCGTCGGTCAGTGTTGGTGCGCTGATGGGTACAGGCTCCCATGTTGCGGTGGAAAAATGCTATGTGCAGGAAAGCACTGTGTCGGGCGGCGTGAAGATCGGCGGGCTGGCGGGTGATGTCAGCAACTGCGCCTTTAAGAAATGCCGTGTGACGGACAGCGCGGTGGATACAAACGCCGCGTCCGCGCTTGCGGGCGGCGTGGCGGGAAATGCCCCGGACAGCACCTTTACGGAATGCCACATACAGGGCAGCACTGTGGAAACAGCGAACGCGGTCGCCAAGGCGGGCGGTGTGGCGGGTCAGGTAGTCAATAAGGTCAAATCCGGCGCAGACAACGCTACATTTAAGGAGTGTCAGGCGGTCAACGTGGCGGTGAACCCTGCGACTGCTGTAAAACTGGACACAGTGGGTGGCGGCGTATATGCGGGCGCCATTGTTGGCTGGACGGAAAAAACGGTCTTTGACGGCTGCCAGGTGTACTGGGAGCCGGAAGAACAGAATACCCTGCGCGGTCTGTTGGGGTCCGACGCGGAGGGAACAGGGTACAAATACCAGATCACCGGAACAAACGCCGGGGGTCTTGCCGGTGGTGCCCAAAATACGGATATCCAAAAGTCCCTGGCGGCTACGCTTGTACAGGGCGGCACGGTCGGCGGGCTGATTGGGAAGGGCAACAGCGTAACGATCGAAACAGCGTATGCAGACTGCTTCCTGCGCGGGGCACAGAACGCCGCGGGCCTGGTGGGATATGTGACGGGCGGGACAAACACCGGCCTTACCATGATAAATGTTTATGCCGCCGGATTTGTCGACGGCGCGGACAGCGCTGTGCTGCTTGGCGGGCTGGCCAACGTAAATGGAACGAGCGAAATTACAAACGCCTATGCCGCCGTACTGTATTTCAACCATAGCAAATGCGAGAGATTTACCCCCGGTGCAATGGGTGAGGGCCAAACTTCCATAGCCATAAACTGCTTCTATATGGGAGCTACAAAATTGCCAAGCGCATCCGAAGCTGAGTTTTCGCCCGAAGGCCAAAAACTCACCTATGAAGAGCTGACAGGCAGGAAGAAAAAAGAAGACGGCAAGACTATTTTGGAAATAATGGGTTCCGCTTTCGCCGCCAAAGACGCCGCGAACAGCCACCCCTATAACCTGCGCGAGAATTTCTACCTTACCACCTACAGTTTCCCCGGCCTGGCGGAACTGCCCCACTATGGTGATTGGGGCGCGCGTTTCAGCGAACCGAGCCTTGTCTACTATGAGAAGTATGTCAAGAAGGGTGAAGCGGACAACGAAACCCCGCTGTACGGTTTTTCCGGCGGCAACGCGCGCCACCTGTCCACACTTTCCGACGATTACACAATCGTGGAGGACGGGTACGCGGCAGCGTTTCTGAAAAGCGACGTGGAGGGCGAGGGGAACGGGTTCCAGGGCGTTTTCCTTACATACTGGACAGAATCCGGCGGCTCCGCTGTTCCTCTGCCACTGGCAGAACCGGGCAAAGACTTGATAGAAACGGGGTGGAAAGACCCAGATTCCGGCGAATCGACGGAATACTATCTACTGCCTCTCCCAAAAGAGCTGGTGCAGAATATGGAGACCGGAACGGACGCGGAGGGGGAGAAAACCCAGAAGCTCGCCTCGGTCAAGTCCCTTTATCAGTATCTCAAAATAAAACTGGAATATAAGCTGACCGGCACAATCGACAAGGATCAGCCTGATGAAAAAGAGTATTTCTACAGCCCGCACTTTGCCGAAACCGTGCTGCCCTGCACCTTGAAGCAGGGAGACGATGTGCAGGCGGCGGCTGACGCTCTGGCAAAGACCTATAACACCGTCAGCGTCCGCACGCCCCGGCATCTGTATAATTTGGGCCAGTCCGAAACCTATTATGCGCACAGCGGGACGCCCCGCCTCACATTCCGGCAGGAACTGGACATTGATTACACCACCTACAGCGGCTACAACCTGTTTGACACAAAAACGGACGGCGCGTTCCAGCAGCCGCCTATCGGCACATGGCTTGCCCCCTTCTCCGGCGCTTACGACGGCGGCTGCCACACCATCCGGGGCGTGCGCTATGCCCACGCTGCCGAGGGGCAGATATCCTACGGCGGGCTGTTCGGCGTCTCCAAAGGCTATTTGCGGAATATCGTCTACTTTCAGCCCGAAACCGGCGCCCGCTTTGGCTTTAATGGCACGCTGTACGAGGGCGCGCTGATCGGCGTCAACCAGGGGGGCGGCACAGTGGAAAACTGCGCGGTGGCCGACGCGCACCTGCCCGTGGACAGCTACGGCGGTACAGGCTATATCGGCGGCCTGGTGGGCTGGAACCAGGGCACCATTTACGGGAGCGCCGCGCAGGTGAAAAGCATATCGACCGACACCTCCAACTTTGGCCATATCCGGGCAGGCGGTTTTGCGGGACAGAACAGCGGCAATCTCTATACCTCTTATGCCATCGCGCGCGTTAAAACGGTGGACGACCAGAACTCGGCGTCTGTTGCCTGTGGGTTCGCGGGGGTCAACCAGCGCGCAATCGAAAACTGCTACGCCGCCGCCGATCTGCGCACGGAGGGCAAAAATGCCCAGCGGTTCGGCTTTGCCGCGGGAAATGGCAGACAGAAAGGCTGCGCCTATCTGAACAATGAGAACTATACCTATCTGGAAATTTCCTATGGCGCGGTGTACGCGGACGGAACCGACCCGGCGCAGGAGACCACCTACAGCAAACTTTCTTCTACAGAGCAGGAGGAAAACCCCCTGCTTGGCAGCGGCATGCGCCAGGTAAACGAAAAGGACGAAAAGAACGCGTTCCCGTATCCCACTGGCGTGAAGGACGCCGAAGGGAAGCCCGTGCATTACGGCGGATGGCCTACGCCCATTGAATTGGGTGAGGCGGGCGTGTATTACTGGGAGAAGCTGGAAATCGGCGAGCGGGTGAGCTATGACATCAGCCTGCTGGCCGTGCGGAAGGAAGAAGACGGCAAATATACAGTCAAACAGGATAACACGCTTTCCACCGCGCACGACGACGGCGGCATTGTGACGGAGTATGGCTACGGCTACTATACCGCCATGCCGGAGGGTGCGGACGGGGAGACGATGATGGAGGCTGCCATCGCACTGACGGCTGAAGGAATCAACGTTCACAGGCCGGAAGGGGATACCTTGTTTGTGGGCGACGGGCAGGGCGAGGATAAAAAAGATCCGTCTCTCACTGAGGTAAATAACGCCCTGGCGGAGAAAATGAAAGGCTATGTGTTCCATTCTTATTACAGCTTTGACCCGCGCACAGAAAGGCCGGAGGAAGTCTGCCTGTACCCCACCGGCACAGGAGACAGCCCCAATGGTACTATCACGTTGAAGATGGGCGGGGCCGAAGTGAGGTTTATGCTGAACCCGCATTTTGCGGACGCGCTGTCCATCCAGGAATTGAAAGTGGACGGTGAAAAGCAGGACATAGCCAGCCTAAGCCGCACCGTTGATCCGGGCACAGAGAACAACCCCTATGGCGTGCGCAGTGTGGCACAGTTGGAGATGATTAACTGGAACAATGAAACAAAAAACACAACAACGGTGATGTGGGCAGATAGGAACAGCGAACATAGCAGCACAAAATTCCCCTATCTTTCCTACTCGTCCTTAACGGGAAAATATCACTGGAAGCAGACCCATGATTTGGACGGGAATGGGGAATCTTATACGCCTATTGCAGAGTATTATGATAAAACAAGCGGGGACTCGGCGACCCTTGCCGGATGGTTCGGCGGCACCTACAATGGGGATAACTATGTAATCAAAAACATCAGTATTGAAGGACAGAAATCTTCCTGCGCGGGGCTGTTCGGCGTGGTGTTTGAGGGAAAACTCCAAAATATGATCCTCTATGATGCTGGCGGTGAGGGCAAAATTGATGCGTATTACGACACTGGCAATGAGTCTCGCTGGTATGCAATCGGCGCGCTGGCCGGGCTTGCTGCTGTGGATAACAAAAATAAAACAAATAGCATTGTGAAAAATTGCGCGGTAGCCGGGTATACAATCAACGCAAAAGTTTATACGGCTCAAGGGGGCTGGGGCGGCAGCGGCATTGGCGGACTGATTGGCGCTTCCAATATGAACTTGACAGGCTGCGCTGCAGTGACAGAAATCAAGATTCCAAACGGCGCGAAAGATAATGACAATATGCGCGTTGGCGGGCTTGTTGGCACCTGCCAGGGGAATTTTCAGAATTGCTACGCAGGCGGAAACATCATGATTGATGACGGAATTACAATCAACGCAGACAAGGGCGTTTATGTCGGCGGTATCGTGGGCGGCAGCTATATGAAACCGTTTAAGGTAGAAGGCGGCGATAATGCGATTGGCTGGATAGGATATCAAAACGATACAGATGGTTTAACAAATAACGCTCTCACTGACTGCTATAGTTGGGTAAACCTGCCTGAAGCGAAACCTGATGTAAAAGGAAACTACAAAATCAAATCGCTGTATGCTGTGGGCGGCACAGGAGAAATTGTAGAATCGGGAGGAACCGCCAAGAACCACGGCACATGTACCATTAAAAACTGCTATTATTTGGAAGGGGTGTTCGGTGAGAACGATATTCAAGCATGGAGCCAATCCGGCAAGAAAACCGACTTCCAAAGCGTCACCGCCCTTACCTATGATGCGTTGTCAAACCCAGACATGTACGGCGAGAACGGCAAACTGAAAGATTTCAGCCCTGTCACCACCACCAATTCCGGGTTTGACGTGACAGGCCGCTACAGCTACCCCACCAGCGGGAACCTGCGCGGGCTGAATTTCCCGTTCCCCACCATCCTCACGCGCAATGGTGCGCATGTCCACTACGGCGACTGGCCCTTAGGCGGCATCAACCGTAAAGATGGCGGCGCGCCCATCGACCTGGATATCCTTGCCGACCGCACACATGAGGAAACGTTGGGCCTTTCCGGGCTGCTGAACGAATCCGGCACATGGAGCGTGGAAAGCGCGGATGAAAGCATTGTCACCGCCGAAATCACGCATGACGGCGCATTGACGGTGACAGCCCACGATGAGGGCAATGCGGACTTGACAATCACATATAAGGTCAACAGTCAGGAATACACCTTGAAAGTGCGCGTAAACGTGACCGCCAACCTGAATATGTGTACCACTGAGCTGTACGTTTATCAGAACGATATCCTCACAGTGCCCATCACGCCCCTTGGTACAAAACCGGATGGCACGGAGGAGAAACTTTCTCCCGATGGTATGAAGCTGACAATCGGCGAGGTGTCCGGCGGGCTGGCCTGTGCGGTCCCAACGCTAAAGGAAGGGGAAACGCCGTATCTCCAAATCAAAGCGGATGAGAAGGCGGAGACGGGCGTTGTAAAGACGGTCAATATCACCCTTTCGTATCCGCACCCCGACAATAGCGGCAAACTGGATCCCGATACGGGGAAGGCTCCTGAACCGAAGAAAATGTACGAGCGTACTTTCCCCGTGCAGGTGCATGTGCTGGAAGTGCCAGAAGCGGTTTACAATGGGCCGGAGGACGGCGAAAAAACGCCGGAAGGCGGCGGAGAACAGTCGGGAGAGGACAAGGAACCGTTGGAAGAAGGCGGAGAACAGACGGGAGACGGCGAAGAAAAATACGGATATGCAGTCGACTTCGGCAGCGAGGTAGGGGGAGACGCAATCAGGAGCCTTACCGCCGCAATTATGGGGGCGGAACAGAACGATTACAAGATAACCCTGAACGGGGCGGATATGCCGCTGCCGAACGACAGCCCGTCAGGCCCGTTCCGGCTGCTCATCTGCCATAAAGAGTACGAATCCTGGATAGAGCAGGGGCACCCGCTGCCGCAGATGACGGTGGCAGTAGAAATACAAATGGAAAACGGCCAGACGCACAACCTCACATTGACGCTGGAGGGCTATAAACCGCCTGAACCGCCTAAAGAACCCGACCCCGATAAGCCGGGCGAGGGCGGGAACACCGATCCTACCAATCCAGACGAGGGCGGGGGCACCGACCCCACTAATCCGGGCGAGGGCGGGGGCACCGACCCCACTAATCCGGGCGAGGGCGGGGGCACCGACCCCACTAATCCGGGCGAGGGCGGGGGCACCGACCCTACTAATCCGGGCGAGACAGAGGACACCGGCCCTGTGCCGGGACAAACACCCGAACAATCCCCGCTTCCCGGCCAAAACGAAACCCAGTCCCCACCAGAGGGGACAGAGCCATCACCAGGGCCGGAGGATGGAACGGAGCAAGCGCCCGCGCAGGAACCGGGAACCGAACCCGTCCCCGCGCCGTGGGCAGAGCCGGGAGCGCCCCTCGCGCTGGAAGAAAACCCGGACACCACCCCCGCACCATAAAACCCACAAGGGAGGACGCCTGTGAAGCAGCTTCGCAAAAAACTGAATAGCCAGCGCGGAGCGTCCATCCTGCTGGCGCTGCTGTTTATG
>CANCXY010000127.1 GCA_947381875.1 uncultured Clostridia bacterium | reverse complement strand
GGCAGGATTCCAAAGGGCGGCGCCCTTTGGGCAGGTTTGGGCGGCAGCCCAACAGTGCGGAGAGAGGAAAAGCCGGGATGTCTAAAGTGGGGATTGGTTCATGAATTCATTTGACGAAGTTTTTGGCGCGGTGAAGGGGTTTTGCAAAGAGCGCCTGGCGCTCGCCACCTACAACCTGTTTATCGAGGGGCTGGACGCCGTTTCCTTTGACGGGAAGACGGCCACCATCGGCGTGCGCTCAGAGTTTATCCGGGGCATTGTGGATACACGCTACCGCGACCTGTTGGCGGAGGGGTTCCGCACGCTGTTAGGCTTTGATGTGGGCATTGAGTTCCAGCTCCCGCCCGCCGAACAGGACACCGCGCAGAGCGCCGCGCGGGAGGGCGGGCCTGGCAGCGGCTATGAGTTTACCTTTGAAAATTTCATCGTCGGTTCCACCAACAAATTTGCCTATGCCGCCGCGCAGGCTGTCGCGGCCAACCCTTCGGGGGCATACAACCCCCTGTTCATCTGGGGCGGTTCGGGGCTGGGCAAAACACACCTGCTCAGCGCCATCCAGTTTGAAATACACAAAAATTTCCCGGAATACAAGATCGTCTATGTGGACGGTGAGACCTTCACCAACGAGATCATCACGGCCATCCACGACAACACAACCACCCAGTTCCACAACAAGTACCGCGCGGCGGATGTGCTTTTGGTAGACGACATCCAGTTCATCGGCGGCAAGGAGTCCACGCAGGAAGAATTCTTCCACACGTTCGACGCGCTGCACCGCGCGGGCAAACAGATTGTGCTTGTCAGCGACCGCCCGCCCAAGGAGATCAAGAGTCTGGTGGAACGCCTGCGCAGCCGCTTTGAGATGGGCCTCACCGCCGACATCCAGCCGCCGGATTTTGAAACGCGCGTGGCAATCATCCGCCGCAAGGCCGATCTTTTAGACATGGACCTGCCCGACGAAGTCTCCGAATACATCGCCAACCGCCTGAAAACCAACATCCGCCAGTTGGAGGGCGTCGTAAAAAAGCTGAACGCATACCAGAAGATCGAAAACATCCAGCCCGTCATCGGCGTGGCGCAGACGGCCATCAAAGACATCCTCAGCGAAACCCAGCCCGTCCCCGTCACGGTGGAAAAGATTTTGAGCGAGGTCGCGCGCACATTCAACACCACCCCCGAAATGCTCCGAGGCCCCTCCCGCCGCTCCAACGTATCGAACGCCCGCAAAGTGAGCATGTACGTCATCCGCGAAGTCACCGGCATGAGCATGGACGACGTGGGCAAAGAGTTCGGCGGCCGCGACCACTCCACCGTCGTCTACGCCGTCAACGACCTCTCCCGCAAGCTCGAAACCGACACCCGCCTGCGGGAAACTGTCGAGGATATCATTAAGAATGTGCGGGCCTGATACGTTCCCCAAAGGGCGCTGCCCTTTGGAATCCTGCCAGAGGCGCTGCCTCTGGACTCCGCCAAAGGGGGCAAGCCCCCTTTGGAAACCCATCATGCGCGGCAATTTCATTGCCGCGCGGACATCACATTTCACGGACGCGGCAGGGGCGGTGGAAAAGTCCCTGGGGCGTCCGGCGAAAGTTCTCAACTTTTCCACCGAGTTTTCAACATTCAACATGCGTTTTCCACGAACTTTCCAGCGGCGAAAATGCGGGTGTTGAAACTCAACAAACTTTCCACACGGCTTTCACAGAGTGGAAAACCTTCGTTTTTACAGTCTGGACGCCGTTTTTCCATACACTTTCCACAATTCCACGGTCCCTACTACTACGACTATACTTTTTCTCTCTTTATGCGGTAAAAAATGAAAAAGGAGCGCTTTCCATGAAATTCATCTGTGACAGAACAACCTTAGCCAACGCTGTAAGCGGTGTATCACGCGCCGTCTCCCAGCGCAGCGCTATCCCCGTACTCGAAGGCATTTACATGAAAGCCGAAGGCTTTAACCTCACGCTCACCTGCTACGACCTAGAAATCAGCATCACCACCACCATTGAAGCAAACGTCCAGGAACCCGGCGAAACTGTGCTTTCCGCAAAACTGCTCAGCGATATGCTCCGCCGAATGCCAAGCGACGAAATCCAGATAGACGTCAACGAGACCAACAACGCACATATCTGCGGCGGACGCACAGAATTCCATATCATGGGCATGAACCCCGGCGATTTCCCCGACCTGCCCAGCCCCGGTACAGACCAAACCCTCGATATCGACGCCGCAACCCTGCGCGAAATCGTCGAAACAACCCTCTATGCCGTCTCCACCGACGAAAAACGCCCCGCCCATACAGGCGAATTGCTTGTTATCGAGCTGGAACAACTTACGGTTGTCGCTTTGGATGGCTTCCGTCTGGCCATCATAGAAAAGAAGATACCGGCGCAAAAGGAAGCGCGCGTCATCATCCCCGCAAAGACAATGAACGAGATAACAAAGCTGTTCACGGCGGATGAAGAAATCGTGCATATTTCCGCGAACCGCCATTTCGCTGTGTTCTCCTCCGCGCAATATACTGTCATTTCGCGTTTAATCGAAGGAGAATTTTTAGATTACAAGCGCGTGATCCCCGAAGGGCACAAAACGCGGGCCGTGGTCGATGTGCGGGATTTCATCAGCTTGATCGAGCGCGCGAGCCTGATCATTACAGAGCGGCTGAAAAATCCACTGCGCGTGTTATTTGAAGGAAACAAAGTTACCGTGCGCTGCCAGACGACGCTTGGCAAAGTCGTAGACGAAATACCCGCCGAAGTGGAGGGCGAGACGGTGGAAATCGGGTTCAATAACCGGTATCTGCTGGACGCCCTGCGCAATTCGCACGCGGATAAACTGGTGTTTGAGCTTTCGGGGCCGCTTTCGCCGGTCAAGGTACTGCCAACAGAGGGCAATGATTTCCTGTTCCTCGTTCTCCCGGTGAGGTTCAAAAATGAATGAGCGCATTGTAATACACACAGAGTTCATCCGTCTGGACGCCCTGCTGAAATACGCGGGGCTGTGCGAGACGGGCGGGGAAGCGAAATTGGCCGTACAGAATGGTCTGTGTGAAGTAAACGGCGAAGTGTGCCTTGCGCGCGGAAAAAAACTGCGGCCTGGGGACGTGGTATCGTTTGAGGGAAAACAGATCGGGGTGGCGGGCGCATGAGGGTAGACGCGCTGACGGTGCGGGATATCCGCAACGTAGAGCAGGCAGAGATCACGTTTGACCCGCTCCTGACAATCCTGTGCGGCAAAAACGGCCAGGGCAAAACAAACCTGCTGGAATCCATCTGGATGCTGACGGGCGGCAAGAGCTTCCGGCTGGCGCAGGACAGCCAGCTTTTGCGCGCGGGCGCACAGGAGACGTTTGGCACGATTGAGGGCGTCACGCAAGGCAGCGGGCATGAAAACCATATCCGCGTGCTGATTGATAAGAAGGGTCAGAAGGGGAAGGTGCGCACACTGCGCATCAACGGGGCCGAATGCCGCAACAGCTACGAGGCGGCGGGGGTATTCACGGCGGTGGTCTTTGAGCCGAACATGATGAATCTCATCAAGGGCGGCCCGGCGGAGCGCAGGCGATTCTTAGATGCGGCTGTGAGCCAGGCGTCGCCGTCGTATTCCCGCACCATGCGCGAATATTACACGATGTTAGGGCATAAGAACGCACTGCTCAAGACATACCGCCGCAAAAACCGTCAGGATGAAACGCTGATGGATGTATATGACGAAGCGCTCAGCCGCACGGGGGCGCTGATCCGCAAACAGCGCCTGCGGATGCTGGAACTGATCCTGCCGGAGGCGCAGCGGACATACGGTGACATCGCAGGCGGGAAAGAGGCGCTGACGTATCAATACAGCCGCGACCTCCTCACGGCGGAGGAATGGGAGGCGGAGCAGCGCACGGGGACCGTCAAACTGATGCGCGACACCCTGAACCATTCTCAGACAGAGCTGTATACGCTGCTGCAAAAGAATCTGGAACACGACCTGAAAGCGGGCTATTGCAGCGCAGGCCCGCACCGCGACGATTTCTGGCTGTATATTGACGGGAAGATAGCGCGGCTCTACGCCAGCCAAGGCCAGCAGCGCAGCGCGGTGCTGGCCCTGAAACTGGGCGAGGCGCAGGCGCTGGCGCACGAGACAGGCGAACACCCGGTCATGCTGCTGGACGACGTGCTTTCCGAGCTGGACACCGACCGCCAGGCGTATCTTTTGAGCCGCGTAGCCGGGCGCCAGACAGTGCTGACGAGCTGCACCGGGGAGCTTGCGCACCAGACGGGCGGGAAGGTTCTGCATGTAGAACAGGGGAAGGTATGGGAGTGAAGGAGAAGAAATGTACCTGCATATCGGCCAGGATACGGTTATCCGCACACGGGACGTGCTGGGCGTCTTTGACCTGGACACCGCGAGTATCTGTGCTGCCACGCGTGAGTATCTCGCGGCCGCCGAAAAAAACGGCCGCGTCGTATCTGTCACAGACGAGCTGCCCAAAAGCTTCATCGTGATGCGCGGGAAACCCGCAACCGTCTATTTGAGCCAGATTTCTGCTTCTACGCTCAAAAAACGCAGCGGGTTTGTTGACAACCTGTGAGAGGAAACGCCCACCAGAGGCGCTGCCTCTGGACTCCGCCAAAGGGGGCAAGCCCCCTTTGGAAACCCGTCATGCGCAGCAATTTCATTGCTGCGCGGATATGACAAAAGGGTACGCTGCCAGTTCCCTGCCAACGTCGGGGGAGATACCAGGAAAATGCGTGTCAAGTTCCCTGCCAACATCGGGGAGATAACAAGAAAATGCGTGTTATGTTTCCCCGCCGCAGGCGGGGGAAACATGACAAAAAATGGGAGAATGAATATGGATGAAATGAAAGAACAGGCGCTGCCCGCGGGCACGGAACATGAGTATGACGCAAGCCAGATCGAGGTACTGGAAGGGCTGGAGCCGGTGCGCAAGCGGCCGGGCATGTATATTGGCTCTACCGGGCCGCGCGGGCTGCATCATTTAGTGTATGAGATTGTCGATAACTCCATTGATGAAGCGCTGGCCGGGTTCTGCAACCATATCGAAGTGACGATTTTGGAGGGGAACGGCATCCGCGTGGTGGATAACGGGCGCGGTATCCCGGTGGATACACAGTCCAAAATGGGCCTGCCCGCGGTGACGGTGGTGTTTACCGTGCTGCACGCGGGCGGCAAGTTCGGCGGCGACAATTCCGGCTACAAAGTGGCGGGCGGCCTGCATGGCGTGGGCGCGAGCGTTGTCAACGCGCTGAGCGAGAAGCTCACGGTGCGCGTGCGCAAGGACGGCGTGGCCTATGAGCAGAATTTTGCGCGCGGCGTCGCGCTGCACGAGCTGCAAAACAGGGGCGCGACGGATGAGCCGGACGGAACAACCGTGACATTCTTCCCGGACCCGGAGATGTTCGAGGTTTTGGAATATGACTATGAAACGCTGCACACGCGTTTGCGCGAGGAGGCGTTTTTGAACGCGGGCGTGCGCATCACGCTCACGGATGAGCGCGCGGGCCGTCAGCAGAGCGACAGCATGTGCTATGAGGGCGGCATCCGCAGCTTTGTAGACTATATCCACCAGAAACGGCAGATGGAAGTGCTGCATGAGGATGTCATTTACCTGAAAGGGCAGCAGGGGGATTCCATCGCGGAAGTCGCGCTGCAATACAACACCAGTTACAATGAGCTGATCCTCTCGTTTGCGAACAACGTCAACACGACGGATGGCGGCACGCATGAGGAGGGGTTCAAATCGGCGGTGACGCGCGTGTTCAACGATTTCGGGCGCGAGAAAGGGTATCTGAAGGAGAAGGACGAGAACCTTTCCGGCGCGGACGTGCGCGAGGGGCTGACGGCCATCATCAGCGTGAAGCTGACGGAGGCGCAGTTCGAGGGCCAGACAAAGGCAAAGTTAGGCAATACTGAGATACGAGGGCTTGTCTCCGGCATTGTATATGATAAGCTGAAAGAATATTTTGAAGAAAACCCAGCGGTTGCAAAGGCTGTGTTTGACAAGGCGACGCAGGCGGCGCGGGCACGGGAGGCGGCGAAAAAAGCGCGGGAGCTGGTGCGGCGCAAATCGGCGCTGGAAAACAACAAGCTGCCGGGGAAACTGTTCGACTGCCGCGAGAAGGACCCCAGCAAGACGGAAATCTTTATCGTCGAGGGCGATTCCGCCGGCGGCAGCGCGAAGATGGGGCGCGATTCCAAAATACAGGCCATTTTGCCGCTTTGGGGCAAGATGCTGAACGTGGAAAAGGCGCGGATTGACAAAATCTATGGCAACGACAAGCTGACCCCGGTGGTGACGGCGCTTGGCTGCGGATTGGGCGAAGATTTCGATGTGACGAAACTGCGCTACCACAAAGTATTCATCATGGCCGATGCCGACGTGGACGGGAGCCACATTTGTACGCTGCTGCTGACATTCTTTTTCCGCTATATGCGGCCCCTGGTAGAGGGCGGGTTTGTCTATATCGCGCAGCCGCCCTTGTTCAAGCTGCAAAAGGGGAAGCAGGTGCGGTACGCGTTCAATGAGATTGAGATGTCGAAAATGTCCGAGGAGATGGGGCAGGGCACGAAGGTGAGCCGGTACAAGGGCCTCGGCGAGATGAATCCCGACCAGCTCTGGGAGACGACGATGAACCCCGAAAACCGCGTGATTGTCCAGATCACCATAGAGGACGCGATGGCCGCCGACGAAGCCTTCACCATCTTGATGGGCGATAAGGTGGAGCCGCGCAAGGAGTTCATCCAGCGGCGCGCGAAGTACGCCAATCTGGATATCTGAACCCGCATAATATACGCCACGCGGCGGCGGCGCAGCCTGTCCCCCTGCGGACAGGTGCGCGGCAATGAAATTGCCGCGCGTGATGGGTTTCCAAAGGGGGCTTGCCCCCTTTGGCGGAGTCCAGAGGCGGCGCCTCTGGCAGGATTCCAAAGGGCAGCGCCCTTTGGGTGCAGCGCATAATATTACAGGTAGGTAAAAATATGATTGAAAACAGCATTACGGAAGGCACAAGATTGATCGTCCGCGACATCAAGAAAGAGATGGAGGACGCTTTCATCGACTACTCGATGTCGGTCATTACGGCACGCGCGCTGCCGGATGTGCGGGATGGGCTGAAGCCCGTACACCGACGCATCCTCTACACCATGCACGAGCGTGGCAACGACCCGGCACACCCCACCAAAAAATCCGCCGACACCGTTGGCGCGGTGCTGGGTTCCTATCATCCGCACGGCGACGCCTCTGTCTACGACGCTATGGTGCGTTTGGCACAGGATTTCTCGCTGCGCTATCCGCTGGTGGAAGGGCAGGGCAACTTCGGCTCCGTCGACGGCGACCCGCCCGCCGCGTACCGCTACACCGAAGCCCGCATGAGCCGGATCTCGGTCGATTTGATGCGCGACATTGAGAAAAATACCGTCGATTTTGTGCCAAACTTTGATGAATCCAAATTAGAGCCGTCGGTGCTGCCGTGCCGTGTGCCGAATTTGCTCATCAACGGCTCCAACGGTATTGCCGTCGGCATGGCTACCAATATCCCGCCGCACAATCTGCGCGAGGTGATCGACGCGCTGGTCGCGATGATCCACAACCCCGACATCGACATGGCCGGGCTGATGGAACATATCAAGGGGCCGGATTTCCCGACGGGCGGCATCATTATGGGGCGCAGCGGCATCCGCGCGGCCTACGCCACCGGGCGCGGCAAGATTACCCTGCGCGGGCGCGCCAGCATTGAGGAAAAAGCCGGCGGGCGGTTCCAGATCATCATCACTGAAATACCATATATGGTGAACAAACGGCGGCTCATTGAGGATATCGCCGATCTTGTGAAGGAAAAGCGCATCGAGGGTATCTCCGACTGCAACGACGAGACCAACCGCGAGGGCATGCGCATTGTCATTGACCTGAAACGCGAGGCGAACCCGCAGGTTGTGTTAAATCAGCTCTACCGATTTACGCAGCTGCAGGACACCGTCGGCGTGATTATGCTGGCACTGGACGGCGGCGTGCCGAAGATTATGACACTGCGCGACATGCTGGGGAAATATCTGGAATTCCAGGACCAGGTGATCCGGCGGCGCACGGAATTTGACCTCAAAAAGGCCGAGGAGCGCGCCCATATCTTAGAGGGCCTGCGGCGCGCTGTCGATGTCGTGGATGAGATCATTGTCACCATCCGCGCGTGCAAGGGCGGCAAGCCTGAGGCGAAACAGGCCATTATGGAGAAATTTGAGTTCGACGACCCGCAGGCGACCGCAATCGTCAATTTCCAGCTTGGACAGTTGGCGGGATTGGAAATCTTAAAAATAGAGAATGAATTGGGCGAGTTACAGGGGAAGATCAACGGCTGGAAAGAGCTTTTGGCGGACGACGCCAAAGTGCTGGCCGTGGTGGAAGATGAGCTGAACGAAATGCGCGCCAAATATGGCGACGACCGCCGCACGGAGATCGCGCATGTTTCCGGGGAAATGGATATTGAAGACCTCATCCCGGAGGAGACGTGCGTATTCACGCTGACGCACGCGGGCTATATCAAGCGCCAGCCCTCGGACACCTATCAGGTGCAGCGGCGCGGCGGGCGCGGCGTGACAGCGCTCTCCCGGAAAGAAGAGGATTTTGTCGAGGAGCTGTTCCTGGCCTCGACGCATGACCCCATCCTCTTTGTCACGGATTTGGGCCGCGTGTACCGGCTGAAAGGGTATCAGGTATACGAAGGGAGCCGCACCAGCCGGGGCACAAACATTGTCAACCTGCTGCCGCTGCAAAACGGCGAGCAGGTCACAAGCATGCTGCGCGTACCGCGCGAGTGCGAGGAAGGATACCTGACAATGGTGACGCGCGGCGGCGTAATCAAGCGCACGCCCGTTTCGGCGTTCCGCAACCTGCGCAAGGTGGGGCTGATTGCCATCAACCTCAACGAGGGCGACGCCTTGGCCTGGACGCGCATCACAAGCGGGGAGGATGAACTCATCATCGCCACGCGTTTTGGCATGGCAATCCGCATCCACGAGGGCGACGCGCGCGAGATGGGGCGCGGCGCGACAGGCGTAAGGGCCATCAAGCTGAAGAAGGGCGATACCGTCGTGGGCGTGGGCATTGTGCGGCCCGGCGCAAGCGTGCTGACTGTCACCGAGGAAGGCAAGGGGCGGCGCACGCCGGAGAGCGAGTACCGCGTACAGTACCGCGGCGGCCTGGGCATCCGCAACTACGGCGACGCGGGCCACGTCGCGGGCGTAAAGGTGATAGACGACACCGACGACGTGATTTTGATCAGCCACGCGGGCATCATTATCCGCATGCGCGTGGCGGACATCAATTCCCAAAGCCGCTACGGCACCGGCGTGCGCGTGATGCGCCTGGACGAGGGCGACCGCGTAGTAATGGTGGCGCGCACAGAGGGCTGCGCCGGAGAATCTGACAACGACGCCCCAGCCGACGAGACAGAGGCGCCGGAAGACTGACCCCGGGGGGGGGGGGCCCGCGCCCCGCCCCGCGGGGCGGCCCGCCGCCCGCCCCCCCCGGCCCCCCCCCCCACCCGCCCCACCCAAAAG